>NZ_WUMM01000017.1:0-96667 GCF_009826875.1 Shinella sp. AETb1-6 | reverse complement strand
TCTTCTACATCCCGGGCACCGAAACCTGCCTCAAGGTCGGCGGTTACGTCCGTTTCCAGACCGACTTCGGTCGTGACGCATTCGGCGCTTCGGACTGGAACAGCTTTACCCGCGCTCGTGTAACCTTCGACGCCAAGTCGGACACGGAACTCGGCACGCTCACGAGCTTCATCGCTCTGCAGGTCGAAGCTGGCAACGAAGACGGCCCGATCCCGGGTGCTTCTTCCGGCGCTTCTGGCGATCTCTACATTGACGAAGCCTACATCGAACTCGGCGGCTTCCGCGTCGGTACCTTCCTGAACTGGTGGGATAACGACCTGATCGGCGAAACCGAAACGGCCTCCTACAAGACCCGCTTCACCTCGGTTCGTTACGTATACGACGGCGGCACCTTCCGCGCCGGCCTCAGCGTCGACGAAATCCCGAACTACTATGACGTACTCGCTGGCGTTGGTAATACTCACAACGACTTCGGCGTTTCCGGTATGGTTGCCGCAACGCTCGGTGGCGTGAACTTCGAACTGCTCGGTGCATACGACAACGCCGCTGAAGAAGGCGCAGTCCGCGCTTGGCTGTCGGCTGAAGTCGGTCCGGGCACGCTCGAAATCATGGGTCTGTATGCCAGCGGCTACAACGTCTACTACAACGCCTCTGAATGGAGCGTTGCTGCAGACTACTCGTTCAAGGCAACTGAAAAGCTGACGATCACCCCCGGTGCCCAGTACTTCGGTGACTACCTGCTCGTCGACGGCAACGACGCATGGCGCGTTGGCCTGACGGTTGACTACGCTATCGTTGACAACCTCAACCTCAAGGCGACCGTCAACTACACGGATCCGGACAACAGCGACGACTTCGTCTCTGGCTTCCTCCGTCTGCAGCGCAACTTCTAATCTGAAGTTGAGCTAGGAATAGACCCGCAGCCTCTCTGAGGCTGCGGGTTTTCGTTTTTGCGGTCTTAAGCCGTATAGCGTTTCATGATCGCGGCACGTTAGTGCCCGTCGAGAAATCCCTTTACCCGTTCGAACAAATCCGGATGATGCAAAAGCGGCGCGTGGCCCTGGCCTTTCGCAATCGTGGTTTCGACATTCGGCCCCTGCGCCTTCATCCGCGCCAACGTCTTCTCTGAAAACAGTTTGGAATACTCGCCGCGCACAACGAGCAGAGGCTTTTGGGCGAGCAGGGCATATTGCGGCCAGAGCGTCGGCAGGGGCTGGGTGAAATCCATTGTGAGCAAGGGTGCTACCAGGGCCGGGTCGTGGTCTGAGACCAGCCTGCCATTCTCCTCGACATAGATGGCGTCTGCCATATCCAGCCAGTCCTGCCGGGTGAGGGCCGGGAAGGTCGGGCCGTGAACGGCTTCAAGATGGTCGGTCGCCGCTTCGGTATCGTCAAACACGGCCCGGCGTGCGAGGTAATCACGGATGTCCCGAAGACCCTCCGCCTCGATCTCCGGGCCGATGTCGTTGAGAACGGCCGCTGCGATCCGATCGGGCTGCAATGCCGCCATGACATGCAGAATCAACCCGCCCCGCGAGGTCCCGACGAAGGTGGCCTGGGCGATGCCGAGCGCGTCGCAGACGGCCAGCACATCGGCGCATTCCGCGCCGACATTATAATGTGTGGGGTCCGGGTCGCGGCTCGAGCGGCCCCGGCCGCGATAATCGATGGAGACCACGCGTCTTGGAGAGGCCGCATCCTCGCAAAGGCGGGAGGCGAACGGATGAAAGTCACGGCTGTTGCGGCTGAGCCCCGGCAGGCAGACGACGGGAAGCCGGGCGGCAGCGTCTGACACCGGCGCATAATCCCGCACATGGAGTTGCAATCCGTCCGTTGCGGTGATGAAGCGGCTGATAAAGTTTGCCATGCTGCGCCCTCGTGTCCGATGGCGAGAGCTTAGGGCAAAAGAGCGGCTGTTGCGTAGCGCTTTCGCATGGGAATTATGTGCCGCGGCGCGCCGTTAACGCCCCGCGACGAGGTCGTGTTCGATATCGGCCTTCTGGCCAAGCCGCGTCTTGTAGACCTGGTAGTTCTCCATCACGCGCTGCACATAGCCACGCGTTTCCGAGAAGGGAATGCGCTCGATCCAGTCCACCACCTCGTCGATCGGCTTGCCGCGCGGGTCGCCATAGCGGGCGATCCACTGCGGTACGCGGCGCGGACCGGCATTGTAGGCGATGAAGGTCAGCACGTAGGAGCCGCCGAAATCATTGATCTGTTCACCGAGATAATGCGCGCCGAGCGTGGCATTGTAGGCGGCGTCCGTCGTCAATCGCTCCTTGGAATAGGCGAGGCCGTAGCGTTTCGCGACGCCCTGGGCGGTCGCCGGCATCAATTGCAGCAGGCCTTGCGCATTGGCGGGCGAGACGGCCGCCGGGTTGAAGGCGCTTTCCTGGCGCGCGATGGCATAGGCCAGCGCCTTGCCCGAGCCGGAAATGTTGGCGCCGTCGGGAATGACACCCACCGGGAAGGCCAGTGCCGCCACATCGATGCCGCGGCCGAAGGCGATCTTGCCGATCTGGAGTGAAAGCTGGTGGTTGCCGCCTTTTTCCGCCTGCGCGGCCAGCAGCGCCAGTTCGCCGGGGCTCATCAGTTCGGCAGCCAGTGCGCGGTAGAGGCTGTCGCCGCGCCAGCCGTGGCCGGCGGCCTGGAGCCGGGCGATGGCCTGAACCGCCTCACGCCCGTGGAAACGCGCGCGCTCCTCCGCCGTCGGCTTCGGATAGGCGACGTTCAGGGCCTTGCGGCCGAGCCGTGCCGCGGCAAGCTGGCCGTAGAATGTGCCGGGAAAGGCCGCGGCCTTCGCGAAATAATCCTTGGCGTCGCCCGTGCCGCCCTTTTCCGCCGCACGGCCGAGCCAATACCAGGCGCGGGAAACGGACAGCGGACGATCGGAGGCTTGCAGGATGCGCTGGAAATGCTTGTGCGCGGTCTTCGCATCGCCGAGATCGCGTAGCGCATACCAGCCGGCATGGAATTCCGCCTCGACGATATCGGTGGGATCGTCCGCGCCATGATGGGCGGCAACCCGGTAGGCATCGCGATAATCGCCGAGATCGGCAAGGCCGCGGCTGACGATGCGCTGCTCGTTCCACCAGGCGCCCGGATTGACGAGCCGTGCGGGGTCTTCCGGCATGGCGGAGAACAGCTTGCCGGCGGCGCGGTATTCCTCGTTGTTGCGCAGGTTGCGGATGCGCAGGTAGGTATAGGCGGGATTGTTCTGCCAGCGGGCGTCCACGGCCTTAATCAGGGCGGCCGTATTCTTGCTCTTGCGGATGACGGCGGCCCAGGCGCGGTAAAGCGACTGCGCCTGGCCGAGATCGCCGAAACGCTGGGCCTGGTCGGCGCGGTCCCGGTAGAGCAGCATCTCCATGCGCGCACGGTGGTCCGCGATGGTGAGAAGCGAGCCGAATTCACCGAGAACCTGCGTTTCGAGATCCGTGTTCATCGCCTCCTTGTGCCAGAAGGTGCGCAGCACGTCCGTGGCACGGGCCGTATCGCCCGTCGCGATGAGGGCGCGTGCAAGCACCATGGCGCCTTCCGCCGTTTCGGGGCGGGTGGTGCCGAAGGCGGCGAGCACATCTGATGTCGGCGGGTTTTCGCGGGCGAGCGCCCGTTCGGAATGGCCGCGCAGCGCCTTCAGCCCGGGCCAGCCCTTCAGCTCGCGCTGCGCCTCGGCGATCTCCCAGGATGGCACGCCGCGCTGGCCGGAGACGGCGATGGCCCATGTCAGGATATGGCGGTCGAGGCTGTCTTTCGGAAGGCGATCGCGCGCGACCATCGCGGCCGCCGCATCCCGGTTGGAGAGCGCGTCCAGCCCGGCCTTGAGCGCGGGGTTCACCTGCGGCAGGGCATCGCCGCGCGGAATGGCGTTGGTGATGATGTCCTTCGACGGCATCTCGGCCGCGAAACCGAGCGGTTTGATCGTGGGCGTCGCGACACTTTCCGCTTCCACAGGGGAGGGGCGAAGGGAAAGACCGGCCACGCCGGCCAGCAGCAGCGCGCAAAGGGCAAGATTGCGTTTTGAGATCATCTCACGTCCCGGATGCCTGGCAGGCGACGATGCTCATATTGCGCCTGATCCTCGACAATCATTAACCCTTTGTTGTCTTAACGAATGCTTAACCGCCCCGGTCACCAAGCCGTGAAGGCCCATGCTTCACACGACGGGCCGAACGACGCGGATATTCGCGTCGTTGCGGCACTTTCGCCTTGATCGCGCACGAAAAACGCCTCTCACGCCGCTTGCCGCATGACTGTCACATGACTATTGTGCGTTCGTTTTTAACCACGGAATACGGCCAAAGCATGTAAGCCCTCGGGCGGCTCTGGTCCTAGGAGTTCTCGATGTTCAAGGGATCCATTCCCGCTCTCGTCACCCCCTTCACCGATGCCGGTGCCGTCGATGAGGCCGCATTCGCCGCCCATGTCGAATGGCAGATCGGTGAGGGCAGCCACGGCCTCGTCCCCGTCGGCACCACGGGCGAATCGCCGACGCTGTCGCATGACGAGCACAAACGGGTGGTTGAACTCTGCATCGAGGTTGCCAAGGGCCGCGTTCCCGTCATCGCCGGCGCGGGCTCGAACAACACCAAGGAAGCGATCGATCTGGCCCGCCATGCCGAGAAGGCAGGCGCGGATGCGATCCTCGTCGTCACGCCTTATTATAACAGGCCGACGCAGAAGGGCCTGTTCGCGCATTTTTCCGCCATTGCGGAAAGCGTGGCGCTGCCGATCGTGATCTACAACATTCCCGGCCGTTCGGTCGTGGACATGACGCCGGATACGATGGGCGCGCTGCACAAGGCGCATCCCTCGATCATCGGCGTCAAGGATGCCACCGGCAAGATCGAGCGTGTCTCCGAGCAGCGCATCGCCTGCGGCAAGGATTTCGTCCAGCTCTCGGGCGAGGACGCAAGCGCGCTCGGCTTCAACGCGCATGGCGGCGTCGGCTGTATCTCGGTCACGGCCAATGTGGCGCCGCGCCTGTGTGCGGAGTTCCAGGAGGCGACGCTTTCGGGCGATTACGCCAAGGCGCTCGGCTATCAGGACAAGCTGATGCCGCTGCACAAGGCGATCTTCATGGAGCCGGGCGTCTGTGGCGCGAAATACGGCCTGCATCGCATCCGCGGCGGCAACCGCGCCGTCCGCTCGCCCCTTCTTCCCAGCCTGGAGCCGGCAACGGAGGCCGCTATCGATGCGGCCCTTCGCCATGCCGGTCTGTTGAACTGACATGGCAACCAAGGCACGTCCGACAACGATCAAGAAGATTGTCGCGGAGAACCGCAAGGCCCGCTACAACTACGAGATCGTGGATACCTACGAGGCCGGCCTCGTGCTGACCGGCACGGAGGTCAAATCCCTGCGCGAGGGCAAGGCGAATATCGCCGAGTCCTACGCGTCGGACGAGGGTGGCGAGATCTGGCTGATCAATTCCTACCTGCCGGAATACCTGCAGGCGAACCGCTTCAACCACGAGACCCGCCGCCGCCGCAAGCTGCTGCTGTCGAAGCGGGAAATCCATCGCCTGCGCTCCGCGATCAACCGCGAGGGCATGACGCTGGTGCCGCTGAAGGTCTATTTCAACGACAGCGGCCGCGCGAAGCTCGAGCTGGCGCTTGCCAAGGGCAAGAAGCTGCACGACAAGCGCGAGAGCGAGAAGGAACGCGACTGGAACCGCCAGAAGGGCCGCCTGCTGCGCGATCGCGGCTGACGGCCTCGCGCTTCCTGCGTCAGAACTGGCTGTAGAGCCGTGCGATCATCGACTGGTTGACGGTGCGCGGCGACGTCTCTCCATCGTCGGCGGTGCGCGCCGTAAGGAAAGACGACATCAAGGCGTTGAGGTCTGCGCTCTGGATGGCAAGCGGGGCGGGCGTATGACGCGCGGTGTCGGCGCTCGCACTGCGCTCGACCGTATCGGCCGATGCCGCCGAAACGCTTGGAAGGCCGTTCGCCGCGTAAAGAAAGCCGGTGTCATCCACGGTCTCGGACGGCTGTGCGACGGCGGGTGCCGGAGCGATGGGACGGGTCTCGCCGGCCGGTGCGGCCGGACGCAGCGCCAGCGCCTGGGTTGCCGCCCGGTAGCTATTGCCAGAAAGCGATACTGCGTCGACCATGACGGGATATTCCAATGCGGGACGTGTTGACCGCATTTTGATAGCAGCAGAACGTTGCGGAATGCTAATGGAGTTCCGCGCTATTCTCCTCGATGTTTAACGAACCGTTGAAAGGCCCGGTTGCAGCATCGGCACGCGTCGCAAACCGGTCACTTCCGGTCCCTTCGCGCGAACGGCTCTTTCACAAATATCAGTCGGCGGCCGTGTCGGTCACTTCCGCCGGGCGGGCGGGACGTTCGGAGGGATCGCGGCCGATTTCGGCCTTCAGCGTGCCCAGATCGATGAAGTAATCCGCCTGCCGGCGCAGGTCGTCGGCGATCATCGGCGGCTGGGTCTGCATGGTGGAGACGACGGAGACCTTGCGGCCGCGGCGCTGGAGCGCTTCGACCAGCGTCGTGAAATCGCCATCGCCGGAGAAGATGACGAGGTGGTCGACCGTTTCGGACTGCTCCATCGCGTCGATGGCCAGTTCGATGTCCATGTTGCCCTTGATCTTGCGGCGGCCGAGCGAGTCGGTGAATTCCTTGGCCGGCTTGGTAACGACCTTGTAGCCGTTGTAGTCGAGCCAGTCTATCAGCGGGCGGATGGAGGAATATTCCTGGTCCTCGATCAGTGCCGTGTAGTAATAGGCGCGCAAGAGATAGCCGCGTTTCTGGAATGCTTTCAGTAGTTTCCGATAATCGATGTCGAACCCGAGTGTTCTGGAAGCGGCATAGAGATTGGCGCCGTCGATGAAGAGTGCGATTTTCTCGCGCGGGTCGAACATTTCAAAAATTCCCTTAAATAGAGCCCGGAAGATGCGTAAGCCACGCCGGCCCGGCGTGCATGGCTGCGTTTTCCGGTGGCATTATGCATATTTCATGTATTTGTCATTTAGGGCAGCTTGGTGACATTTCCAACCAAACACGGGTTGCGGGGCATTTTTTCGAGAAGCACGGAGCCCGTGCATTTCACAATAGGCAAATTGGGAAGTATTTACCGGCCGTTATCCTGGCCGTTCATTGTGCCGTGCCCCAATTTTTCCGAGGTCTGGAACCTCAACCGGGAATTACAAGCGGCCGTTAAGGGGGCCGCGAAAGGGGATGCCGGCAAGGAAAAACTTGAATTTGCCGTCCTTTGCCTGTATCGGGCATGCAAACTCCTGAAATTCTCGATCACAAAGGACAGGCAATGGCCCGTGTCACCGTTGAAGATTGCATTGACAAGGTAGACAACCGCTTCGAGCTGGTTCTCCTGGCAAGCCATCGCGCCCGCCTCATCTCGCAGGGTGCGGCCATCACCATCGATCGCGACAACGACAAGAACCCCGTCGTGGCGCTGCGCGAGATCGCCGACGAGACCCTGTCGCCCGACGATCTCAAGGAAGACCTGATCCA
Source organism: Shinella sp. AETb1-6 (assembly GCF_009826875.1). NCBI lineage: Bacteria > Pseudomonadati > Pseudomonadota > Alphaproteobacteria > Hyphomicrobiales > Rhizobiaceae > Shinella > Shinella sp. AETb1-6. Next base: position 89,178 of record NZ_WUMM01000017.1, on the reverse strand, counting down.
CTCGCTGCAGAAGCATGTGGAAGTCGATGAGCCCGAGCCCGATCCGGCAAGCCTGCTGGCCGACGATGCCACGACGGCGACCGCCGACGAGGACGACGACCAGCCCGAGACGATCGCCTTCGACCGCATGTCGGAAGAAGAGCTGCTCGCCGGCATCGAAGGCCTCGTTCCGCCGGAAAAAAGCGACGATTACTGATTTCGGTAGCCATTCCGAAACCTTTATTATTGTGAATACCGGTGCGCCCCTTCTAAGCTTGGGGCGCACTTTTTGTTTGCCCCGCCTGAACGAGCCGGGGAGGGAGCCCACCGAGAATGATGCGTCAATATGAACTCGTGGAGCGGGTTCAGAAATACAAGCCCGATGCCAACGAGGCGCTGCTCAACAAGGCCTATGTCTACGCCATGCAGAAGCACGGCCAGCAGAAGCGTGCGAGCGGCGATCCCTACATCTCGCATCCTCTCGAAGTCGCCGCCATCCTCACGGATATGCGGCTCGACGAATCGACCATCGCCGTCGCCCTCCTGCACGATACGATCGAGGACACCAGCGCGACGCGCGCGGAAATCGACGAACTGTTCGGCGAGGATATCGGCGCCCTCGTCGAGGGCCTGACCAAGATCAAGAAGCTCGACCTCGTTTCCAAGAAGGCCAAGCAGGCGGAAAACCTGCGCAAGCTCCTGCTCGCCATCTCAGACGATGTGCGCGTGCTGCTCGTCAAGCTCGCCGACCGCCTGCACAACATGCGCACGCTCGAGCACATGTCGCCGGAAAAGCGCGCCCGCATCTCCGAGGAGACGATGGACATCTATGCGCCGCTCGCCGGCCGCATGGGTATGCAGGATATGCGCGAGGAGCTGGAAGACCTTTCCTTCCGGCATATCAATCCGGAAGCCTACGAGACCGTCTCGCGCAAGCTGGAGGAGCTGTCGCAGCGCAACGAGGGGCTGATCCGCAAGATCGAGGAGGAGCTGCGCGAACTGCTCGTCGTCAACGGCCTGCCGGATGCCCTCGTCAAGGGCCGCCAGAAGAAGCCCTATTCGGTCTTCCGCAAGATGCAGTCGAAGTCGCTCTCCTTCGAGCAACTGTCCGACGTCTACGCCTTCCGCATCCTCGTCGGCGACATTCCCGCCTGCTACGCGGCGCTCGGCATCGTGCACACGCGCTGGCGCGTCGTGCCGGGCCGCTTCAAGGACTATATCTCGACGCCCAAGCAGAACGACTACCAGTCGATTCACACCACGATCGTCGGGCCGTCGCGCCAGCGCATCGAGCTGCAGATCCGCACCAAGCGCATGCACGAGATCGCCGAATACGGTATCGCCGCACACTCGCTCTACAAGGACAAGGAGCCGGTCAACGAGGAGGCCGCGCGCTCGCCGCGCTCCAATGCCTATGCCCTGCTGCGCCGGACCATCGAGGCGCTTGCCGAAGGCGACAACCCGGAGGAGTTCCTTGAACACACCAAGCTGGAACTGTTCCAGGACCAGGTGTTCACCTTCACGCCCAAGGGCCAGCTGATCACGCTGCCGCGCGGCGCGACACCCATCGATTTCGCCTATGCGGTGCACACCAATATCGGCGATACCTGCGTCGGCGCCAAGATCAACGGCCGCATCATGCCGCTCGTCACCCGCCTCAATAATGGCGACGAGGTGGAGATCATCCGCTCCGGCATCCAGGTCCCGCCGCCCGCCTGGGAGGAGATCGTCGTGACCGGCAAGGCGCGCGCGGCCATCCGCCGCGCCACGCGCGCCGCCATTCGCAAGCAATATTCCGGCCTTGGCTACCGCATCCTGGAGCGCACCTTCGATCGCGCCGGCAAGACCTTTTCACGCGACGGCCTGAAGCCCGTGCTGCACCGGCTCGGCCAGAAGGACGTGGAAGACGCCATCGCCTCGGTGGGGCGCGGCGAACTCTCCTCGCTCGACGTGCTGCGCGCCGTCTTCCCGGATTATCAGGACGAGCGCGTCACCGTGAAGCCCAGCACGGACGAGGGCTGGTTCAACATGCGCAGCGCCGCCGGCATGGTCTTCAAGCTGCCCGGCAAGACGAAGGCGGCGCTGGAAGACGGCGAAGGCGAAACGGGCCCCGAGGCCCTGCCGATCCGCGGTCTGTCCGGCAATGCCGAGGTGCATTTCTCCGCCGGCGGCGCCGTTCCCGGCGACCGCATCGTCGGCATCATGGAGAAGGACAAGGGCATCACCATCTATCCGATCCAGTCGCCGGCCCTGCAGAAGTTCGACGACGAGCCGGAGCGCTGGATCGACGTGCGCTGGGATCTCGACGAGGCCAACAACACCCGCTTCATGGCGCGCATCATGATCAACGCGCTGAACGAGCCGGGCACGCTGGCCGAGGTCACGCAGGTCATCGCCACCAGCGACATCAACATCCGCTCGATGTCCATGGCGAGGGTGGCGGCCGATTTCACCGAGGTGCATATCGACCTCGAGGTCTGGGACCTGCGGCAGCTCAACCAGCTAATGGGACAGCTGAAGGAGTTGCAGTGCGTTTCGACCATCAGCCGTGTGTTTGAGTAGGGGCTATAACGCAATTTTCAGCATTTTGCCTTGAATAAGGCATGATTGCCCAAGTTTTGACCAGTCGATATGCGCCATTCGCATGGCTGCGTTGGTATACTCGCGCTGGTGCCGAAGGGGTGTTCGACTTATCTTCTGTCTCGGGAGGTCAACCGAAAGAGGTTTACCATGCTGAAGCAGTTCAGAAACATCGCCCGCGCCCTGCGCGTTCCGTCGACCGAAGAGCGCGAAAGTGCTTATCTCAACGGCGCCATCGACCGGATCGACCTGGAATACCGCCAGCGTCAGATCGACCGCGGCCTTTTCCGCAAGTCCTACTAAGGTCTGCAGCCATGCGGCGCACCCCGTGCGCCGCGGCGGCCCATGCCGTGGCGCCGTCAGGGCGCCATTGAAATGCCACCAACGGATCGGCTATGTCTGAGCAATGTTGTTCAGACGCCGAAAAAAGGCCTCGCGGGCCGAACGCTTGCGCGAATTTCTCTGGCCGCGCAAGGGCCTGACGCGGCCGGCGCGCTATCTCGCGAAGCGCATCATCCGCCTGTCGGCGTCTCCGCACGCGGTCGCCGCAGGTGTCGCGGCCGGTGTCTTCTCCGCCTTCACGCCGCTGCTCGGGTTTCACGTCATCCTGGCGCTGGTTCTGGCCTATCTCATGGCCGGCAATCTGCTTGCCGCTGCCCTTGCCACCACCGTCGCCAATCCCCTGACCATTCCGCTGATCGCGCTTGCCACCTTCCGGGCGGGCGAAACGCTGCTCGGCATCCAGGCCGCGGAGGCCATCACCACGCATGACCTGCTGCACAGGCTGGAGCATCTTCAGTTTTCCGAGCTCTGGCAGCCGGTGCTGAAACCCATGCTGGCCGGCGCCGGTGTTCTCGGGCTGCTCGCGGCCGTCATCGCCTATGGCGTGACGCGCCTTGCCGTCCAGTCCTTCAAGGCCCGCCGCCGCGCGCGACTGGCGCTGCGCGCAGGGCTTGCGCCCACAGCCCTCTCATCCGGAGACCTGTCCTCATGATCATCGGCATCGGCAGCGACCTCATCGACATCCGTCGGGTGGAGAAGTCGCTGGAGCGTTTTGGCGCGCGCTTCACCGAGCGCTGCTTCACGCAGATCGAGCAGGCCAAGTCCGACGGGCGCAAGAACCGCGCGGCCTCCTATGCCAAGCGCTTCGCCGCCAAGGAGGCCTGTTCCAAGGCGCTCGGCACGGGTCTGGCGCAGGGTGTCTTCTGGAAGGACATGGGCGTCATAAATCTGCCCGGAGGCAAGCCGACCATGCATCTCACCGGCGGCGCGCTCGAAAGGTTGAAGTGGATGCTGCCGGCCGGTCACGAGGCGCGGATCCACCTCACCATCACCGACGACTTTCCGCTGGCGCAGGCTTTCGTGATCATCGAGGCGCTGCCCGCCGGGACGCCGGCCTTGTGAGGTTCCGCGTCTTTTTGACCGATGTGATTTCCAACGGACAACCTTTCCTCTATAGAGGGCTTCATGTTAGCAAATAAGGACAAGTCGGGCGTGGCAGAGAAGACTGAGAAGGCCGAAGGCGGCCTGTGGGAAAACGTCAAGGTCATCATCCAGGCGCTGCTGCTCGCCGTCGTGATCCGCACCGTGCTTTTCCAGCCCTTCACCATTCCGTCCGGCTCGATGATGCCGACGCTGCTGGTCGGCGACTACCTGTTCGTCAACAAGTTCTCCTACGGCTATTCGAAATATTCGCTGCCCTTCTCGCCGAACCTGTTCTCGGGCCGCATCTTCGCGAGCGAGCCCAAGCGCGGCGACATCGTCGTGTTCCGCTTCCCGCCGAACCCCGATATCGACTACATCAAGCGTCTCGTCGGCCTGCCGGGCGACCGCGTGCAGGTGCGCGACAGCATTCTCTACATCAACGACAAGCCCGTCGAGCGCCAGCAGGACGGCTTCTTCCGCGCCGATGACCAGTACGATACCGGCGAGAACATCCCGATGTTCCGCGAGACGCTCGATACGGGCGTCTCCTACGACACGCTGGACACCCGTCCGGGCACCGTCGGCGACAACACGCGCGAGTTCATCGTGCCCGAAGGCCATTATTTCATGATGGGCGACAACCGCGACAACTCCGCCGACAGCCGTTTCGACGTCGGTTTCGTGCCCGCCGAGAACCTCATCGGCCGCGCCAGCCTGATCTTCTTCTCGCTGGGCCACGACACGTCCTTCAGCGAAATCTGGAAATGGCCGGCGAACCTGCGTTGGGACCGCCTCTTCAAGGTCGTTGAATGAAGGGCGCCATTCCGTTGAACGACGTCAACCGCAAGGCCCTCGAAGAGCTGATCGGCTACGTCTTCACCGACAAGGATCGCCTCGACCGGGCGATCACGCATGCAAGTGCGCGGCCCGGCAAGGGCAGCAACTACGAGCGGCTGGAGTTTCTCGGCGACCGCGTTCTCGGCCTGTGCGTGGCCGAGATGCTGTTTCGCACCTTCCGCGATGCCAAGGAGGGGGAGCTCTCCGTTCGCCTCAACCAGCTCGTCAGCGCGGAAAGCTGTGCGGCTGTTTCGGATGATCTCGGTCTCCACCGCTTCATCCGCACCGGCGCCGACGTCAAGAAGCTCACCGGCAAGGCCATGTTGAACGTCAGGGCCGATGTGGTGGAATCGCTGATCGCAGCCATCTATCTCGATGGCGGGCTGGAGGCCGCGCGCGGCTTCATCCTCGCCAACTGGGAGGGCAGGGCGGCGCGGGCCGAGGGCGCGCGGCGCGACGCCAAGACGGAATTGCAGGAATGGGCGCACGCGCGGTTCGGCCTCACACCGAATTACCGGGTGGACGAGCGCTCCGGACCGGATCATGATCCCCGCTTCACCGTGACGGTCGAGGTCAAGGGCGTGGCGCCGGAAACCGGCATCGATCGCTCGAAACGGGCCGCCGAGCAGGCGGCCGCGACGAAGATACTGGAACGCGAAGGCGTCTGGCCCAAGGCCGGTGCCTGACCGCATTTCCACCTTTTGAAATTGCATGGAAACAGGAACGTGGGGCCTTCCGCCGGAAGGACCCGGATTGACGGATATCATGACGGAAGAAACCAACACCCCCGCCGAGACCGGCGCCGCAGCCGAGGGCGCGACCCGCTCGGGCTTCGTCGCCCTGATCGGCGCCACCAATGCCGGCAAGTCGACGCTGGTGAACCGGCTCGTCGGCGCCAAGGTGTCGATCGTCAGCCACAAGGTGCAGACGACGCGCGCCATCGTGCGCGGCATCGCGATCCACAACAACGCGCAGATCGTCTTCATGGACACGCCCGGCATCTTCAAGCCGCGCCGCCGGCTCGACCGCGCCATGGTGACGACCGCCTGGGGCGGCGCCAAGGATGCCGACTTCATCATGTTCCTGATCGACAGCGAGCGCGGCCTGAAGGGTGACGCCGAGACGATCCTGGAAGGCCTGAAGGAAGTCCACCAGCCGAAGATCCTCGTGCTGAACAAGGTCGATCGCGTCAAGCCGGAAGACCTGCTGAAGCTGACGGCAGCCGTGAACGAGGTCGTGAAGTTCGAGCGCACCTTCATGATCTCCGCGCTCAACGGCTCGGGCTGCGAGGATGTGATGGACTATCTTGCGGCCGCGCTGCCGGAGGGTCCCTGGTACTATCCGGAAGACCAGATTTCCGATCTGCCCATGCGCCAGCTCGCCGCCGAGATCACGCGCGAGAAGCTGTTCCTGCGTCTCCACCAGGAGCTTCCCTATTCCTCCCATGTCGAGACGGAAAAGTGGGAAGAGCGCAAGGACGGCTCGGTGCGCATCGAGCAGGTCATCTATGTCGAGCGCGACAGCCAGAAGAAGATCGCGCTCGGCAAGAACGGCGATGCCATCAAGGCCATCTCCACGGCGTCCCGCAAGGAGCTCTCGGAAATCCTGGAGCAGCCCGTGCACCTCTTCCTCTTCGTGAAGGTGCGCGAGAACTGGGGTGACGATCCGGCCCGCTTTCGCGAAATGGGCCTCGACTTCCCGACATCCTGATCCGTCGGCTCGTCCGTCTCAGCCCTGTGCGCGGCGTTCCGCCGACCGCATCGTCTCGCGCGCGGTGTCCAGGAGGCGCTGCATGGCCCAGACACCGAGGTCGTCGAGCGGCAGCGGACGGCTGATGAGGTAGCCCTGGTAGAGATCGCAGCCCGCCGCGGCGAGCAGCGACATCTTCTCCGGCGTATCGACCCCTTCGGCAATGACCGACATGTCCTGCGCGTGGCAGAGTGCGATCAGAGCGCGCAAGGTGGGGAGCGCTGCCGACCGGGTCAGGCTCTCCACCAGCTCCCGGTCGAGCTTGATGGTCTCGGCCGGGTATTCGATGATCTGCTGGACGGACGTATAGCCCGCGCCGAAATCGTCGATCGAGATGCGGAAGCCCTTGGCGCGCAGGATCTCGATGTTGCGGCGCGACTGCTCGCCCAGCTTGACCGCGAAGGTCTCCGTCAGCTCGATCTCGATCAGCCGCGCATCCACGCCATGCCTGTCGGCGCAATCGCAGAAGTGATCGCTGATCGACTTGGTGTAGAGTTCGGCGGACGAGATGTTGATGCACAGGATCGTCTCTGCGCCGAAGAGCTTCCTGACATGGCCGTAATCGGCCATCGCGCGGTTGATCACCCACCAGTCGATCTTGCTGAAAAGGCCCGTCGTTTCCGCGATGGGAATGAATTCGTCCGGCGTGACGTTGCCAAGCACCGGCGAGGTCCAGCGCAGCAGCGCCTCGCAGCCCGTGACCTTGCCCTGGCCGTTGACGATGGGCATGTAGACGAGATGGAACTGCTCGTCGGCATTGAGGATGCGCAGCTCCTCCTCGATGCGGCGGCGGCGGTTGCGCTTTTCGTGCAGGGAGCGGGAATAGCGTGCCGAGCCGTTCTTGCCCTGCGACTTGGCCTGGTACATGGCCGCGTCCGCATTGGCGATGAGTTCGGGCAGCGTGCGCGCGTCCTCGGGATAGACGGCGATGCCGATGCTGGCGGTGACCGGATAGGCCTTGTCCAGCACTTCGAAACCTTCGGCGAACAGTGCCAGGATATCGCCGGACAATTCGGTGATCGTGCCGGCGCCGGGCTGGCAACGCAGCATGATGGCGAATTCGTCGCCCGAGAGGCGGGCGAACAGCCCCGCCGGCAGCTGGCGCTCGACGACGATGCGCGCGACGATGTCCGAGATGCGGTCGGCGAGCGTCTTGAGCAGCTCGTCGCCGATCTTGTGGCCATGCTTGTCGTTGACGAATTTGAAGTTGTCGACGTCGATGAACAAAAGCGTGCAGCCGATGCCGGCTTCCGCCGCCTCTTCGAGCAATTGCGTCGAGCGGATGTTGAAATATTCGCGGTTGGAGATGCCGGTCAGCGTATCCGTCCAGGAGGCGTTCTGCACGAGGTCGAAGGAGTGCATGGACTGGTCGTGCAGGCGCTTGACGTTGACGGAGAGGCGGCCGATTTCGCCGATCTCGTCCATGTCGGGCAGGGCGCTGCGGTTGCCGGTCATGACTTCGGTTAGCTGGCGGTCGAGGCGGGCGATCGGGTTGGTGATGTAGCGGCGCACGAGCACCAGCACGAGAACGATGGTGCACAGGCTGAGCGCGATGGCGCCGAGCGCCAGCAGCATCCTGAGCGTCGAAAGCCGCTCTTCGAGGAAGCCCGGCTCCGGCGTCAGGCGTGCGAAGAGCGACGGGCCGAGCGTGGCGGTCGCCGAAAGCCCGCCCTGCGCGAGGAACTGATGCCGGGCGATCTCGACCGTCGCGCCATATTCCTTCTCGAGCGCCCGCTTCAATTCGAGAAACGCCTTCGGCCGCACCGCCGTCTGCACCAGGATCGATTCGGCCTTGGCGCTGGCGACCGGGCGATTGAAGGTCACGGGGTCGATGAATTCGGAATGCACGATGAGCGGTTCGATGCCCGGCGTGTCGAGATAGGTCCACGAGGAGAGCCGCGGGCTGTCGATGGTCCGGCGGATATGCTCGAGCTGCTGTGGGGTGATCTCGGCGAAGGGATCGTCGCTGTCCTCGAAATAGTAGTCCACCGTCAGCGGCGGGCGGATGATGGCGGCCGAAATGAAGCGCTTGCGATCCTCGGAGAGCGAGGTGATGCTCTGCTGCAGCCGCACACCGAGCGCCATGCGGCGGTAATCGGCATTCGGCTCGTTGACGAAGAGGCGCACCGCACCGCCTTCGACGAGCGAATAGAGGAAGCTGCGGTTCTGCATCACGTCGTTCTGGAAGACGGCGGTCAGCATGCCGATCTGCTGCCACAGGCGCGCACGCTCCAGCCCGGCAATGGACGAGCTCTGCACATAGTAGATGAGGGAGGCCGCAAGCACATAGCCGGCGAGAACGACGGGAAAGATGAGGGCGAGGGCGCGTTTACCGAGCGTCACTGAATTGAGCCAGACTGCTGAGGATGCGACGGCGGGCCTGTACCGATTGAACGGTCAGTTCCTCCTGAAGCTGGCTCTTAGCCAGGATTTCCGGGGCCGCATAGATTTCGGGATTGGATTGCATGTCTTCCGGCAGCAGCGCCATCGCCGCCTTGTTTGCCGTGGGCATGTTGAGCTTGATGGCATTGCGCGCGCTGTTTTGCGCGTTGCCGATGTAATCGACCAGTTTCAGCGCCAGCGCCTTTTCCTTCGAACGCTCGCTGACCGAGATGCAGTCGAGCCAGGACAGCGTGCCTTCCTCCGGCACGGCATAGCGCCACAGATGCGGTTTGCCCACCTTGCCGTTGAGGGTGAACTGGTCGCCGCTATAGCCGAGCGCCATCCAGATGTTCGGCCCCTTGTCCGGGCTCTGCACCGAGGTGATGGCGTAGTCGTAGGTCAGCACATAGGGGGCCTGCTCCTTCATCATGTCGTAGGCGGCCTTGAGCGTCTCGTTGTCGTTGGCGTTCACCGATTTCCCGAGCAGCACGAGCGGCGCGACGAAGGCTTCGGCATGATCGTCGTACATCGCGATATGGCCGCGCAGGCTTTCCGCGGGCTTCATGATGTCGGCCCAGGAGGTCGGCGGCGTCGTGATCTTGTCGGATCGGTAGAGGATGCCCATCGTCCCCCACAGATAGGGAACGCCGTAGCCGCCGCAGCGCTTGGTCCAGCTCTCCTCGTAGTCCTTCAGCGCCGGCACGTTGCCGGTGTCGAGTGCCGTCAGGATGCCACGCTTGCCGTAGAGCTTCGCGCCGTTCTCGTTGGTCACCACCACGTCGATATTGCTGTTGGGGTCGGCAAGGATCTCGTCGCGCACGTCGCCGCTGTCATACAGCGTCTGGCGAACCTCGGCGCCGGTTTCGGCGGTGAAGTCGGCGAGTATCTGTTCGTCGATATAGGCTTCCCAGATCAGCAGGCTGAGCGTCGTCGCATGTGCAGGCCCTGCAACGGCGAGGGCCGCTATTGAGACTGTTGCGAAAAATGCGCTGCGCATGACGATGGCCCTGTTGCCGTTCCACAGCGCACGATACCGGCGGAAGGCTTTATGAAGCGTTACAACCCCAAGGTCGGAAAGCGTGGTCGCCTCACTTTTCCGTGCTTGCCGAAGCGTCGCGATATATTGTGGACGGCCCGCCCGCCGGCTCCCTTGCGGTTGGCCTTGCGCCCTCGGCAAACTATGGTCGCCGCCCGCCGTCATCCCACAGGAGTTCGTCATGGCCCCGACCCCGCTCAAGATCGCGAACCTGATCGCCACGGAGATCAAGGCGACCGCCGCGCAGGTGACTGCGGCCGTCGAACTGATCGACGAGGGCGCGACGGTTCCCTTCATTGCCCGTTACCGCAAGGAAGTGACCGGCGGGCTCGATGATACCCAGCTGCGCACGCTCGCCGAACGGCTCGCCTACCTGCGCGAACTGGAAGCCCGCCGCGCCTCCATCCTCGATTCCATCGCAGGGCAGGGCAAGCTGACAGACGAGTTGTCCGCCCGCATCGCCGCCGTCACCACCAAGGCCGAGCTTGAGGATATCTATCTTCCCTACAAGCCGAAGCGCCGCACCAAGGCGGAAATCGCCCGCGAACGCGGCCTTGGCCCGCTCGCCGAGCATATTCTCGCCGACCGCGCGCTGATACCGGCGGAGCTCGCGGCAAAATTCGTCTCCGCCGACGTGCCCGATGTGAAGACGGCGCTGGAAGGCGCGCGCGACATCGTCGCCGAGCAACTCACGGAAAATGCCGACCTTCTCAAGCGCCTGCGCAACTATATGAAGGACAACGCCTTCCTGCGCTCGCGCGTGGTCGAGGGCAAGCAGGAGGCCGGCGCGAAATTCTCCGACTATTTCGACCACACCGAACGCTGGGCGACCGTGCCCGGCCATCGCGCGCTCGCCATGCTGCGCGGCTGGAACGAGGAGTTCCTGTCGGTCGATATCGTCGTGGACCAGGACAGCACCGAGCCGGTCAAGCCGGTCGAGCGCATCATCGCCTCCTTCTATGCCGTCGGCTCCAGGCCCGGCGACAAGTGGCTGGCCGACGTCATCGGCTGGACGTGGCGCGTCAAGCTGTCCATGTCGCTGTCGCTTGACCTGATGCGCGAGATGCGCGAGCGTTCGGAGGAAGAAGCGATCCGCGTCTTCGCCCGCAATCTCAGGGATCTGCTGCTTGCGGCGCCCGCCGGAACGCGCGCCACGATGGGCCTCGATCCGGGCATCCGCACCGGCGTCAAGGTCGCCGTGGTCGACAACACCGGCAAGGTGGTCGAGACGACGACGGTCTATCCCTTTCCGCCGAAAAACGATGTGCGCGGCACACAGACCGAACTGGCCGCGCTCATCCGAAAGCACAAGGTGGAGCTGATCTCGATCGGCAACGGCACGGGCAGCCGCGAGACGGAAAAGCTCGTCGCCGACCTGCTCGCCCAGCTTCCGGCGCCCAAGCCCACCAAGGTCATCGTCTCGGAGGCCGGTGCCTCGGTCTATTCCGCGTCGGAAACGGCGGCCGCCGAGTTCCCGAACCTCGACGTGTCGCTGCGCGGCGCCGTCTCGATTGCGCGCCGCCTGCAGGACCCGCTCGCCGAACTCGTCAAGATCGAGCCGAAGTCGATCGGCGTCGGCCAGTACCAGCACGATGTCGACCAGGGCAAGCTGTCCCGCTCGCTCGATGCCGTGGTCGAGGATGCCGTGAACGCCGTCGGTGTCGACCTCAACACGGCGTCTGCGCCGCTTCTCGCGCGTGTTTCGGGCCTGGGGAAATCTTCCGCCGAAGCCATCGTGGCGCATCGCGATGCCAACGGCCCCTTCGAAAGCCGCAAGGAGCTGATGAAGGTCGCGCGTCTTGGTGCCCGCACCTTCGAGCAGTGCGCCGGCTTCCTGCGCATCCCGAACGGCAAGGAGCCGCTCGATGCCTCGTCGGTCCATCCCGAAGCCTATGGCGTCGCCAAGAAGATCGTCGCCGCCTGCGGCCGCGACCTGCGGGCGCTGATGGGCGACAGCGCGGCTTTGAAGCAGCTCGATCCGAAGCTGTTCGTCGATGAGCGCTTCGGCCTGCCCACCGTCAAGGACATCCTCGCCGAGCTGGAAAAGCCCGGCCGCGATCCGCGTCCGGAATTCAAGACCGCGACCTTTGCCGACGGCATCGACGACATCAAGGACCTCAAGCCCGGCATGCTGCTGGAAGGCACCGTGACGAACGTCGCCGCCTTCGGCGCCTTCGTCGATATCGGCGTGCACCAGGACGGCCTCGTGCACGTCTCCCAACTCGCCGACCGCTTCGTCAAGGATCCGCACGAGGTGGTGAAGGCCGGCGATGTCGTGAAGGTGCGGGTGACGGAAGTGGACGTGCCGCGCAAGCGCATCGGCCTCACCATGCGCAAGGACGGGGCGGCCGCTGCGCCGCGCGACAACACCCCGCGCAACGACCGCAACACCCAGACGAAGCCGAAGTTCAGCCAGGCCGCGCCCAAGCAGCAGGCCCCGGCGCAGGGGGCCTTCGGCGCCGCACTCGCCGAGGCGATGAAGAAGAAATAGCCTTAGTTTTCCTAATGGCTGCCGGCAGAAATCGTCGTTTGTTTTGACCTCGCCCCTTGCGCATAGTCGCGGCATGGGCGGGCTCAAACGGGCCGGGCGCGCAGCGTTCGGTGCCCGGCAGACAGGACAAATGGACGATGACGATGACGATTTCACGCCGGCAGGCGATGGCCGGCGCTCTCCTTGCGATTCCCGCCGTTGCGGCAATGACGCGCTCCGCCGAGGCCGCCGGCGACGGCGCGCTCGGCAAGCGGCTCGCCGAACTGGAGGCCCGCCACAAGGGCCGCATCGGCGTTGCCATACATAATCTCGCAACGGGCGCCCGGCTCGGCCATCGCGCCGACGAGCGGTTCCTGATGTGCAGCACCTTCAAGGCGCTGCTGGCGGCGCATATCCTCGCGCGCGTCGACCGCGGGGAGGAAGCGCTCGACCGGCGCATCGTCGTCAAGACAACGGACCTCGTCGACTGGTCGCCGGTGGTGGAAAAGCATGTCGGCGACGCGGGCATCTCGGTTGCCGCACTGTGTGAGGCGACGATCACGCTCAGCGACAACGCCGCCGCGAACCTGCTGCTTGCCGCGTCGGGTGGTCCGGAAGCCGTCACAGCCTTCCTGCGCGGGTTCGGTGACACGGTGACGCGCCTCGACCGCACGGAGCCGACGCTGAACTATCACGACAGCCCGGCCGACGAGCGCGACACCACGACGCCGGCGGCCATGACAGACACCCTGCACAGGCTCGTTCTCGGCGACGTGCTTTCGCCGCAGGCCAAGGCACAGCTTGCCGCCTGGCTGGTGATGAACAAGACGGGCGATACGCGGCTGCGCGCCGGCTTCCCGGCGAACTGGATGACCGGCGACAAGACCGGAACGAACGGCGACAAGGCCGGCAACGCCAACGATGTCGCCATCGCCTGGTCGCCGGACCGCGGCGCGATCGTGGTGACCGCCTTCGTGGAGATGCCCGGCATCTCCGGCGACGACCGCAACGCCATCATCGCCGAGATCGGCCGCGTCGCGGTCGAGGTCTGATTTTGCGGGGCGCCGCCGAAAGGCGGCGCCTCAGCCCTTCAGTTCGTCTTTCAGCGCCGACAGCACGTTCATGGCATGGCCGGCATACCGGCTGATCCAGCGGTCATGGATGGCCTGGATCGGCAGGGCGTTGAGGTGGTTCCAGCGCTCGCGGCCCTCTCTGCGCGGAATGACCAGGTCCGCCTCTTCCAGCACCTTCAGGTGCTGCATCACCGTACAGCGGTCCATGTCCGGAAATTTCTCGCACAGCGCGCGCGTCGTCAGCGGTGCGAGCTTGATCGCGTCCAGCATCTGCCGCCGCTTGCCGTTGGCAAGCGCCTTGAAAACGGCGTCCTCTATCGATTCGGTTGACATGTTATATTTTTATAACCTATTTTGACCGGGTACAAGACAGGGAGGGCGGGTACGCCCCAAGGAGGACGGCATGACGCTGGAATTTCGTGTGAACGGGCGGATCGGCAAGCCGGTTGCCGAGGTTTTCGACGCGGTGGTCAATCCGAAAAAGCTGAGCGGCTACTTCACGACGGTCGGCGGCGCCAGCGCGCCGCTGGTCGAGGGTACGACCGTCACCTGGTGGGGCATGGCGCCCGTCATCGTCGACAAGGTGGAGGAAAACGCCCTCATCGTCTTTCGCTGGGATGCGATGGTCGATGAGGGGGAGGCGCCCTACAAGACTCGCGTCGAGATGCGCTTCAAGCCGCTCGACGACGGCGGCACCATGGTGACCATCGCCGAGACCGGCTGGCGCGAGAACGAGCGCGGCCAGAAGTCGTCCTACATGAATTGCGAAGGCTGGTCGCAGATGCTCGCCTGCATGAAGGCCTATGTCGAATACGGCATCAATCTGCGCGAAGGCTACTATCCCAGCGAAATGAAGGGGGTGGTCACCGCAGAACAGCAGGATTTCACGTAAGGGGCCATGATGCGCGCTGGATCATGAACCCCGCCGGCATCGTGCATATGGTGCGCGAGCCCGAGCCTGGTGAGGCTCAGATCGCGGCCGGCGGCACCAGGCCGTCGGAGGCGGCCATCGGGCCGGGCTCTTCGACCGGCGTATGGTGTTGCAGCACCACGACGCGGCTGCCCGTGGGAACACGGCCATAGAGGTCGATGATGTCCTGGTTGAACAGCCGGATGCAGCCGCTGGAGACCGCCTTGCCGATCGACCACGGCTCGGATGTGCCGTGGATGCGGAAGAGCGTGTCCTTGCCGTCCTTGTAGAGATAGAGCGCGCGGGGCCCGAGCGGATTGGTGAGGCCCGGCTCCATGCCGCCCGCCCATTTCAGGTTGCGCTCGGGTTCGCGCGCGATCATGTTCTGGGTGGGCGTCCAGCGCGGCCATTCCGCCTTGCGGCCGATGCGCGCCGCGCCCTCGAATTCCAGCCCCGCCTTGCCGACGCCGATGCCGTAGCGCATCGCCATGCCGTCGCCCTGCACGAGATAGAGGAAGCGCTCCTGCGTATCGACCACGATTGTGCCGGGCGGCTCCATCGTCTGGTAGGCCACCTGCTGGCGGAAGTATTTCGGATTGACCTTGCTGATGTCCATCGCCGGCAGCGGGAAGCGCTCGTCGGGATGCGGCCCGTACATCGCCACATGCATCGGATCAGGCCCCTTCTGCCTCACCTCCATCACGGTCGTGGCGCAGCCGGCGAGCGTCGAGGCGAGAACAAAGAGGGCGATGGAGCGAAGCAAACGCATGAAAACGGCACCTGTCATGTCAGTGAAATCAGGCTTTGCAGCCTTCGGGCGGTCTTTCGGGGGCAAAGCGGGCGAGGGCAGGGCGAGAAGAAAGCGAAACTGTGGCAAGGGCTTGGGTGTGGCCTCCACGCCACGCGGCGTTCCGCCGCACGCGGACCACCCGCCCGCCTTGCAGGCGCGGGGCCGAAGGCGTAAGGCTTGGCCATGCAGTGGAGTGATGAGGCCATCGTTCTGGGCGTTCGGCGCCATGGCGAAACGTCCGTTATCGTCGAGGTGATGACGCGTGGCCGCGGCCGGCATCTCGGCATGGTGCGCGGCGGCCGCTCGCGGACCATGCAGCCGGTGCTCCAGCCGGGAAATTCCGTCGATGTCACCTGGCGCGCGCGGCTCGATGAGCATCTCGGCGAATTCCGCATCGAGCCGGTGGAACTGCGCGCGGCCCGGCTGATGGAAACGGCGACCGCCGTCTACGGCGTGCAGGCCATGGCCGCACTCCTGCGCTTCCTGCCGGAGCGCGATCCGCATCCCCATCTCTACGAGGCGCTGACCGTCATCCTCGATCACCTGCACGAGCCCTCTGCCGCGGGCGAGCTTCTCATCCGCTTTGAGCTCGCCGTCCTCAACGATCTCGGCTTCGGCCTCGATCTCCTGGAATGCGCCGCCACCGGCTCGCGCGAGGACCTCTGCTACGTCTCGCCCAAATCGGGCCGCGCGGTGTCGCGTGCCGCCGGCGGGCCCTGGGCGGACAGGATGCTGGCGCTGCCGGCGTTCCTGGGTGATGAAAGCCGCCACGCCGCCGATGCCGCGGCCCTTTCCGATGGCTTCCGGCTCACCGCCTTTTTCCTCAACCGCTACGTCTGCGAGCCCCGCGGCCTGACCCTCGCCAACGCCCGCGATGGCTTCGTGCAGGCTGCGCTGAAGGCGCTGGGGACGGCGGAAGAGATGCGTGCCGGGGAAGCCGGCGCGTGACCGTTGTGCGTGGCGCTAGTCGCCCCGGCCGAAATCTCGATCCCAATCCTGTGAAGAGATCGCACGCCTGAAACGTAACCCTGTTTGGCGTTTGAAGAAAAACGGGTAGTCTGCCGCCCGAACCTGGCCGTCCTGGAGTTGTAATGCTGGAAATCCTTACCCTCGTCGCGTTCGGTCTGGCGCTCTATACCCTCAACGCATCCCGCACCAGCGCTCAGAAGATCAGCGAAGAGGTGCTGCGTCTCCGGCGCGAGGTGGAGGCACTGAAGGCGGCAGGTCCCGTGGCGGCGGTCGAGGGGCAGGCCGACGATGTCGCCGCACCTGCGGATGCCGCGGACGAGCCCGACCAGGAAACGTTCGAAGGCCCATGGGCAGGAACGACCGACGAGCTTGAAAAGGGCCGCGCCATCTTCGGCGGCGCGCCGGCCGAAGAAACGCCGGAAACCGTCGCGGCAAGCGAGACGGCGCAGGATGTGGCCACGGCTCCGGCCACCCCGGCCAAACCGCGCGAAAGCTTCGAAAGCCGCATCGGCGCACGCTGGGCCGTCTGGGTGGGCGGCGTCGCGCTGGCGCTCGGCGGCATCTTCATGGTGAAATACTCCATCGAGGCCGGGCTGCTCAGCCCCGCGGTGCGCCTGGCGCTCGCCGCCGTCTTCGGTTTGCTGCTGATTGGCGTCGGCGAATTCGTGCGCCGCCGCACCCAGCCGCTCATCGCCAACGCCTTCCAGAACGCCATGATCCCCGGCGTGCTGACGGCCGCCGGTGCGCTGACGCTCTTTGCCGTCACCTATGTCTCCTACGCGGTCTACGGCTATTTCGGCCCGCTGACGGCCTTCGTGCTGCTGGCGATCGTTTCCTTCGGCACGATCGGCCTGTCGCTGCTGCACGGGCAGGCGCTCGCGGGTCTCGGTCTGCTCGCCTCCATGCTGACGCCGGCTCTCGTCTCCACGGAAAATCCGAGCGCCTGGGGCCTGTTCGGCTTTCTCGGCATCGCGTGGCTCGCCACCTTCGCCGCCGCGCGCATCCGCCGCTGGCAGGCCGTGCCGGCGCTCGCCAATGCCGGCATGCTGATGTGGACGCTGCTCTATCTGACGCAGGCGAGCTATGTCGATGTCATTCCGGTGCTTCTGACTATGCTGCTGCTGGCGCTCGGACACGGCCTGCTCTGGCCGGGCAGCGTAACGGCGGAAGACGTTCCGCGTCCTGCCGCGACACCGGCGGCGCCGTCGACCGCGCTCGACCGCCTGTTCGCTCCGCCGCTGCTTGCCGTTTCCCTGACCGGCGCGCTCGCCATGGTGTTCCCGGCGCTCGTGCTGGCCAGCAAGGTGCCGACGATTGCGTATGGCGAATACGCCTTCGCAGCCATCGTGCTGGCGCTGGCCGTCCTCGGCACGCTGCGCGGCTGGGCGATCTATCCGGCGCTTCTGTCGGCCATCGCTGCCGTCGGCGGCGTCATGAAGATGACCGCGCTGCCGGGCGGCCTCATCGATCCGTTCACGCTGATCGAACCGCCGACGCTGGATGGCGCGCAGCCTGTTTCCGTTCTCGGTCTGGTGCCGGTCAATCTGCTGCTCGTCCTGGCGGTCGCCTATGCCGCGATCGGCCTTGTCGCGGTGCGCCTGCAGGGCAGGGGCGAGCGCGCCTTCGCCGCGATCTGGAGCATATTGGCGCCGGCCGTGCCCTTTGCGATCCTTGCCGTCAGCTTCCTGACGCTCGGCAATCTCTCCTTCGATCCCAGACACGGTCTTCTCGCCATCGTTCTCGGCCTCGTCTTCTTCGCAGCCGCGGAGATGTTCTCCCGCGAAAGCGAGGCGCAGGACGGCGCCGACGTCACGCAATGGGCCTTCGCCGCCGGCGGCTTCGCCTTCCTCGTCCTTGCGCTGCACGCCCTGACCGATGGCCTGGCGACCACGCTCGGCATCGCCATTCTCGGCACCATCGCGGTCTTTGCCACGCGCCTGCGCCGCTGGCCGGTCCTGCCCTGGCTGATGGCGGCCGCGGCAATGCTCGTCGCGGGCCGCATCGCCTGGGAGCCGACCATCGTCGGCGCGGCCAATCTGTCGAAGACGCCGGTGTTCAACCAGCTTCTCGCCGGTTACGGCATTCCCGCCGCACTGCTCGCGCTGTCTGCCTTCGAACTGCGCCGCTGGCCGGGCGAACGCATCCGCAATCTCCTGCAGGCGCTCGCCAGCCTCTTCGTCCTGCTGACGGCGGCGATCCTGGTGCGCCACGGCATGAACGGCGGCGTGCTCGACAGCGCCGTGCCGACGCTCGGCGAGCAGGCGACCTATACTCTGCTGATTATCGGCGCCTCGGCGGTCATGATGTCGCTCGACCTCAAATCGCCGAGCCCGGTCTTCCGCTATGGCTCGATGGTGGTCGGCGTGCTTTCGGTCCTGTCGGTGCTGAGCGCGCATTTCATCGGCCTCAACCCCTATTTCACCGGGGAACTGCTCGGCAAATGGCCGGTGCTCGACCTGCTGCTGGTCGGCTACCTGCTGCCCGGCCTCGCCTATGGCGGGCTTGCCTTTTATGCGCGCCACCGCCGGCCGCTGCCCTATGTCATCATGCTGGCGCTCACGGCCGTGGCGCTCGCCTTCGCCTGGGTGACGCTCTCGGTTCGCCGCTACTGGCACGGCGAGGGCATCGCCGACTGGAAGGGTTTCCTCCAGCCGGAGACCTATACCTATTCCGTCGTCTGGCTGCTGCTCGGCGTCATGCTTCTGGCGATCGGCTCGAAATTCGATTCCCGCAGCATCCGCCTTGCCTCCGCCGGCCTCGTGCTGATTTCCGTGGTGAAGGTCTTCCTCGTCGACATGTCGAACCTCGAAGGCATCCTGCGGGCGCTCTCCTTCATCGGGCTCGGCGCGGTGCTGATCGGCATCGGCCTGTTCTACCAGAAGATCCTGTCGCGAAAGTCAGGGACGGAGGACGCGGCGGAATTGAACGCCGAAGCGTGACGGGCTAGGGAAGGGGCACCATTCCGGGATCGCTCCATGTCCTTCGCTTGCCTCGCCGCTGCATTCTCGCCGCTCGGAGACCTTGCCGAACGCCTGCTGCCGCAGGCCTTCGCCGCCGATGACGGCTCGCACGACGCCGCCCATCTCATCCGTGTGTGGAAGAACGCCCGCCGCATCCAGGCCGAGGAGGGCGGCGACCTGCGGCTGCTTGCCGCCGCCGTTCTGCTGCACGATTGCGTGGCCGTGGAGAAGAATTCGCCGCTGCGGGCGCAGGCCTCGCGCCTTGCCGCGGAAAAGGCTTCGAGCCTGCTTTCCGCCGAAGGCTGGCAGGAGGCGGACATCGCCGCCGTCGCGCATGCCATTCTCACGCACAGCTTCTCCGCCAATATTGCGCCGGAGACGCTGGAGGCGAAGATCGTTCAGGATGCCGACCGTCTCGATGCCATCGGCATGATGGGCGCGGCGCGCTGCTTCTACATTGCCGGGCGCATGGGCAGCGGCCTTTACGATCCCATGGATCCGCTCGCCGAAAATCGCCCGCTCGACGACAAGGCCTTCGCCATCGATCATTTCGAGGTGAAGCTCTTCAGGCTCGCCGATGGCTTTTGCACGCCGACCGGCAGCCGCATGGCGGCGGAAAGGACGCAGCGCCTGCGCGTCATCCGCGACATGATGCTGGATGAAATCTGAGGAAAAACATGCTTTTGTGATGCCGGATTGAATCGATCCGGCAAGGATTTGAATCGATATGTCAGGAAAGATCGCCGTCATGCAGGTCGAGGGCCTCAACATCCATCCGCTGAAGAGCGGCCGCGCCATTCCGCTGGAAACGGCGACCGTCCGCATCGACGGCCTGGCCGGCGACCGGCGCTACATGATCGTCGAGCCAGACGGCCGTTTCATCACCCAGCGCGAATTGCAGGCGCTGGCCCGGGTCGAAGCCACGGCAGTCGGTGAAAGCCTGCATCTCGAAATGGACGGCCGCCAGCTCTTCGCGAGCTTCGAGCCGGAGGATCGCCTCGATGTCGTGATCTGGGATACGCCCGTCAACGCGGCGGTCGCCGATCCCGCGGTCAACGAGGCGCTTTCGGAATGGTTCGCCCGGCCCGTCAAGCTCGTGCACATGGATGCGCTGGCCCGTCGCGCGGAAGGCGAGGCATGGGCGGGTAGTGCGGCGCCTGTCGGCTTTGCCGACGGGTTTCCGGTTCTCGTCACGACGACCGCATCGCTCGCCGACCTCAATGCGACGCTGACGGAAAAAGGGCAGGAGCCGGTCGGCATGGATCGCTTCCGCACCAATATCCTCGTGTCGAGCGACGAGCCCTGGGCCGAGGACCTCTGGGAGACGATCGAGGTGGGCGGTGTCGTCTTCGACCTCGTCAAGCCTTGTGCCCGCTGCATCATGACAACACAGGACCAGACGACGGGCGAACGCATCGGCGGAAATCCGATCCAGGGGCTCGCCGAAAAGCGCATGTCCGCCGACCGGCGTGTCCCCGGCGTCCTGTTCGGCTGGAACGCCGTCCCGCGCAACGAAGGCGAAATCCGCCTCGGCGACCCGGTGCGCGTGACGAAGGCGCGCACCGAGCGCTGGCCGATGAAGGTGCGCGGTTAGACCCAGCCGCGCCGCTTGAAGTAGAGGTAGGGCATCAGCGCGGAGATGACCATCAGGCCGACGGCATAGGGGTAGCCGAAGTGCCATTGCAGTTCCGGCATCAGTTCGAAGTTCATGCCATAGGCCGACGCGACCAGCGTCGGCGGCAGGAAGACGACCGAGGCGACGGTGAAGATCTTGATGATCTGGTTCTGCTCGAGATTGATCAGCCCGAGTGTCGCGTCGAGCAGGAAGTTGATCTTGCCGGACAGGAAGGCCGCATGGTCGCCCAGCGAGGTGGCGTCGCGCTGCACGAGCTTCACCAGCTGGCGAACCTCCTTGGAGGGCCGGCGTGAGGGGCTTTCCAGAGCCGCGTGATAGGCGACGAGCCGCGAGATGCTGACGAGGCTTTCGCGCACGCCGCTCAGGAAATCGCCCTTGCGGCCGAGTTGCTCGATCAGCGCCTCCAGGTCACGCGTCTTCTTGCGCGAGGAGGCCTTCGTGCTGCGGAACACGCCGCGCGAAATGCCGTCGATCTCGTTGCCGAGCCGTTCCAGCACATCCGCCATCCGGTCGATCACCGCTTCGATCACGCCGAGCATGACATCCTCGCCCGTCTCGTAGCTGTGGCCGTTGCCGCGCAGCGCCCGCGTGCAGAAGGTGGAGAAGGGCTTGGCGTCGGCATGGCGCACCGTGATCAGCGTCGGTCCCCGCAGGATGAAGGTGATCGGCGTCTTGGCCGGCTCGTCGCTGTCGAGGTTTGTCAGCGCCGTCATGGTCATGAAGGACGCGCCGTCCTCCTGATAGAGCCGGGCCGACAGCTCGATATCCTCCATTTCCTCCCGCGTGGGGATGGAAACGTGAAGGGCCTCCTGGACGTCCTTGATTTCCGCGGGCGTCGGGCTGAGCAGGTCATACCAGAGGGCGGGCGAGATCGCCTGCTCGATGGCCGGGTTGGAAATTTCGCGCAGGCAAAAACGGTCGGCCCTGCGGGCGTAAATCTGCAGCATGCTTCACTCCTTTGAGGGCAGGCGAACCGCCCGGAGCGAAGCGTGAAGCCGCTACCGGACAGATCGTTCGACTGCTCTCGATCGTCTACTGTCGGGGTCCATTGTCTTATCCGGTTTGGTTTGGCGTCCTGTGACGCCTGCGGTGGAGATGCGCCTAAAATCGCCCCGCGTCAAGTCGATCTGGCAGGGCGGGAAAGCCGGCCGGATTCCATCAGCGCCGCTGATCTTCCGGTCAATTAAATTCGCTTTTGTTCATCGATGGCGAAGCCTAGGTTCGGCAACCCGATCTGGAGACCGCCATGTCCGCCCCGACCACCCTTGCGACACCCTCCGCCAGCCGCCCGATGCCCTGGGGCATCATCGTCGCCGGCTCGCTGATCGCCGTGCTCACCTTCGGCCCGCGTTCGGCCATGGGCTTCTTCCAGCTGCCGATGCTGCAGGATACCGGCTGGGATCGCACGACCTTCGGCCTCGCCATGGCCTTGCAGAACCTCGCCTGGGGCCTCAGCCAGCCGTTCTTCGGCGCCATCGCCGACAAGTTCGGCACCTGGCGGGTGTTGCTGGTCTCCGGCCTCGTCTATGCGCTCGGCCTGTTCCTCATGTCGCTCGGCACCTCGCCGCTCTGGCTGCATATCGGCGGCGGCGTGCTGGTCGGGCTCGGCGTCGGGTCCGGTTCGTTCGGCATCCTGCTGTCGGCCTTCGCGCGCAATGTCACGCCCGAGCAGCGCTCCATGGCCTTCGGCATCTGTACGGCGGCGGGCTCCGCCGGCATGTTTCTCTTCGCGCCCCTGTCGCAGGGTCTCATCAGCGCCTATGGCTGGTCGGACAGTCTCGTCTATCTCGGCATGCTGATGCTGCTCGTGCCGCTGATCGCCATTCCGCTGCGCGGCAACTCTTCGTCCGGCATCACCGCGGCGAGCGAATACAAGCAGACGATCGGCGAGGCCCTGCGCGAGGCGCTCGGCCACCGTTCCTATCTGCTGCTCGTCTCCGGCTTCTTCGTCTGCGGCTACCAGGTCGCCTTCATCACCGCGCATTTCCCGGCCTATCTCGGGGATATCGGCATCGATGCGCGCTATGCGGTGATCAGCCTGGCGCTGATCGGCTTCTTCAACATCATCGGTTCGCTGGCCGCCGGCGTCATCGGCCAGCGCTACTCCAAGCCCTATTTCCTCGCCTATATCTACATCGCCCGCTCGGTCGCCGTTTCGGCCTTTATCCTGCTGCCCAAGTCGCCCGCCTCCGTCATCATCTTCGCCATCGTGATGGGCCTGCTGTGGCTTTCCACGGTGCCGCCGACCAATGGCCTCGTCGCCATCATGTTCGGCACCAAGCATCTCGGCCTGCTGGGCGGCATCGTCTTCCTGTCGCACCAGGTGGGCTCGTTCCTCGGCGTGTGGATGGGCGGCTATCTCTACGACCATTTCGGCACCTACGATCCGGTCTGGTGGCTCGGCGTGGTGCTCGGCATCTTCGCTGCCATCGTGCACTGGCCCATCGAGGAAAAAGCCGTGGCGCGGCCGGCCGTCGCCTGAACGAAACGAGGCGGCGCCACGAGGATTTCGGGCGCCGCTCCTTGCAAACCGTCACAAAAGTTTTTAAATCAGAACCACCGGCCATGCCGGTTTTGTTTTAAGGCCATTATGCTCATTTTGAGCAAAATGGCGACGCCGCCGGAGGGCGGTGGAAGAGGAGGGTTTAATGACCGTTCTGGCCCAGCATGCGCCGGCAGCCGATGCACCGCGTCCGCTCACCGCAGCGGAGCGCTTCGGCGTCCTTGAAAAACCGGACCTCACCTTCACGCCCGAAATCGCCCGCGAGACCGAGCACCTCTACGAGAAGGTCAAGCAGTTCATCCCGGCCTTCGAATGGCCGGTCTATGCGCCCTATGTCGCCGCCATCAACCGGCTGAAGCGCGAGCGCGGCGCGGTCATCCTGGCGCACAACTACCAGACGCCGGAGATCTTCCACTGCGTCGCCGATATCGTCGGCGATTCGCTGCAGCTCGCCCGCGATGCGACCAAGGTCGATGCCGAGATCATCATCCAGTGCGGCGTGCATTTCATGGCGGAGACCTCCAAGCTCCTGAACCCGGAAAAGACCGTCCTCATCCCCGATTCCAAAGCCGGCTGCTCGCTGTCGGATTCGATCACCGGCGCGGATGTGCGGCTCCTGAAGGAGCGCTATCCGGGCGTGCCCGTCGTCACCTATGTGAACACGTCTGCGGATGTGAAGGCGGAGACGGATATCTGCTGCACCTCGTCCAACGTGCTGGCCGTCATCGAAAGCCTGGAGAGCGACACCGTCCTCTGCATTCCCGACGAATATCTGGCGATGAACGTCGCCAAGCAGACGAACAAGAAGATCCTGACCTGGAAGGGCCATTGCGAGGTGCACGAGCGCTTCACCCCGCAGGAGCTCTTGTCCTACAAGGAAGCCCATCCCGGCATCGAGATCATCGGGCATCCGGAATGCCACCCTGATGTCATCTCCGTCTGCGATTTCGCGGGCTCCACGGCGGGCATGATCAACTATGTCAAGGACAACCGTCCCTCGCGCGTCCTGCTCGTCACCGAATGCTCCATGGCCTCCAATATCCAGGCCGAACTGCCCGGCGTCGATTTCGTCAAGCCGTGCAATCTCTGTCCGCACATGAAGCGCATCACGCTGCCGAAGATCCTCGACAGCCTGGTGACCATGACGGAGGAGGTCGTGGTGGACCCGGCGATCGCCGACCGCGCCCGCCTCGCCGTCGAGCGGATGGTGAATTTGAAGCAGTAGGAAGCGCGACCGGAAGGACGCGAAGGGACAGGACGCGAGCGTTGCGGCTTTCGATCTCCCCCCTTGTGGGGGAGATGCCCGGCAGGGCAGAGGGGGGTGAACCTCCTCCGGTGTCGTCGCCCCCCCTTTGTCACTTCGTGACATCTCCCCCACAAGGGGGGAGATCAGTTCGGTGCTCGCAGGAGGAAACAGGCATGCCCATCGAAAGTTTTCGCCCGCAATCCTGGAACGGTATCGACGATATCGTCATCGTCGGTGGCGGTCTGGCCGGCCTGTTCTGCGCGCTGAAGCTCGCGCCGCGGCCCGTCACGATCCTCGCGGCCGCGCCCATCGGGCAGGGCGCCTCCTCGGCCTGGGCGCAGGGCGGCATCGCTGCGGCCATGAGCCCCGGCGATACCTTCGACAAGCACGTGGCCGATACGCTCGA
Source organism: Shinella sp. AETb1-6 (assembly GCF_009826875.1). Taxonomy (NCBI): domain Bacteria; kingdom Pseudomonadati; phylum Pseudomonadota; class Alphaproteobacteria; order Hyphomicrobiales; family Rhizobiaceae; genus Shinella; species Shinella sp. AETb1-6. The sequence goes on along the minus strand of NZ_WUMM01000017.1, from coordinate 64,227 downwards.
AGCCGGTGCCGGCATCGTCGATGAGAAGATGGCGCGCTTCATGGTCTCCGAAGGCCCCGCCCGCATCCACGATCTGCTCGAATACGGCGTGCCCTTCGATCGCGACCTGGAAGGCAAGCTCCTGCTGTCGCGCGAAGCGGCCCATTCCGAGCGCCGCATCGTGCGCGTCAAGGGCGACATGGCCGGCAAGGCCATCATGGAGGCGTTGATCGCGGCCGTGCGCAACACCCCGTCGATCCGCGTGCTGGAAGGTTACGTGGTCGAGGAACTGGTGCGCGAGGGCCGCTTCATTTCCGGCGTCGTCGCACGGCCGGATGCGGGCCAGTCGAAGCGGCGCGTGCATTTCCCCGCCCGCGCCGTGGTGCTGTGCTCGGGCGGCGTGGGCCATCTCTTCGCCGTCACCACCAATCCGTGGGAGGCCTGTGGGCAGGGTGTGGGCATGGCCGCGCGCGCCGGCGCCATTATCGCGGATCCGGAATTCGTGCAGTTCCACCCGACCGCCATCAATATCGGCCGGGATCCGGCACCGCTCGCCACCGAGGCCCTGCGCGGCGATGGCGCCCATCTCGTCAATTCCGCCGGCCACCGCTTCATGCTCGATATCCACGAGGATGGCGAGCTCGCCCCGCGCGACATCGTCTCGCGCGGCGTCTTCGCGGAGGTCCAGGCCGGCCGAGGCGCCTTCCTCGATTGCACGAAGGCGGTCGGCGCGCATTTCCCGGACATGTTCCCGACGGTCTACGCGTCCTGCATCGCCGCCGGCATCGATCCCGTCACCCGGCCCATTCCCGTCGTGCCGGCCGTGCACTACCATATGGGCGGCGTGCTGACGGATGCCGAGGGCCGCACCTCCATCGACGGCCTCTGGGCAGCCGGTGAGGTCACCTCGACGGGCGTGCACGGCGCCAACCGCCTCGCCTCCAATTCGCTGCTCGAAGCCGTCGTCTTCGCCGCACGCATCGCCGAGAACATCAAGGGCATGCTGCCCGAGCCCAAGCTCAACGACTGGGGCGAGAATGCCGGCGAGAGCGACGACCTCGTCACCATCGAGGACAGCGCCGCGCTCAAGCGACTGCGCCGCCTCATGAGCGACCATGTCGGCGTGATCCGCAGCCGCGAGGGCCTGATGACCGCGATCCGCGAGATCGCCACGCTGGAACGCGAGAACACCCGCATGCGCTTCCACAATATCGTCACGACCGCCAAGCTGATCGCGGCCGGCGCCTATCTGCGCGAGGAAAGCCGTGGCGGCCACTTCCGCTCCGATTTCCCCGAGCAGAAGGCAAGCTGGAAGCACCGCACCTTCCTCACCCTCGCCGAAGCCGACCGCGTCGTCGCCGAACTCTCCGAAACGAAGGCGGCGTGAACGACCACGCATCCACGATCTGAACAGGACAAGCCCATGACCACGCCCCATCTTCCCGTTCTCTCTCCCCTGATGGTCGAGGAGCAGGTGCGCGCGGCGCTTGTCGAGGATCTCGGCCGGGCGGGCGATATCACCAGCCAGGCGACGATCGCGTCCGACATGACGGCGACGGCGGAGATCAATGCGCGGGAGGAGGGCATCGTCGCGGGGCTCGACCTGGCGCGCGCGGCATTCCGGCTGATGGACCCCGACATCCGCTTCGAGGCCTTCGTGAAGGATGGCGACCGGCTGGCACCCGGCACGGTCATCGCGAAAGTATCGGGCCCGGCGCGCGCCGTGCTCTCGGCCGAGCGTGTCGCGCTCAATTTCCTCATGCATCTGTGCGGGGTCGCCACCCACACCGGCCATTTCGCGCAGGAGATCGCGCACACGCCGGCAAAGGTCTGCTGCACGCGCAAGACCATTCCGGGCCTGCGGGCGCTGGAGAAATATGCGGTCCGCATGGGCGGCGGGTCCTCGCATCGCTACGGCCTGGACGATGCCATCCTCATCAAGGACAACCACATCGCCGTCGCCGGTGGCGTCGCGCCCGCCATCCGCGCCGCCCGCGCCTTTGCCGGCCATCTGGTCAAGGTGGAGGTCGAGGTGACGACGCTGGAGGAGCTGGAGGAAGCGCTGGAGGCCCAGCCCGACGTCGTGCTGCTCGACAATATGGGGCCGGAACTGCTCTACCGCGCCGTCGAGATCAACCGCGATTGCGCTGGGCTGACGGACGCCACCTACGCCGCCGATCCGCGCCGCGTGAAGCTGGAGGCCTCCGGCAACGTCAACCTCAAGACGATCCGCGCCATCGCCGAGACCGGCGTCGATTATATCTCGACGTCCAAGATCACCATGGCGGCGCCGACGCTCGATATCGGCCTCGACGTCGTCGTCGGCTGAACACGGCGGAACACCCTTACGCACGATGCGTTCCGGTTTCAGGACCAACCAACCGGAAGGACGTATCATGTTGAAAATTCTCGCACTCGCCGCCGCGGCGAGCACCGTGGCGCTCGCTTTGCCCGCGCTCGCCCAGCAGGCCGGCAACACCGCCCAGGCGGATTTCGTCGACAAGTCCGGCAAGGAGACCGGCCGCGCCCATCTCACGGCGGCAAGCGGCGGCGTGCTGTTCGAAGTCGAAGTTTCCGGCCTGGAGCCGCGCAAATGGGTCGCGCTGCACGTTCACGAAACGGGCAACTGCGATGACCATGCCGAAGGCCACAAGGCATCGGGCGGCCATTTCAATCCCGATGAGAAGGAACATGGCTTCCTGTCCGCCAACGGTCCGCATGCAGGCGACCTGCCGAACCAGTATGTCGCGGAGGACGGCGTCATGCGCGCCCAGATCTATTCCACGCTGGTTCGTCTCGACGACAAGGAGCGCGGCATTCGCGGCCGTGCGCTGATCGTCCATGCCGGCTCGGATGATAACCGCACCGATCCCGCTGGCGGCGCCGGCGACCGGCTGGCCTGCGCGGTGATCCGCTAGCGTTCGAGCCGAAGCCGGATCGCTTCGGCATCGACGATATCAAAACACGAAGAGACCATTTCCGGCGAACCGATAGTCGCCGGAAATGCTTTGATGTCAGCCGGCTGGTGCCGCATCCGGCTCGGGCCCGGCCACCTTCTGGCCGAAGGCGATCCGCACGCGGCGGTTCATGTCCCGGGTGATCTTGAACCATTGCGGCGTGGACACCCAGTAACGCAGCTTCAGCGTCGCGGCACTGTCGCTCAGGCTGTCGACGAAGACCTGCGGCGCGGGCACGCTCTCGATCATCGGGTCTTCCTGCGCAATCGCCAGCAGGCGCGCCATCTCGTCATCGATATTGCGGTCGCCCGGCACCGTCACCTCCAGGTCATGCTTGCGGATGCGCTCGCGGCTGAAATTGGTGACGGGGGTGTTCCAGAGCGTGGAGTTCGGTGCCAGCAGGTAGAGCCCGTCGCTGGTCTTCATTTCGGTGGCGAACAGGCCGACTTCGATGATCGTGCCGGAAACATCCTTGGTCTGGATGTACTCGCCGACCCGGAACGGCCGTAGCACCAGAAGCATGATGCCGGCCGCGATGTTCTGCAACGTGCCCTGCAGGGCCAGGCCGATGGCCAGGCCGGCGGCGCCGAGGGCCGCGATGATCGAGGCGGTCTGCACGCCGAACTGGCCGAGTACCGTCACGAAAACGAGAATGAGGATGGCGTAGCGCAGCGCGTTGGCGAAGAAATGCGCCAGCGTGGTGTCGATGCCGCGCACATGCTTGAGCCCGTTCAGCGCCCAGCCGTGGAGAATGCGCGACAGGAACCAGCCGAGCAGGAGCAGCACGACCGCGCCGAGGATGGAAAAGGAATATTGCACGGCCATGGCACTCGCCTGGGTGAGTGCGGCACGTGTTGCGACGACGGCTTCGTTGACCTGTTGTTCCATGAGCCCTTCCACTTTTGATGTCGAAGGCCAAATGTCAGGGAAAGCAATAGGTTCCCCGGTTCGCTCGCCTAGCGCATACCGACCTTGAGGCCCGGCGCGGGGCGTTCTTCCAGAATGCGGCGGCGGAAGCGGAAGAGGGCGGCCGGCCGGCCGCCCGTTGCGGATGTGGAGCCGCCCGTGGGCTCGACGAGTTCGGCGCCCTCCACGAGCCGGCGGAAATTCTGCTTGTGCAGGTGCCGCCCGGAAATCGCCTCGACGCTCGCCTGGAGTTCGGTGAGGGTGAATTCCGGCGCCATCAGCTCGAAGATGACAGGGCGGTATTTGATCTTGCCGCGCAGGCGCGCCATGGCGGTGGCGAGGATCCGGCGGTGGTCGTGGCGCATGGCCACGCCCGGGGCGCTGAGACAGGATGTGCCGCGCCCGTCGGTCACGGCCTCCTCGGCCAGACCCGCCTCGTAGAGCAGTTCGTAACGCTCCAGCACGCGTTCCTCGTCCCAGGGAAAGTCGTCGAGGCCGAAGGCGAGGCGCATGCGGGTGCGCGGCGAGGGCGCGGCGCCGGCGCGCTCCTCCGGCGGCGGCTCGGCCGCCCAGTTTTGCAACGCGGGCAGGATGATCTGGTCGATGACGGCGGGGCGGCCCTGCCGCCAGTCCTCCCAGGGAAGATATCTGTACCAGTCGCGCCAGGCAGCACCCGCTTCCGCCAGCTGCTCCGTGGCCTCCGCATCCGTGCGGGTCAGCGCAAGATAACCGACGGACACCATATGCGTGCCGGCCTCATCGGGCAGCTTCTGCCGCCCCCGGTCGCCGAAGGTATAGAGCTGCTCGATATAGCCGAGCTTCAGCGCGGTCTGCGCCTCCACGCTCGCCCTCAGGCTGGTTTCGAAGGTGCGGTGCTGGCGCGGGTCGAAAGGGCCGAAGGGCAGCGCGTCGCGGCCGTCGGGCCCGTCGCCGCTGATGGCAAGAATTGAGGGCCGGCCGCCCGAGATCGCGACCACCGCCGCATTGAGGCCGATCTCCACCGGCGGTCGGGCGCGGGCCTCGCTCATGGCGCGACAGGCTCCGGCATGGCGGAGAAGGAGAAGGGGCTGTCGCCGACATAGTCCGCACCGCGGCCGATCGCCTTGACGGCGGCGACCAGCCGTCCGCCACGGCCCAGCATCCGGTCGCCGATCTCGATCAGCCGCGCATTGGGCGTGGCCTGAACGGAGGCGCGGCGCAGGCGCTGCGCAAGGTCGTGATCGTCCTGGTCCGGCGCCACCGCCAGCGCGGCGATGAGGGCGGCGGCGGGAGAGCGGGAGACGCCCATCTGGCAGTGCACGAGAAGCGGCGCCTGGCGGTCCCATGCGCGCGCGAAGCCAATGATGGCGTCGACATGCTCTTCACCGGGCGCCACGAGCCTGCCGGTGCCGGCAAAGGCGATATCGTTGACGCCGAGGATCAAGTGGCGGTCCCCGGCGATGACGGCGGGCCGATGGAAGTTCTGCTGCGGGGCGATCAGGCTCAGCATCTCGCGGCAGCGGTGGCGCACGGCGAGTTCCGCGATCTTGCCGAGCGGCGCAACGATGATCGTGCCCATCGTCACACCGCCGCGGCGGTGAGGCCGCGTTCCCGCTCCAGCGCCCCGAACCGCGCGCTAAACAGCCGCTGCGCTTCCAGCGCGGGAACGGGGGTGATGTCGATCATGTCGAGCGTGATGCCGCGCGGCGCGCCGAAGAACTTCACGGCCTCGGCATGGGAGAAGCCGGCAAGCTCGGTGGCCTCGAAGAAGGCGGCGACCTGGTCGGCTTTCTTGATCTTCGCCTTCACGGCGGCGGGCGTGACGGGCGGCAGGCCGAAGCGCAGGTGCACGGCCGCCTCCAGCCGCTTCTCCACCGTCTTGTAGCCGCCGCCGACCACCGCCTTGAACGGCGAGATCATGTCGCCGATCACATATTCGGGCGCATCGTGCAGCAGCGCCATCAGGCATTCGTCCACGCCGCAGCGGTTCTGGTGACGGAAGATCGTCTCCACGATCAGCGAGTGCTGCGCGACGGAAAAGGCATGGTCGCCGTTGGTCTGGCCGTTCCAGCGCGCGACGCGGGCAAGCCCGTGGGCGATATCGGACAGCTCGACATCGAGCGGCGAGGGGTTGAGCAGGTCGAGGCGCCGGCCCGACAGCATGCGCTGCCAGGCGCGCGGCTCGGTCCTGGAACGCACCGTTCCGCTCATGGTGCGGGAGCCTCCGCGGCATCCTGCGGGAAGGCGAGCCCGGTCCAGTGCGGTAGTTCCACCGTCACGGGCGCGCCGTCGAGCGTGATCGGCGTGCCGGACTGGATGGCCTCGCCCGCGCGGTCGATGCGCACGATGGCAAGCCCGAGCGTGCCGGCGACGCTGCCGAGCGTGCCGATCGGCTTGCCGCCGGCCATAAGCTCGGCGCCGCTGTCGGGCAGCGCCACTTCGCCCTTGACGATGACCGGGCGGCGGCGCGCCGTGCCGCGATGATGCATGCGCGAGACGACCTCCTGGCCGACATAACAACCCTGCCGGAAGGAGACCCCGTCGGTGAGATCGAGCAGCACGTCATGCGGAAAGGCGTCCGACAGCGCATAGTCGCGGCCGGCTTCCGGCAGGCCCGCCTCGATGCGCAGGAGATCGTAGAGGGCCGGGTCGTCATTGCCGGCCGCACCGGGCACGCGCGACAGGGCAATGCCCGCCTTGGCGAAACGGCCGTCATGCGGCGCCCCGGCTTGCGCCTCGTCCCAGGCGACCGTCACGCTGTCGCCGTCCACGACCGAAAGGTCGACGGCGGCGCGCAGCCGGTACATGGTCAGCCGTTTCAGGAGCGCGTCGCGCTGGTCTGCGCCCGTCTCGATCAGGAAGGCGCCCTCGCCATCGCGGCGGATCAGGAAATCGAACAGGATCTTGCCCTGCGGCGTCAGCAGCGCACCGGGCCTGATCTCGCCCTCGGCCAACTCGGGCAGATTGGTGGTGATCAGCGATTGCAGGAAGGTCTCGGCGTCCTTGCCGGAAATATGGAGAAAGGCGCGGCCGGAAAGCGTGACGGAAGGCATGGCAGGATCCAGATATCTCGCGCGCCGGCAAACGCCCGGCGCAGGCGGTGCGTCGATGCACCCATCGAAACAGAGGTAGAACGGCCGGGCGCCTTTCGCAAGGTCGGGCCTCTTGCCGCAGCGCGCAAAGCCGCTATGACAGCCTTCCAGATCGAAGGCTGCCGACTGGCGGCTTTACAGGTGAGGGCGGCTGGCCCTAGTCGCCGGTCACGAAGAACTTCCACTGGCCATCCGGCGCGATGCCGACGCGGTAGAAGTTGTAGCTGCCGAATTCCTGCATGTCGGCGAAGTCCCCGGCGGTGACGATGCGCAGCAGCTCGACCTTTTCCGGCGGCGTGAGGCCGGCCAGCGGCTTGGCGGTGAAATAGGGCCAGACATACATCTCGTCCGGCGTGCCCTGGCCGACATGGACATAGCCCGTCGCCAGCACGTCGAGCAGGATGGCGAGGACCTCGATGCCGTCGGAATCGCCGGACTGGCCCTTGAGGGTCTCGACCGGCCCTTCCTGGCTCTCGACCATGGAGACCTGGGTTTCGGTCACGCCCTTGCCGAGCAGGGGGCGCAGGCGCTCGATATCGCCGGAGGCCGCGGCCTCGACGATCAGCTGGCGCATGCGGCGCACCGGTTCGGGCGCCTTCTCGATGTCATAGAGGACTTCGACGGGTGCCTGCGGTTCCTCTTCGGCGGGCTTGTCGTCGGTGACGGCAGGCTCGTCCGCGGGCTCCGTCACCGAATCGCGCTTGCGGATCAGCGGGTCGGGTTGCGGCAGTTCGACGGGAGTGGCGTTCTCCTGCTCCTCCTCGACCGGCGCCGCCTTTTCGCCCTCGGCGGGCTTCTGCGGCACCTCGACCTCTTCCTTCTTCAACTCGCTGAGCGCGAAGGCGGGGCGTGCGGGCAGGGTGAGCGCCGTTGTCGCAAACAGCGCCGACAATACGATGAGGCTGCCGCGAAGCAGCGTTTTACCGTCCGTCGGTATGCGCATGATCAAAATTCCAGCCTATTGCAGGATACGCTCGGGGGAAAATTCGCCGGCAAGCATACGCTCGCGCAGGGCCTCGAGCATCGCTTCCGCGCCGCGTTCGCCCTGGGTGCGGATCGTCTCGCGAAGCGCAAGAGCGATCGCCGCATCGGCGATGATTTCGGGCTCGATGCCGTCAGCCATTCCGTCGGCCCAGGCCTCGTTCTGGTATTCCAGAGCGGCCTGCATCTTCTCGTGCACGATCATCTCGTCGATATCGTTGAGAGTAGGTTCCATCAATCGGTCCATGCGCGGCATTCAGTTCTTACTGCTCTGTTAACGACCTTAGCAGCCTTTTCCCAAAACGGCACTGGGTCAGGTAAAAAGGGGTTAATTAATCCCTAATTTCCGAAGCGTGCGGTTATTTCTGTGGCAAGTGTTGCACCTTCGTTACGGTATCTCTGTTCTGCGACAACTGCCGAGTCGGTGCAAGCGGTATAGATGGCGGCGAAGGACCGGTATCCACGGTTGAATGCCGCCGTCAGCTTTTCCTGCCGCTTCGGCTCGCCCGCCGCCTCCATGTCGATGAGGCGCTGCATGTCGGCGCGCCAGTTGTCCTCCGCCTGACCGAGGCACAGATTGCGCAGGTAATGCACCGCGCCGAGGATCTCCGACAGGCGCTCCAGCCGCTCGTCATAGGGGGCGGGCTTTTCCTCCACGGTGGGGGTCGCAGGCGTCGCGGCCGAGGCTTCGCCCTTCGCCTTCTGGGCGAGCGCCGGCGTGGCCAGCGCAAGGCTGAACAGGAGAAGAAGGCGAATCATGCGCTGATCCCCAGCCGTTCGGCCTCGAGCCGGGCGATACAGTCGCGCACGCTGTCGGGTGCCGGCATGGTGGCGATCTCGGCGGCCGTGTACCAGCCGACGCTCGCCGCATCGTCGGACGCGACGGCAACGGCCTGCGGATCGGCCTTCACCTTGAACACCGACAGAAAGAAGGCGAGGCTGCCGGGCGCACCCTCGGGGCCGGACAGATCGTAGGTGGCGAAGAGTTCGGGGTTTTCGCCCCGGATGCCGGTTTCCTCGGCCAGTTCGCGCAGCGCCGTTTCGGCAGCCGTCTCGCCCGGTTCGCCGCGGCCGCCGGGAAAGGCATACATGGCCTTCGACGGCGGCTTGCTGCGCAGCACGAGCAGATAGCGGCCGTCGCGCTCGAGAATTGCGGAGGAGGCGGGCTTGGATATCCTGGGCGTCGTCATCGTGATCCGGTTCGCTGGCGCTTCATTGACCCCTTATAGGCAAAGTGCGATGACGACGCCATGTGTGGACGATTTGCATTGCTGGCCAAGACCGATCTCGCGCGCGAATTCTTCAGCCTTGCCGAGATCGACGACCTGACGGAGCGCTACAATATCGCGCCGACCCAGCCGATCGTCATCGTGGTCGCGAGCGAGCGGCAGGAGAAGGGCAGCAACCTGCCGGAGCGCAAGGCCATGCTGGTGCGCTGGGGCTTCATGCCCGGCTGGGTGAAGGACCCGCGCGAGTTTCCGCTGCTCATCAATGCCCGCGCCGAGACGGCCATCGGCAAGGCGTCCTTCAAGGCCGCCATGCGCCACCGCCGCATCCTCGTGCCGGCGACGGGCTTTTTCGAATGGCGCCGGCCGCCGGAGAAGGGCGCCAAGTCGCAGGCCTATTTCATCCGCCCGAAAAAGGGCGAGATCGTCGCCTTTGCCGGGCTGATGGAGACGTGGTCCTCGGCCGACGGGTCCGAGGTCGATACCGGCGCCATCCTGACCACGGCGGCCAACAACGACATCGCCCGCATTCATGACCGCATGCCCGTCGTCATCCGCCCGGAGGATTTTTCCCGCTGGCTCGACTGCAAGACGCAGGAGCCGCGCGACGTGCTCGATCTGATGAAGCCGATCGAGGACGGTTTCTTCGAGGCCATCCCGGTCTCCGACAAGGTCAACAAGGTCGCCAATATGGGCCCCGAGATCCTCGAACCGGTCGAGGAGGTCATCGCCGTGCCGGCGCCCAAAAACGACAAGGGCGCTGACGCGCCCCCTTCATCCGGTCAGCTGTCGCTGTTCTGAGCGGTGTCCGCTCAGTCGTGCAGCGCCTGAAGCACGGCGGGGATATCGCGCTTGCTGTTGGCGTCCGCGCTCTTGATCTCCGGCTTGCACTGCGTGGCCGCGACGACGGCGCGCAGGCCGAGCGGCTTGTAGCGCGTCTGCAGGCTTTCCTTCGTGGCGCCCTGCGGAGCAGGCTGGGTTTTGGCGGTCGACATTTCATTCTCCTCAGATCTGTTGGCGAGGCAGCCCCGTGTGTTCCCTCCGGTCGCCGCTCTCGATGAGCTATGAATTTAACGCAGCCTTCCGGCCGAATTCTGCCCGAATTTTGATCGCTCTGCGGCAAACCGCTGAAAGCACGGGGTTTTTGATCAACAATTGTGACCGGCGCACACAATCAGCGGGTAGGCCGCGGGCGTGGCCGGGCCAGCATGGCGGCCGCCAGGACGGCGCGAATGGCGAGCGGGTTATGGCGTGTGGCGAGGTCGATCTGCGTCCTGTCGGTCTTCATCCGGTGGATCCTTTTCATGCGGTGAAGGCCTCTTCTCGCATGTCCCGGCCCGACGGCCAGTCACCCGGGGAACAGAAGCGGCAGGATTTTCGCATCGCCGCCCTCCCACCCGCTTGACCGGACGCCTGCGGGGCGCAATAAAGCACACCATGAAAACGGTACTCTGCCTTCGCCGGAGCATTATTCGCTAGCGCACGCGCTGGCTCGGCCGTTTTCGTCCCCCGAAATCCCTGGATGACAACGACCCGGCCAGCCGGGTTTCTGCATTTTGGGAGATTCTAATGGCCGAAAAGCCGGTCCTGACGCTGTACAACACGCTCACGCGCACCAAGGCGCCCCTTGCGCCCATCGATCCGCAAAACGTGCGCATGTATGTCTGCGGCCCGACGGTCTATGACTTCGCCCATATCGGCAATGCGCGTCCGGTCATCGTCTTCGACGTGCTGTTCCGCCTGCTTCGCCACATCTACGGCGAAAGCCACGTTACCTATGCCAGAAACATCACGGACCTCGACGACAAGATCAACGCCCGGGCGCTGCGCGATTTCGGTAATGAGATCGCCGACGGCTCCCTGTCGCTGAACGAGGCGATCCGCCGGGTGACGGAGAAGACGGCAAACCAGTTCCATTCCGACGTCAAGATACTCGGTTGCCTCGAGCCGACCCACGAGCCGCGCGCCACCGATTTCGTGCAGCCGCGCGACGATGGCAAATCGGACATGATCACCTTGATTCTGCGTCTGATCGAACGCGGCCATGCCTATGAAGCCAATGGGGAAGTTCTGTTCGATACCCATTCGACGGCGCACTATGGCGAGCTCTCCAAGCGCAATCTCGACGAGCAGCAGGCCGGTGCCCGCGTCGCTGTCGATGCACACAAGAAGAACCCCGGCGATTTCGTGCTCTGGAAGCTCTCCTCGCCGGAGGAGCCAGGCTGGGATTCGCCCTGGGGCCGCGGCCGTCCGGGCTGGCACATCGAATGCTCCGCCATGTCGGCCGCCTATCTCGGCGAGGTCTTCGACATCCATGGCGGCGGGCTCGACCTGATCTTCCCCCACCACGAGAACGAGATCGCCCAGTCGCGTTGCGCCCACGGCACGACGGTCATGGCCAATGTCTGGATGCACAACGGCTTCGTGCAGGTCGAAGGCCGCAAGATGTCGAAGTCGGAAGGCAACTTCGTCACCATCTACGAACTGCTGCACGAGGAAAAATTCGGCGGCCGCAAATGGCCCGGCGAGGTGCTGCGGCTCGCCATGCTGATGACCCATTATCGCGAGCCGATCGACTTTTCCGTCAAGCGGCTGGAGGAGGCCGAACGCCTGCTCGCCAAATGGCCGGCCGGCGGCAACCCGGCGGAAGGCCGCGTGGACGAGACCGTGCTCGCGCCCCTTCTCGATGACCTCAACACGGTCGGCGCGGTGCAGGCGCTGCACGCCCTTGCCCAATGCGCCAACAGCGACCCGCTGATGCTCCCGGTCTTCGCCGCCAGCGCCGCGCTTCTCGGGGTCCTGCCGAAGAAGGCCAAGGTCTCCCAGGCGCTGGAGGACAGCATCGAAAGCCTCATCCAGCTGCGCCTGGAAATGCTGAAGGCCAAGAACTTTGCCGAGGCCGACAAACTCCGCGACGACCTCGCCGCCAAGGGCATCCAGCTCAAGGACGGCAAGGACCCCCAAACCGGCGAACGCGTGACGACCTGGGAGGTGAAGCGGTGACCGCATCCGCTCAAACCGGCGGCTGCCAGTGTGGGGCGGTGCGCTTTCGTGTCGAGGGGGCGCTGGGCGATGCGTCGGTCTGTCATTGCCGCATGTGCCAGAAGGCGAGCGGCAATTTCTACCTGCCGCTGGTCTCCGTGCGCGATGCGGTGCTCACCTGGACGCGGGGCGCGCCGAAACGCTTCCGCTCGTCCAACCACGGCTATCGCGGCTTCTGCGCCGATTGCGGCACGCCGCTGACCTACGAGGCGCCGGATGGCGTGGCGCTGACGATCGCCGCCTTCGATGATCCCGCCGCGATCGCCCCTCGCATCCAGTGGGGCATCGAGGCGAAGCTGCCTTATGTCGATACGATCCCCGAGCTGCCCGGCGAGGACACGATGGCCGATCAGGACGCCGCGTCCTTCCTCGCCGATCTCGTCTCCTACCAGCATCCCGACCACGATACCGATGAATGGCCGCCGGAGGATCGTCGATGACCGACGTGACGACGAGCCTCGGTTTTCCCCGCAAGGGACTTGATCTCGTCGCCACCGAGTCGGCGCTGATCGCCGCCGTCGCCATCCATTCCTTAAACCGTTGAAGGATATCGTCATGAGCAAGGAAGAGCAGGAAGTGAGAACCGGCGGTTGCCAGTGCGGTGCGGTGCGCTTCCGCATCAAGGGCAAGCTCGGCCGTCCGTCGATCTGCCATTGCCGCATGTGCCAGAAGCAGTTCGGCGGTTTCTTCGGTCCGCTGGTGACGGCTGAGGGCGAGGTTGAATGGCCGCGCAACGAGCCGGCCTATTTCCAGTCCTCCATCAACATCGCCCGCGGCTTCTGCCCGCAATGCGGCACGCCGCTGACCTACAAGCATCCCGGCGGCCTGGAGATCGCCATCGGCGCCTTTGACGACCGCAGCGATCTCGCCCCGCAGATCCAGGTCAACTACGGCTCGCGGCTGCCCTGGGTGGAGCAGATCTTTGCCGCCCCTGTTCACGACGACCCGGACTATTACAGCCAGCAGGAGGGCATCATCTCCTTCCAGCATCCCGACCACGACACCGAAAACTGGCCAGAACACGGACTGAAATTATGAGCGATACCCTGCGCGGCCTCTATCCCGAGATCGAACCCTACGCATCCGGCCATCTCGATGTCGGCGATGGCCATGTCATCTATTGGGAGCGTGCGGGAACGCCGGGCGCCAAGCCGGCCGTGTTCCTGCACGGCGGCCCCGGCGGCGGGTTTTCCCCGAGCCATCGCCGCCTGTTCGATCCCGGCCTCTACGACGTGACGCTGTTCGACCAGCGCGGCTGCGGCCGGTCCACGCCGCATGCGGAGCTGAACGCCAACACGACCTGGCACCTTGTCGAGGATATCGAGCGGCTGCGCGAAATGGCCGGCGCGGAGAAGTGGCAGGTCTTCGGCGGCTCCTGGGGCTCGACGCTGGCGCTCGCCTATGCGCAAAAGCATCCCGAGCGCGTGTCCGAACTCGTCCTGCGCGGCATCTACATGCTCACCAAGGGCGAGCTCGACTGGTACTACCAGTTCGGCGTCTCGGAAATGTTTCCCGACAAGTGGGAGCGTTTCATCGCGCCCATCCCGCCGGAAGAACGCCATGAGATGATGCACGCCTACCATCGCCGCCTGACCAGCGACGACAAGGCGACGCGTTTTGCCGCCGCCAGGGCCTGGAGCCTGTGGGAAGGCGAGACGATCACCCTGTTGCCCGAGCCGTCGACGAGCGACAAGTTCGGCGAGGACGAATTCGCCCACGCCTTCGCCCGCATCGAGAACCATTTCTTCGTCAATGCCGGCTGGATGGAGGAGGGGCAGCTCCTGCGAGACGCCGGTCGTCTTACCGGCATTCCCGGTGTCATCGTGCATGGCCGCTACGACATGCCGTGCCCGGCCAGATATGCCTGGGCGCTGCACAAGGCCTGGCCGGAAGCGGAATTCTACCTGATCGAGGGCGCCGGCCACGCCTATTCCGAGCCCGGCATCCTCGATCGCCTGATCTACGCGACGGACAAGTTCGCGGGCAAACAGTAAGACAGACCGTTCCCAGGGAGGGAACAGATGAAAAAAGACCGTATCTATCTTTTCGACACCACGCTGCGCGATGGCCAGCAGACGCCCGGCATCGATTTTTCCGTCGAGGACAAGATCGCGATTGCCGGCATGCTGGATGCGTTCGGCCTGGATTATGTCGAGGGCGGCTATCCCGGGGCCAACCCGACGGATACGGCATTCTTCGCAAGGAAACGCACCACGCGCGCAAAATTTGTCGCCTTCGGCATGACCAAGCGCGCCGGCATTTCCGCCTCGAACGATCCCGGCCTCGCCGCCCTTCTCGATTCGCAAAGCGACGCGATCTGTCTCGTGGCCAAGAGCTGGGATTATCATGTGCGCGTGGCGCTCGGCTGTTCCAACGAGGAGAACCTCGAAAGCATCGCCGAATCGGTGAAGGCGGTCGTCGCCTCCGGCCGCGAGGCGATGATCGACTGCGAGCATTTCTTCGATGGCTACAAGGCCAATCCCGGCTATGCGCTGGCCTGCGCCACCACGGCCTTTGCGTCCGGCGCGCGCTGGGTCGTGCTGTGCGACACCAATGGCGGCACGCAGCCGGCCGAGGTGCGCGCCATCGTCGAGGCCGTCATCGCCGCCGGCGTGCCGGGCGCAAACCTCGGCATCCATGCCCATAACGACACCGGACAGGCCGTCGCCAACACGCTCGCCGCCGTCGAAGCGGGCGTGCGCCAGGTTCAGGGCACGCTGAACGGCATCGGCGAACGCTGCGGCAACGCCAATCTCGTGACGCTCGTCCCGACGCTCGCGCTGAAGGAAACCTATGCCGAACGCTTCGACATCGGCATCGACGCCGACATGCTGACAGGCCTCACCAAGCTGTCGCACACGTTCGACGAACTGCTGAACCGCTCGCCCGACCATCAGGCGCCCTATGTCGGTGCCTCCGCCTTCGCCACCAAGGCCGGCATCCACGCCTCCGCGCTGCTGAAGGACCCGCGCACCTATGAGCATGTCACGCCGGAAAGCGTCGGCAACCTGCGCAAGGTCATGGTGTCGGACCAGGGCGGCAAGGCGAACTTCATCAATGCGCTGAAGCTGCGCGGCATCACCGTCGCCAAGGACGATCCGAAGCTCGATCGCCTCATCCAGATCGTCAAGGAACGCGAGGCCACCGGCTATGCCTATGAGGGCGCGGATGCGAGCTTCGCGCTCTTGGCCTACCGGACGCTGGGCTCTGTGCCGGATTTCTTCCATGTCGAAAGCTTCCGCGTGATGGTCGAGCGGCGCTACGATGCAAACGGCCAGTTGAAGACCGTGTCCGAGGCCGTGGTGCGCGTCGTCGTCGATGGCGAGACCATGATGTCCGTCGCCGAGGGCCATGGCCCGGTCAACGCGCTCGACCTCGCGCTGCGCAAGGACCTCGGCAAGTACCAGTCGGAGATCGCCGATCTGGAGCTTGCGGACTACAAGGTGCGCATCCTCAACGGCGGCACCGAGGCCATCACCCGCGTCCTGATCGAATCCACCGATGCCTCCGGCGCGCGCTGGTGGACGGTGGGCGTCTCCGACAACATCATCGACGCCTCCTTCCAGGCGCTGATGGACAGTATCGTCTACAAGCTCCTGAAGAACCGGGGCGAGGCGGGCAAGGTCGCGGCGGAGTAACGCGGGCGGCAGGTTCAATGCCGCTCATGCATCCCTTCACCGGAATGAATTGGTACATTCATCGCGGTTGGAGTATTCCCGTCGAAAAATCCATAAATCGACGGGAAGTGACACCCATGGCCGACGCCAATTCCTCCAGCGGCCCGCAGACCGGCGATTCGCCGCGCGGTTTCGCCTTTGCCCTGACAGCCTATGTCTTGTGGGGCTTCCTGCCGTTCTTCATGAAGGCGGTGGCGCATATCCCGGCGGCCGAGGTGGTCGCGCACCGCATCATCTGGTCGGTACCGCTCGCCGGCCTCGTCCTCGTCTGGCTGGGCCGCACCGCCGATATCAAGGCGGCTTTACGCTCGCCGCGCATGCTCGGCATGGCGACGCTGACGGCGGTGCTCATCACCATCAACTGGGGCATCTATGTCTGGGCCATCGGCGCGGGCCGCGCCATCGAGACGGCGCTCGGCTATTACGTCAATCCGCTGTTTTCGATCTTCCTCGGCGCCGTCCTCCTGAAGGAGAAGCTGGACCGGGCGCAGATCGTGGCGATCGCGCTTGCCGCCGTCGCCGTCGCCATTCTCGCCTTCGACGCGGGCGGTCTGCCCTGGGTGTCGCTGAGCCTGTGCGTTTCCTGGGCCTTCTACGCCTTCTGCCGCAAGGCGCTGCCGATCGGGCCGAACCAGGGCTTCTTCCTCGAAGTGCTGATCCTCAGCGTGCCGGCCATCGGCTATGTCATCTGGCTGGAATCCACGGGGCAGGGCCATTTCGGCGACACCGGCATGGCGGATGTGCTGTGGCTCCTGTCCTGCGGCATCGTCACCGCGGTCCCGTTGATGGTCTATGCCAACGGCGCGAAGCTTCTGCGCCTCTCCACCATCGGCATCATGCAGTATATCGCGCCGACCATGATCTTCATCATCGCCGTCTTCGCCTTCGGCGAGCCCTTCGGCACGGTGAAGCTCATCGCCTTCGTCTTCATATGGGCGGCACTTTTCATCTATTCGGGCTCCATGCTGCGCAGCGCGCGCAACCGCCGCCTGGCCGCCGCCGAAGTGAAGCCGGCCGAATAGCGGCCTCTGTCGCGAACGACAATGGCCGGGACGTGCCCGGCCATGATGCGGTTTTCTGCCGGATGACGACGCGTCAGAGCCGCGCGATGATCTCCGCCTCGCCCTCGCGGTCCACCTGGCTCGCCCAATGGTCGAGCAGGGTCGAGACGATCTCTTCGGGATCGTCGATGACGAGCGGCTGCACGAGATGGGCGGTGTGGATGAAGCCTTCGTCCGCCATGTGGCGGATGAGCTTGAGCATCGGATCCCAGAAACCGCCGATATTGGCGAAGACCATCGGCTTGCGGTGGCGGCCGAGCTGCCCCCAGGTCATGATCTCCACGATTTCCTCCAGCGTGCCGATGCCGCCCGGCAGGGCGACGAAGGCATCGGAGCGCTCGAACATCTTGTGCTTGCGCTCGTGCATGTCGGGCGTGACGATCAGTTCGCTGAGCTGGCCGAGCGAATGCCGCGTGGCCTCCATATCGATGAGGAATTGCGGTATGATACCGGTGACGCGGCCGCCGTGGGCGAGCACGCCGCTGGCGACGGCGCCCATGATACCCTTGGTGCCACCGCCATAGACGAGGCGCAGATGGTTTTCCGCCATCGCCTTGCCCAGGCTGCGCCCGGCGTTGACATAGGCTGCATCGCGTCCCGGCTGGGAACCACAGTAAACACAGACGGATCGAATCGGCATTGAATGTTCGCTCATGGGTCGGATTCAGCCACCCGCCCGCGGGCCCGTCAAGGATAATGACGGAAAATGCGCGCGTGGGAGGCTCCTGAAGGCTGCAAACCTTGTGCGAGCCATCGGGAATCGATAGCAATTCGGGCAGGGAACTCCCCGGGAAACCGGGACAGAGAGAGATTTGATGATGAAGAACAAGACCGGCCTGGTGGCCCTGATCGTGCTGGCGGCGGCAACGCTGCTCATGGTTTTCTTCGTGCTGCCCAACATGAACACGGACAAGCCGGCCGAAACCACCGTCTCGACGGCCAGCGAGACGCCGGCCACAGGCGGCGGCGATACCACCACGGCAGCCGGCAAGCAGGCGCGCGGCACGACCGAAGCCGCCGGCGAGACCGCCGCGACCGACGGTACCGCGGGCGCTGAAGCCACCCCGACACAGGACGCGACCGCAACGCAGGAAACGGCCACGCAGGAAACCGCGAAGGCGGATGCGACGCCGGCCACGCCGGGCGAGAGCTTGGTCACGCCGTCCTTCGACGTGCTGCGCGTCGAGCCCGATGGCTCCACGGTCATTGCCGGCCGCGGCCAGCCGAACAGCAAGCTGGAGATCAAGAACGGCGATACGGTCGTCGCCACGGCCGATATCGGCCCGTCCGGCGATTTCGCCGCCGTCTTCGACCAGCCGCTCGCTGCCGGTGACTACCAGCTCACCCTCAACACGAAGGACGACAAGGGCACGTCGAAGACCTCCGAGGAGGTCGCGACCGTTTCCGTGCCCAAGGACGGCGCGGGCGATCTGCTTGCCATGGTCTCCCGTCCCGGCGAGGCAAGCCGCCTGATCACAGTTCCCACGACCGAGACCGCCGGCACCGCCGCCGAGGGCGCGACCGCCACCCCGACCGCCACCCCGGCCGGCGAAACGGTCGACAAGCCGGCAACCGAGCCGGCAACCGAGACCGCGTCTGCGGATGCCGGTACGGCCGCAGGCGAACAGCCTGCCGCGGGCGACACCGCCAGCGCGGCCGAGGACGCGGCAACGACATCAGGCGATGCCGCGACGGCGGCTGCTCCCGAGGCCGTCGCCAAGGAAGCGCAGGCCCGCGTTTCGGCCGTCGAGCTGGAAGGCCGGCGCATGTTCATCGCCGGCACCGCCAAGCCCGGCGCGCTGGTCCGCCTCTATGCCGATGACACGCTCGTCGGCGAAACGAAGGCGGACGAGCAGGGCCGTTTCGTGGCCGACGGCACGATCGATCTCTCGGTCGGCCGCCACACGATCCGGGCCGATATCATGAGCGCCGATGGCGAAAAGGTCGAGTTTCGCGCCTCCGTGCCGTTCGATCGTCCCGAAGGCGAGCAGGTCGCTGCCGTCGTGGCGCAGGACAATGCGACGGGCGCCTCCGATGCCGCGCTCGGCCTGATCGGCTGCAGCACCTTCGACAAGCTGCGCGGCGATGCCGACAAGGCGCTCGCGTTGCTCAGGGGCCTCTACGCCAACGGTGCGGTTCCCTCCGCCGAACAGCTGGCCGCAGCCCGCTCGGCGACGGAAATCGCCTTGAAGTCGCTCGCCGAATTCAAGCCGGGCGAAGAAGAGGGCGACGCCGCCTGCACGATGGCCGCCAAGGCTTCGGCCGCTGCCGCAGATGCGCTTGCCCGCCTGCGTGCGCTGCCGAAGGACGCTGCTGCCGTCGGGGCCGCGCTCGGTTCCATCGAGACGGCGGTGGCGGATGCGGTCGCACCGGCCATCGAGAAGGCGCAGACCATGGCCGAGAATGTCGCGGCCGCGGCTGACGGCTCCGTCGAGGCACTGGTCGAACAGACCGCGGCGATCCACCAGAAGTTCGTCGCACTCTTCGCCGATGGCCGCAACGCCACGGCGGCCGAAATCCAGACCGGCCGCTCGGCGCTGGAAGCTGCCCTGCAGAAGATCGTCGGCTTCACCGTCCCGGCCGAGACGACCGGCGACGTGGCGACGGCCATCGAGAAGCTGAAGGGCTGGGCCTCCACCGCGCTCGACCGCCTGGCCGCCGTTCCGGCCGGCGCGGGCGCGGATGCCTATCGCCAGGCGCTCGTGGCGCTGGAAGGCATGCCCTCGCTCAGCGCCGCCGCCGGCGCCGTGGAAACGACGACCGAAGGCGCAGCACCGGCGACGGCCGGCTCTTCCACCGCGGAAACCGCCGGCAGCGGCACGGCGGCGACCCCGGCAGGCGGCGAGGCCGCGGCCGAGGAGCCGGAAACGGTCGAGCAGGCGCCGCTTCAGGCCAGCAAGACCTCCGTCATCATCCGCCGCGGGGATACGCTGTGGCAGATCTCGCGCCGCATCTACGGCAAGGGCGTGCGCTACACGACGATCTATCTCGCCAACGAGGACCAGATCACCGATCCGGACCGCATCCTCCCCGGACAGGTCTTCGGCGTCCCGGACAAGACGGTGGAGACCGACGCGGCCGCCGAGGAGATGCACCGCAAGCACGTGCGCGGCAATTGATGCCCGACAATTTGCCGCCGGCGGTTGCGAAGCAGCCGGCGAGGACCTATCTCACACGGACGGCGCCCGAAAGGGCGCCGTCTTTTCATTACGGAAATTCCAGCATGTAAGATCGAACCGCCGACCGCGGTTCGGCGGAGGCCAGCGTGGCGACGACAACGAAAAAGACGGTTTCGGCCGACAGCAGCAATCCGCTCCGGACGCTGGTCAATCTCTGGCCCTATATGTGGCCCTCCGACAGGCCGGACCTGAAGATGCGGGTGGTCTGGGCCTCCGTCTTCCTGCTCGCGTCCAAGGTCGTGCTGCTGCTCGTGCCCTATTTCTTCAAATGGGCGACGGATGCGCTGAACGGCAAGCCGGACGTCGTGGGCCTGCTGCCGGTCTTCATGCTTGGCGCCGTCATGCTGGTGCTTGCCTATAACGGCGCGCGCATCCTTCAGGCCGGCCTCAACCAGCTGCGCGATGCGCTGTTTGCCAGCGTCGGGCAATATGCGGTCCGCCAGCTGGCCTACCGCACCTTCGTGCACCTGCACCGCCTCTCGCTGCGCTTCCATCTGGAGCGGCGCACCGGCGGCCTGTCGCGCGTCATCGAGCGCGGCACCAAGGGCATCGAGACGATCGTGCGCTTCACGATCCTCAACAGCGTGCCGACCTTCATCGAATTCCTCATGACGGCCGCCATCTTCTGGTGGGGCTATGGGCTGCAATATCTGCTCGTCACCGCCGTCACGGTCTGGCTCTACATCTGGTTCACGGTGCGCGCCTCCGACTGGCGCATCTCCATCCGCCGCTCGATGAACGACAGCGACACCGAGGCCAACACCAAGGCCATCGATTCGCTCCTGAACTTCGAGACGGTGAAGTATTTCGGCAACGAGGAGATGGAGGCCCGCCGCTTCGACCAGTCCATGGAACGCTACGAGAAGGCGGCGACCCAGGTCTGGACCTCGCTCGGCTGGCTGAACTTCGGCCAGGCGCTGATCTTCGGCGTCGGCATGGCGGCCATGATGGCGATGTCGGCCATGGCCGTGCAGCGCGGCGAGCAGACCGTGGGCGACTTCGTCTTCATCAACGCCATGCTCATCCAGCTGGCCATTCCGCTCAACTTCATCGGCTTCGTCTACCGCGAAATCCGCCAGGGCCTGACCGATATCGAGCAGATGTTCGATCTCCTGGAGGTGGAGGAAGAGGTGCAGGACAAGCCTGGCGCCGCCGACCTGGTCGTTTCCTCCGGCGCCATCTCCTTCCGCGACGTGCATTTCGCCTACGATCCCGCGCGGCCGATCCTCAAGGGCGTTTCCTTCGACGTGCCCGCCGGCAAGACCGTCGCGGTCGTCGGCCCGTCGGGTGCGGGCAAGTCCACGCTGTCGCGGCTGCTCTACCGCTTCTACGATGTGCAGGAGGGCGCCATCACCATCGACGGGCAGGATGTGCGCGACGTCACGCAGAAGAGCCTGCGCCATGTCATCGGCATGGTGCCGCAGGATACCGTGCTGTTCAACGACACGATCGCCTACAACATCCGCTATGGCCGGCCGGATGCGACCCAGGAAGAGGTGGTCGCTGCCGCCGAGGCCGCGCAGATCGGCCCCTTCATCCATCAGCTGCCCGAGGGCTTCAAGGCGATGGTGGGCGAGCGGGGCCTGAAGCTTTCCGGCGGCGAGAAGCAGCGTGTCGCCATCGCGCGCACCATCCTGAAGAGCCCGCCCATCCTCATCCTCGACGAGGCGACCTCCGCGCTCGATACGCGCACGGAGCAGGAAATCCAGGCGGCGCTCGACATCGTCTCGAAAAACCGCACCACGCTGGTCATCGCCCACCGCCTGTCCACGGTCATCTCCGCCGACGAGATCATCGTGCTGAAGGACGGCACGATTGCCGAGCGCGGCACCCATGGCGAACTCATGCAGCGCGACGACGGCCTCTACGCCTCCATGTGGAACCGCCAGCGCGAGGCCGTCCAGGCCGAGGAACGCCTCAAGCAGGTGCGCGAAAGCGACGATCTCGGGATTGTCGTGCGCGGTGCGCCGGCGGCGGAGTGAGAATGAGCGAATAGGAAGTTGCGAATAGCGAATAGGGAAAGAACCTTTCTCGCTATTCGCTATTCGCTATTCGCTATTCGCGACTGCCTGCCGCTTAATCCCACGTCCTAAAACATTGCCCCCATCGCCATTTCACGCTAGGTCGATGGCGTGAAATTGTCAGGAGATGTCGAAGATGAGTTTGGTCGATACAGTCCGCAGCACCCTGGTGCCGATCCATCGGGAGGGCTGGAAGTTCGTGGCCGGCTTCTTCGTCGTCTCGCTTCTGCTGGGGCTGCTCTGGACGCCGCTGATGTGGATCGGCTTCGTGCTGACCGCCTGGTGCGCCTATTTCTTCCGTGATCCCGAGCGCCTGACCCCGCAGGACGACGACCTCGTCATCAGCCCGGCCGACGGTCGCGTCTCGGCCATCGCCCTGATGACGCCGCCGGTGGAGCTCGAGCTGGGCGACCAGCCGATGCTGCGCATCTCGGTGTTCATGAACGTCTTCAACTGCCATGTGAACCGCGCGCCGATGCGCGGCCGCATCACGCGCGTGGCCTATCGCGCCGGGAAATTCCTCAACGCCGATCTCGACAAGGCGAGCCAGGAGAACGAGCGCAACGGCCTCGTCATCGAAAGCGCGCATGGTCAAATCGGCGTGGTGCAGATCGCCGGCCTCGTCGCGCGCCGCATCCTGTGCTGGAGCACGATGAACGATCATCTCGACGCAGGCGAGCGCTTCGGCCTCATCCGCTTCGGCTCGCGCCTCGACGTGTTCCTGCCGGCCGGCGCGCAGCCGCGCGTCAGCGTCGGGCAGACGGCCATTGCCGGTGAAACCGTGCTGGCGGAATTCGGCTCTGCCAAGGGGCCGGTGGTGAGCCGCAGGGGATAGGAGTTTGGAGGCGAATAACGAATAGCGAATAGGGATCGCATCATTTGTCTTCCTCTATTCGCTACTCCCTATTCGCTATTCGCCGCTGATTATTCACTGTATCGAACGAGCGAAACCGATGGAAACGCCATTTCCGCCCTATGAGCCCAACGGCCCGAACGACGAGGCCCGCGGACCGCGCCTGCGCGAAATCCCGCTGCGCATCGTCATTCCCAACGTCATCACCGTGCTCGCGATCTGCGCGGGCCTCACCGGCATCCGGCTGGCCTTCGAAAACCGCTACGAACTCGCCGTGGGCATGGTGCTGCTCGCCGCCTTCCTCGATGGCATCGACGGGCGCGTGGCGCGGCTCTTGAAGGCCACCTCGAAATTCGGCGGCCAGATGGATTCGCTGGCCGATATCGTCAATTTCGGCGTGGCGCCCGCGCTGGTGCTCTATGTCTTCATCCTCGATCAGGCCCGCTCCTTCGGCTGGATCGCGGCGCTGATCTACGCCATCGCCGCGGGCCTGCGCCTTGCGCGCTTCAACGTCATGGCCGAGCGCGAGACCAAGGCGCAATGGCAGAGCGAATATTTCGTCGGCGTGCCAGCCCCGGCCGGCGCCATGCTGGTGCTCCTGCCTGTCTATATCGGCTTCCTCGGCGTGCCCCCGAGCCCGCTCTTCGCGTTCCTCGCCTCCGGCTACACCGTGGTGATCGGCTTCCTTCTGGTGAGTCGCCTGCCGGTCTGGTCGGGCAAGTCCGAGGGCAGCCGCATCCGCCGCGATCTGGTGCTGCCCGGCATCCTGCTCGTCGTGCTCTACGTCGCGACGCTGATGAGCTTCACCTGGGAAACCATGGTGGTGACCGTCCTTGCCTATCTCGTGACGCTGCCTTTCGGCGCCCGGTCCTGGAAGCGCAAGTATGGCGGCTGGTCGGCACCCGTCACCCCGGCCGCCAGCGAGTTCCCCGAAACCGACGGTCACTGACGCCCGCAATCATTTTTACGTGAGCTTGCCGCAAGCCCCGTCCAGTCCTCTGGGCGGGGCTTGATTTTTGTCATGTCCTGGATTAACTAGCAAGCAAATAGATAGTAAGCTAATAATATTTAGGCTAGCAAGATGACGACGACCGATCCGCGTGAACGCCTCCTCGACGACCTCTCCCGTGTCCAGCGCAAGATGCGCGCCTTGTTCGATGCGCGCGTGAAGGAGAGGGGCCTGACCCTGCCGCGCGCCCGCGCCCTGATGATTCTCGGGCGCGGCTCCCAGCTCAACCAGCGCGAACTGGCAGACGAACTCGATATCGAGACGCCGACGCTGGTGCGCCTGCTCGACGGGATGGAAAAGCAGGGCTTCATCGAGCGCCAGTCGGTGGAAGGCGACCGCCGCGCCAAGCAGATCGTCATGACGCCGCACGGCGCGCGCATGGCCGGCGAGGTGCTCGATCTCGCCCGTTCGCTGCGGGCGGACGTGCTTGCCGACATTTCCACCGCGGACATGACGGTCACCGTGAAAGTCTTCGCGACCATGTCGGACAACATCGCCAGGAGCTGCCGGGACAGCGTCGAGGCATGAGCACGGTTTCCCCAAGCGATGAGCTGGACGAGCCGGCCGAGCCGGCAACGCCGGCGGCCGCACCGCCGGCGCCGCCACCCATGCCGCCCGGCCGGGCCGCCCTGTACATGGTGGCATCCACGCTGCTGGCCATGACGCAGGGCTTCGGCATGAACTTCGTCGCCGCCAATCTGCCGCAGCTGCAAGGCCCGCTCGGTGCCACGAGCACCGAGGCGGTCTGGCTGGTCGCGGCCTATATGGCGCCGAACGCCTCGCTGTCGATCGCCCTCGTCAAGATCCGCAACCAGTACGGCCTGCGCAACTTCGCCGAACTCGGCATTGCCGTCTTCCTCGTCGTGTCGGTGATGCACATCTTCATCACCGACCTGCATTCGGCCATCGTGCTGCGCTTCTTCGCCGGCATGGCGGCCGCGCCGCTGTCCACCCTCGGCTTCCTCTACATGCTGGAGGCCTTCTCCCCGGCGCGCAAGCTGACCATCGGCATCTCGCTGGCGCTCACCAATATCGCGCTCGCCGCGCCCCTGACCCGCATCGTCTCGCCGTTTCTGATCGACATCGGCGGGGTAAGGGCGCTGCTCTATCTCGAACTCTCGCTCGCCATGCTGGCCTTCGCGGCCATCTATCTCCTGCCGCTGACGCCTTTGCCGCGCGCCAAGGTCATCGAGAAGCTCGATATCGTCAGCTACCTTTTCATCGCCGTCGGCTTCGGCTCGGCGGCCGTCATCTTCGCCGTCGGCCGCACCTATTGGTGGCTGGAGGCGGAGTGGATCGGCGTGCTGGCCGTCGTGATGATCGCGGCGCTGACCATCGCGGCCGTCCTCGAACTCAACCGTGCGACGCCGCTGATCGACCTGCGCTGGCTTTTCAGCCGGGAGGTGATGCATTTCGCCGCCGTGCTCATTCTCTTCCGGCTCATGCTGGCCGAGCAGACGGCGGTGGCCAGCAACTTCTTCCAGATCATGGGCCTGCAGAACGACCAGCTGACCGGCCTCTATTCCTGTGTCGCGCTGGCGACGCTGGCGAGCGGTCTCGTCTGCGCGGCGATCCTCAAGCCCAGCCGCGAGCCCGCCATCCACATGGTGGCGCTCATGCTGATCGGCGTCGGCGCCTGGCTCGACAGCCACGCCACCAACCTGACGCGCCCGCACGACATGTATCTCAGCCAGGCGATGATCGCCGCCGGCGGCGGCCTCTTCCTGCCGCCCGCCATCGCCGCGGGTTTCACCATGGCGCTGCGCAAGGGGCCGCAATACATCCTGAGCTTCATCGTGGTCTTCCTCGCCACGCAGAGCCTGGGCGGTCTTGCCGGCTCCGCGATCTTCGGCTCCTTCATCACGCTGCGCGAGAAGTTCCATTCCAACATTCTCGCCCAGGCGATGACGCTGACCGACCCGCTGGTCGCCGCGCGCATCGCCCAGCTTTCCGCCGCCTATGGCCGCACGATCACCGATCAGGCCATGCTGAAGGCCGAAGGGGTGGCGCTGCTCAGCCAGCAGGTGACCCGCGAGGCGAACGTGCTTGCACACAACGATGCCTTCTTCGTCATCGCGCTTCTGGCCGTCGCCGCCGCCATCGCGCTTGCCATTCACCGAATCTATGTCCGTATTAAAGAGGCGGGCGCCGTTTCGGGCGCAGCCGCCGCAAAGGCCTGATCCTATGAAACAGTATATTCGCAACACCGCGACGGCGCTGGCCGTCGTCCTTGGCATCGTCGGCATCGTCGTCGTCGCCTATGCCTGGCGCCTGCCGCCCTTTGCCAGCGAAGTCCAGACGACGGACAATGCCTATGTGCGCGGCTATGTCACCCTGATCAGCCCGCAGCTTCCCGGCTACGTCACGGAGGTCGCGGTCAAGGATTATGAGAGCGTCAAGCAGGGGCAGGTGCTTGTCCGCCTGGACGATCGCATCTACCACCAGAAGCTCGCCCAGGCCGAGGCGACGCTCGCCAGCCAGAAGGCGGCGCTTGCCAATTCGCAGCAGCAGGAAAATGCCGCCAAGGCCCGCATCGGCGCCAGTGAAGCCGCGCTCGGCGGCGCCACATCGGCCAAGCGACGGGCGGAAGAAAACTGGAACCGCGTGGAGGAGCTGTCCGCCAAGGGCATCTCGACCCAGAGCGATCTGGAGCAGAGCCGCACGACGCTCGACCAGGCCGAGGCCGCCGTCTCGCAGGCGCAGGCCAATCTCGAAGTGTCGAAGCAGGATCTGCAGACCATCATCGTCGGCCGCGATTCGCTGGGTGCGGCCGTCGCCGGCGCCGAGGCCGCGGTGGAGCTCGCGCGCATCGACCTTTCGAATACCGTGATCACGGCCCCGCGTGACGGCGCGGTCGGCGAGGTCGGCGTCAAGCTCGGCCAGTATGTCGCCGCCGGCACGCAGCTCATGGCCGTCGTGCCGCGCGATACCTGGGTCATCGCCAATTTCAAGGAAACCCAGCTCGCCTATATCAAGCCGGGGCAGGCGGTCGAGGTGACGGTCGATGCCTTCCGCCATGCCACGCTGAAGGGCCATGTCGAACGCTTCTCGCCGGCCGCCGGCTCGGAATTCAGCGTCATCAAGCCCGACAACGCGACCGGCAACTTCACCAAGGTCGCCCAGCGCATCCCCGTCCGCATCGCCATCGACGACGGGCAGGACCTGTCGCAATACCTGGCGCCGGGCCTTTCGGTGGAGGTGAGGACGGTGGTGGAGTAGGGCGCGGTGACACCCCTCTGCCCTGCAGGGCAGAGGGGGGGCTCCAGGCGATGACGCTGAAGATCACTCCGGCAGGCGGTAGTCCACAAGACGGCCCTGGCGCATGTCGAACAGCTTGCCGGTCTCGGCATAGTCGCGCGAGACGAGCGGCAGGATGGCCTTGGCCACTTCGGAGGGATGCTGCACCGTCGAAGGGTCTTCGCCGGGAATGGCCTGGGCGCGCATGGCCGTGCGGGTGCCGCCGGGATCGAACGAGGTGATGCGCAGCGCCGTGCGCTGCGTCTCGCCGGCCCAGGTGCGGGCCAGCGCCTCGACGGCGGCCTTGGAGGCGGAGTAGGGCCCCCAGAACGGCTTGCACTTGTGCGCGGCGCTCGAGGAGAGCAGCACGGCGCGGCCGGCATCGGACTTCAGGAGCAGCGGCGCGACCGAGCGGATCAGCCGCCACGTCGCCGTGACGTTGATGGTCATCACCTTCTCGAACACCTTCGCCTCGACATGGTCGATCGGCGAGATGGTGCCGAGCACGCCGGCATTGGCGATCAGGATGTCGAGCCTGCCCCAGCGCTCGAAGATCGAGCCGCCGAGCTTGTCGATAGCCGCCATGTCGGCGAGGTCGAAGGGCACCAGCGTGGCCGAGCCGCCCGCGGCCTGGATGGCATCGTCCAGCTCCTCCAGTCCCCCGACGGTGCGGGCGCAGGCGATCACATGGGCGCCGGCCTTGGCCAGTTCGAGGGCGGTGAAATAGCCGATCCCGCGCGACGCGCCGGTGACCAGCGCGATGCGGTCTTTCAGGTCGATGCTCATGCTGTCTTCAATTATCCGTTGCTTGCCAGAACCGAGACCTTCCGTCCCATCGTCTCGCCTTCCTTGTCAAGGAGGCGTGTCGGATAGTCGCCGGTGAAGTAATGGTCGGTGAACTGGGGACGGGCCGGGTTGCGATCCTCGCCGCCGACGGCCCGGTAGAGACCGTTGATGGAGATGAATTCCAGCGAATCCGCACCGATATACTTCGCCATGGCGTCGACGTCGGCATACTGGTTGGCCAGCAGCTTGTCCCGGTCCGGCGTGTCGATGCCGTAGAAATCGGGATAGAAGATCATCGGGCTTGCGACGCGCACATGCACTTCCTTGGCGCCGGCGTCGCGGATCATCTGCACGATCTTGAGCGAGGTGGTGCCGCGCACGATCGAATCGTCCACGAGAATGACGCGCTTGCCTTCGATCATCGCGCGGTTGGCCGAGTGCTTCAGCTTCACGCCGAAGGCGCGGATCTGCTGCGTCGGCTCGATGAAGGTGCGCCCGACATAATGGTTGCGGATGATGCCGTATTCGAACGGGATGCCGCTCTCCTGGGCGTAACCCAGGGCCGCGGGCGTGCCGCCGTCAGGCACGGGCACGACGACGTCGCCCTCGACCGGGTGTTCCTTGGCGAGGTTGATGCCCATGTTCTTGCGCGCCACATAGACGCTGCGGCCGCCGACGACGGAATCGGGGCGGGCGAAATAGACATATTCGAACAGGCAGAGCCGTTCCGGCTGCGCGTTGCCGGACTTCCGCGCCTCGATGGTGATGGAGCCGTCGGGCTGGATTTCGCAGATGACGATCTCGCCGTTCTCGACGTCACGGATGAACTTGGCGCCGATGATGTCGAGCGCGCAGGTTTCCGAGGCGAAGATCGGCTTGCCGTCGAGTTCGCCCATGACCAGCGGGCGGATGCCCGTGGGGTCGCGTGCGGCGATCAGCTTCGTGCGGGTGATGCCGAGCATCGAATAGCCGCCTTCCATCTGGCGGATCGCGTCGATGAAGCGGTCGGTCGTGTTGGTGTAGCGCGAGCGGGCGATGAGGTGGAGAACGACTTCGGTGTCCGAGGTCGACTGACAGATGGCGCCGCCGGCGATAAGCTGGCGGCGCAGCGTCAGGCCGTTGGTGAAGTTGCCGTTATGGGCGACGGCGATGCCGCCGACTTCCAGTTCCGCAAACAGCGGCTGCACGTTGCGCAGGGCCACTTCCCCCGTCGTGGAGTAGCGCGTGTGGCCGATCGCCATGTTGCCGGGCAGCTTCGCCAGCGTCACCGGATTGGTGTAATGGTCGCCGACGAGGCCCATATGCTTTTCGGTGTGGAACTGCGTGCCGTCGAAGGAGACGATACCCGCCGCCTCCTGGCCGCGATGCTGGAGCGCATGCAGGCCGAGCGCGGTCAGCGTCGCGGCATCGGGATGGCCCAGAATGCCGAACACGCCGCACTCCTCGTGAAGCGTATCGCCGTCGAGATCGTCGTCGTGGCGGCCGGGGAAGAGGAAATCGCTCATTGCTGCAAGCCTTTGCTCGGAACCTGGGAGGTTGCACGGGGGTCTTCACCACTCCGGCCATGCCCCATATGGGTATGGCCTAAAGCATTTGCCACCGAGGCCCGGGAGCATCAGTGGCGGTTCTTCATCCTAACAAAAAACGGGGAGCCTGCCTTCGTCAATTTTCGCGAGTG
The DNA here is from genome assembly GCF_009826875.1 of Shinella sp. AETb1-6. Classification (NCBI taxonomy): domain Bacteria; kingdom Pseudomonadati; phylum Pseudomonadota; class Alphaproteobacteria; order Hyphomicrobiales; family Rhizobiaceae; genus Shinella; species Shinella sp. AETb1-6. Next base: position 34,564 of record NZ_WUMM01000017.1, on the reverse strand, counting down.
GCGGCTCCCCTGATGTCTTATCCGTTCGTCGCGGGCGTCTCTTCGGCAGGCGCCTGGTTGGTCCCACCGGCCGCGCCGTCCGGCTCCTCCGTGGCGCCGTCGGTCTGCTTGCCGCGCAGGCGGTCGATGATCGTCGCGTCGGCATCTTCCGGCAGCAGCGCGATGAGGCGCGAACCGAGATTGTCGAGCAGCGGCTTGGATTTGGCGGTGGTGACCCAGGACGGCTGCTGCTGCGGCGCCACCAGCCAGTTGAAGAACAGCATGGCGACGACAACGAGCAGGATGCCGCGTGCGGCGCCGAACAGGAAGCCGAGGGTGCGGTCGAGCGCGCCGATGCGGCTGTCGATGATGAAGTCGGCGATGCGCATGGTGATGAAGGAGATCACGATGAGCGCGACGAGGAAGACGGCGGCGGCGGAGCCGACCATGGCGACCGTGTCGCTCGTCGTATAGTCCTTCGCATAGGGCAGAAGGACGGGATAGAGGAAATAGGCGGCAGCCGCGGCACCGACCCAGCTTGCGACGGAGAGAACCTCGCGCGAGAAGCCGCGCACCATCGCCAGCACGGCGGAGAACAGCGCAACGCCGATGACGATACCGTCGAGAATTGTGATGGGCATGTTCGTCCTACTCCAAACCCGAAATGTCGCCAGGCCCGCCCCGTGCGAAGCGCACATTAGCGGAAGGCGTCTTCGCCGTCCCGGTTCGGCACGCTTCAAACCCGTGTTTCCCACAGGGCATTGACCCGCTGCCGAAGGCCGTCAGACGTCCTCGTCTTCCCGCTTGAGGGCACTCTTCGATCCGGCGATGCGCGCCACCAGGTCCGGCAGGCCTTCGATCTCGCTCCAGCGGCTGCCGGTGCCCTTGGGCAGTTCGGCTGAACCCGCGGGCAGCAGGGCCTGCGAAAACCCCAGTTTTTCCGCCTCCTTGAGGCGCTGGGCGGTGTGCGCAACCGGACGAATGGCGCCCGACAGGCTGACTTCGCCGAAATAGACGCAATCGGCGGGAAGGGCAAGACCGGCAAGCGAGGAAACCAGCGCCGAGGCCACCGCAAGGTCCGCCGCCGGCTCGGAGATGCGGTAGCCGCCCGCCACATTGAGGTAAACGTCGTGTTGACCGAGCCGCACGCCGCAATGGGCCTCCAGCACCGCGAGGATCATCGAAAGGCGCGCCGAATCCCAGCCGACGACGGCGCGACGCGGTGTGCCCAGCGATGTGGGCGCCACGAGCGCCTGCACCTCCACCAGCACGGGCCGCGTGCCCTCCATGCCCGCGAAGACCACCGCACCCGGCGCCTTCTCGTTGCGCTCGCCGAGGAAGAGTTCGGAGGGGTTGGAAACCTCGCGCAGGCCCTTGTCGGACATTTCGAACACGCCGATCTCGTCCGTCGGGCCGAAGCGGTTCTTCACGGTGCGCAGGATGCGGTAATGGTGCCCGCGGTCGCCCTCGAAATAGAGCACCGCGTCGACCATGTGTTCCACGACGCGCGGTCCCGCGATCTGGCCTTCCTTGGTGACATGGCCGACCAGCACCATGGCCGCGCCCGTCTGCTTGGCGAAGCGGATCATGGCCTGCACGCCGGTGCGCACCTGCGTTACCGTGCCGGGCGCGGCCTCCGCCGTATCGCTCCACAGCGTCTGGATCGAATCGATGATGACGAGGTCGGGGCGCTTGCCTTCGCCGATGGTGGCGAGAATATCCTCGACATTGGTCTCGGCGGCCAGCAGCACGTCGGTCTGGTGTGCCTGGAGGCGCTGCGCACGCAGCCTGACCTGCGCCACGGCCTCTTCGCCCGAGACATAGATGATGCGGTGGCCATGGCGGGAGAGGGCGGCGGCGGCCTGCATCAGCAGCGTCGACTTGCCGATGCCGGGATCGCCGCCGATCAGCACGGCCGAGCCGCGCACGAAGCCGCCGCCCGTGGCACGGTCGAGTTCGGCGATGCCGGTATGGATGCGCGGCGCTTCCTCGATCTCGCCGGAGAGCGCCGTCAGCGCGACGGGCCGGCCCTTCTTCGGCACCTTGCCGGGCCCCGAGCCGATGCCGCCCATCGGGTCTTCCTCGACCACGGTGTTCCACTCGCCGCAGCCCTCGCATTTTCCCACCCAGCGGGAATGCACGGTGCCGCAGTTCTGGCAGACGAATTGAGTGCGGCCTTTCGCCATCAGGACTTCTTCTCCGGTATCAGTTGCCCATGGCAATAGCACAAAACGGGAACAAGTCCAGTTCGCGGGTGAGCACAGAGTGCGCCGTCGTGGGAGGGCGACCTACTTCTTCACGGCCTCGTAGCGCCGTTCGTAGCGGTTGCCCAGGCTGGTGAGAAGTTCGTAGTCGACGGTGCCGGCGGCGCGCGCCACATCCTCGATCGGCATGGTCCTGCCGAAGAGTTCGATGAAGTCGCCCGGCCGCACGCTGCCGGCGGGCATGTCCGTCACGTCGAAATGCGTGAGGTCCATGGTCACGCGGCCGATGACCGGCACGGGGCGGCCATGCAGCATGCCGCTCGGGCCGGCAAGGCCGGTCCGGCGCAGCGGTATGCCGGCGCTGGAAAGGCTGCGCATATAGCCGTCCGCATAGCCGATGGCGGCGATGGCGACGCGCGTATCGCGGGCGCAGACCACGGCGGCGCCGTAGCCGACGCTTTCGCCGGCCTTCACGTCGCGCACCTGGAGAATGCGGGCCTCCGCCGTGACGACCGGTTTCATCGGGTTCGGCACGCCATTGACCGCAGCCCCGCCATAAAGCGCGATGCCGGGGCGGGTGAGGGTGAAGTGATAGTCCTCGCCGAGAAAGATGCCGGCGGAATTGGCAAGCGTCGCGTCGATATCGCCGAAGGCGGAAACGACGCTGCGGAAGCGCTGGAGCTGCTGTCGGTTGAGCGCGTGGGACGGCTCGTCGGCGCAGGCGAGGTGGCTCAGAAGCATGATCGGCGAGAAGCTCGCGGGACGCGCGATGTCGTCGGCCAGCGCCAGCGCATCCTCCACTCTCAGCCCCAGACGGCTCATGCCGGTATCGACATGCAGCACGCAGGGAATGTCCCCGCCGTCGGCGATCGCCGACATGAACACCACCAGCTGCTCCTCGGACACGATGACCGGCACGAGGTCAAATTCGAAGAACAGCCGCTCGGCGCCCGCCCACATGCCCGAAAGCACATAGATGCGCGCATCGGGCAGGGCAGTGCGGACCGCAGCCCCTTCGGCCGGTGTGGCGACGAAGAAATCGCGCGCGCCGGCCTGGTGGAAGGTTTTGGCGGCCGGCTCCAGCCCGATGCCATAGGCGTCGGCCTTCAGCACGGCGGCGGTGCGCGCCGCGCCCGAGCGGCGGGCCATGGCGCGCCAGTTGTCGGCAAGCGCGGAAAGGTCGATCGTCAGGCGGGCATGATCCTCGCCTGCGACGGGAAGCGTGGGGCGGCCGGAAGCTGGATGTTTGCTCATCGTGTGGAAATACAGCCTGTGGACTGTGGCGGCAATACGGTCGCAGCCCGCATTGCGGCGGCCCGGTGCCGGCCCTATGGTGCGGCGCGAACAGGAGCGACCATGGCGCGCATAAAACCATCGATCCTTGCCGCTACGACGGTGCTCCTGGCGCTGCCGGCCGTTGCGCAGGACGCCCCGACGGAAGCGGATATCCGCGACGCTCACGCGACGCTGCTCGGCCTTGCCCGAGACGATGGCAAGCCGCAGGAGGACGACAGCGCGGCGCTCTATTACTCCATCGTCGAAAACCCCGACGCGCCGCGCCTTGTCACCCGGCTGCAGGTGGGCGGCGTCCCGTGCCGCGCCCGCTTCATGTCCGCGCTGCAGTTTCCTGGCCAGTGGGCGACCGTGACATTCGGCATGGTGGACCTGCGCCGCGTCACCTCCGTCCTCGCCTATGCCTCGGCCGACGACATGATCGCCGGCGTCAAGCCGGTGCCGGTCGATTCGGAGAAGGCGGTGCAGATCGTTCTCACCGGCAAGGACCTGCACTGCGCCACGCGCGTATCGCTTTCGGGTGAAGCCGCTTCTGACATGGTCTGCGCCGACCGGCTGGACCTGACCTTGACGGACGCACGGGAAAAGGAACGCGCCCGCAAGGCACTCGCCATCGTCGCCGGCATCTGCAAGGCGCCGGCTTTCGTGAAGAAATAGCATCGAAGGGCACCGCCACCCCCTCATCCGCCTGCCGGCACCTTCTCCCCGAGGGGGAGAAGGAAGGGGAATGCGACGTCCAATCTTCCCCTTCTCCCCCACGGGGAGAAGGTGGTCGAAGGCCGGATGAGGGGGATGGCTCCGCCTCGTCGGACGCCTCAGTGCTCGTACTGGGTGAAGGACGGGTCGGCGAGGTCGGTGAAGCGGGTGTATTCCGACTGGAAGGCGAGCTTCACGGTGCCGGTCGGTCCGTGACGCTGCTTGGCGATGATGACGTCTGCCGTGCCCTTCACGGCCTCGAACTTCATCTTCCATTCCTCGTATTTCGGATCGAACTCGTCGCGCGGCTCGAGGTTCTTCACATAGTATTCCTCACGGAACACGAAGAGCACCACGTCCGCGTCCTGCTCGATGGAGCCCGATTCGCGAAGGTCCGAAAGCTGCGGGCGCTTGTCCTCGCGGCTTTCCACCTGACGGGAGAGCTGGGAAAGCGCGATGATCGGCACGTTCAGTTCCTTGCCCAGCGCCTTGAGGCCCGTGGTGATCTGGGTGATTTCCTGCACGCGGTTGTCGCTCGACTTGCCCGAGCCGGTCATGAGCTGGATATAGTCCACCACGAGGCAGTCGAGGCCGCGCTGGCGCTTGAGGCGCCGGGCGCGCGCCGAAAGCTGCGCGATGGAGATACCACCGGTCTGGTCGATATAGAGCGGCACCTTCTGCATCATCTGGCTGCAGGCGACGAGCTTTTCGAAATCGGCCTCGGAAATGTCGCCGCGGCGGATCTTCGAGGAGGACACTTCCGTCTGCTCGGAAATGATACGGGTCGCCAGCTGCTCGGACGACATTTCGAGCGAGTAGAAGCCGACGACGCCGCCGTTGCGCGCCTTGAACGAGCCGTCCGCCTGCACTTCGGGCTCGTAGGACGCCGCGATATTGTAGGCGATGTTGGTGGCAAGCGAGGTCTTGCCCATGCCGGGGCGTCCCGCAAGCACGATAAGGTCCGAACGCTGCAGGCCGCCCATGCGGGCATCGAGCGAATGGATGCCGGTCGAGATGCCCGACAGCGACCCGTCGCGTTCGAACGCCTGGCCGGCCATGTCGATGGCCTGCGCGACGGCATCGTTGAACGACTGGAAGCCGCCGTCATAGCGGCCGGTCTCGGCCAGTTCGAACAGGCGACGCTCGGCGTCCTCGATCTGCGTCTGCGGCGGCATGTCGAGCGGCGCGTCATAGGCGATGTTGACCATGTCCTCGCCGATATTGATCAGCGAGCGGCGCAGCGCGAGGTCGTAGATCGCCCGGCCATAGTCTTCCGCGTTGATGATCGTCACGGCCTCGGCCGCCAGACGGGCGAGATATTGCGGGATCGTCAGATCGCCGACGCGTCCATCCGTCGGCAGGTGCGTCTTGAGCGTGATCGTCGTGGCGATCTTGCCCATGCGGATCGTATCGCCGGCAAGCTCGTAGATCTTGCGGTGCAGCGGCTCGTGGAAATGGATCGGCTTCAGGAAGTCCGAGACGCGGTAATAGGCGTCGTTGTTGACGAGAATGGCGCCCAGCAGCGCCTGTTCGGCCTCGACGTTGTTCGGCGCCTCGCGATGGTGAAGCTCCGCATTGTCGTGACCGGCCTGGCTGAGCTTGCGCACGGCATCATTCATCGTCCCGAATCTCCCCGTCCTCTTTTGCGAAGGTCGATGGTTTGGGTCATGTACCGGCGGGGGTCAAGCGCATCCGACTCACACCGGTGGTTAAGCCCGGTCTTAGACTTTTCCACAGGCAGGCCCGCCACAGCAAGTCCGGATTCCTTCGGGGCCCTTGGCTTTCGATTGACTCGCGATGCGAATCCCCGCGCGCGTGCCACCGAACCGGGGCGGCTTCGGCGGCGGACAACGCGCAGAAAACGGAGCATGGAGCGTCCCCGGTGAACGCGTGTCCACCGGAGATTTTTTAAAGGGCGGCTTCCTGCGGGAATTGGCGGGGGCCGCGCCGCTCGCCCTTGGGATTGCCCTCATGCGCCTTCAGGCAATCCTCGCCGCGGCCGATATAGTCGCGGGTCAGCGGGATCGCCTCCTGGTCATGCGCGAGCTGCAGCTGGAAGACGACGAGGTTCTGCCAGCGGAAGGCGCTCTCGGACGCTGCGAGATAGAATTCCCAGATCCGGCAGAACTTCTCGTCGTAGAGCGCCTTGGCCTCGTCGCGCCGGGCCATGAAGCGCTCGCGCCAGTGGCGCAGCGTCTCGGCATAATGCAGCCGCAGGATTTCCACGTCCGTCACCGCAAGCCCGCTTTTTTCCACAGCCTGCATCACTTCCGACAGGGCAGGGATATAGCCGCCGGGGAAGATGTATTTCTCGATGAAGGGATTGTTGGCCGTCGGCCGGTCGGTGCGGCCGATCGTGTGCAGGAGCATCACGCCGTCGCGCTTCAGAAGGGAGGCACTCTTCTTGAAGAAGGTCAGGTAGTTCGGCCGTCCCACATGCTCGAACATGCCGACCGAGACGATGCGGTCGAACGGGCCTTCCGTATTGCGGTAGTCCTGCAGCAGGAATTTCACCTCGTCGCCCAGCCCCGCCTCGCTCGCCCGCTTCACCGAAAGCGCATGCTGCTCGTCGGAGAGGGTGACGCCCGTGACCTTCGCGCCGAGCTGGCGGGCAAGGTAGAGCGCCATGCCGCCCCAGCCGCTGCCGATGTCGAGCACGCTCTGGCCGGGCCGGTTGATGTTGAGCTTGGCGGCGATGTGCCGTTTCTTGGCAAGCTGCGCCTCGTCCAGCGACTGGTCCGGCCGCTCGAAATAGGCGCAGGAATATTGCCGGTCCTGGTCGAGGAAGAGATCGTAGAGCGCGCCGGTCAGGTCGTAGTGATGCTGCACGTTGCGGCGCGACCGCACGACGCTGTTCTTCTCGCGCGCCCAGCGCAGCAGGTAGCGCAGCCGCTCCAGCGCCCGGTTCCAGCGTGTGTCGTAATACTGGAAGTCGGGATTGCCGGTGAAGACGATCTTGAGCAGGCCGTACATGTCGCCCTCGACGATATCGATATCGCCGGTGCCGTAGTGGTGGCCGAGATAGTAGGCGGGGTCGACCGCAAGGCCCCAAAGCGCCTTGCGGCTGTTGATGCGCATGTGCACCGGATTGCCCGTTCCATCCCCGAAGGTCTGGCGGGATCCGTCCGGGTAGGTGACCGTCAGATTTCCAGTCTCGACGAGACGGGAAACGAGAGCCTGTACTATGAATTTCATCAGCAAACTCCGTCGCGCTTGAAAACATGGCGGAACGGGTCTGGTCGGAAACCGGCCTGAAGAGCGGCCCAACCGCCAATCCAGTCTAACGGCTATAAGATATTGCTGGGAAAGCGGGGATTTCAACCCGTGTTTTTTGACCTGCCGAAACGAAGACGGGCCGGCAATGCCGACCCGTCCCGTAACCGTCCGTAAGGACTGGATATTATGCGTCGTCTTCGTCGACGCCGTCGGCTTCCGGGTCGAAGAAGTCGGCTGCCGTCAGCGCGTCTTCGTCGACGCCGTAGATGGCGTCGGCCGAGGTCAGGCTTTCGCCCTTGGCCTGGCGCTCGGCTTCATCGGCCGAACGGGCAACGTTGAGCTCGATGGAGATGGCGACTTCGGCATGCAGGTGCAGCACGACCTTGTGCAGGCCGATGGCCTTGATCGGCGTGTTGAGCTCGACCTGGTTGCGGCCGACGTTGAAGCCTTCGGCTTCCAGCACTTCGATGATGTCGCGGGCAGCGACCGAACCGTAGAGCTGGCCGGTTTCGCCGGCGGAGCGGACGATGACGAAGGACTTGCCGTCGAGCTTTTCGGCAACGGCCTGGGCTTCGGACTTGCGCTCCAGGTTACGGGCTTCGAGCGTCGCACGCTCGGCTTCGAAGCGCTTCTTGTTGGCTTCGTTGGCGCGCAGCGCCTTGCCCTGCGGCAGCAGGAAGTTGCGGGCGAAGCCGTCGCGAACCTTTACGGTTTCGCCCATCTGGCCGAGCTTGGCGATGCGTTCGAGGAGAATGACGTCCATTTTAGAGTTCCTTTCTTGAGTTCAGGTATCGGGGTTTTTCTGTTCGGCCGGGCCGGTGGGCGTCAGCGCGATGGTGCGCCTCGTGTCCATCAGCCCGAGAATGAGGATGAAGAAGACCGGTATCGTGAAGAGCAGTACCGAGATGTAGGTGAACCACAGCGCAAGCAGCCGCCACGGCTTGCCGCGCGTGCGGAAATGCAGGCTCGCGAAACCGGCGAGCACGAAGCCGGCGCCGAACGTGCCGCAGATCAGGGCGCCGATGATCGCCGGAACGCCGCCCGCGAAGGTGAGCACGAGGCCGCCGAGGAAGGCGAAGACCGCGTTGCGGTGCATGCGCAGCGTCGCGGGCATGTCCTCGCGCGGGCGCAGCCCCTTGCCGGAGGCGCGCACGATGAAGGACGCGATGTAATAGGCCGCAAACAGCAGGAACACCCACAGCGCGCCCTGCACGAGCGGCAGCGCGATCGCAAAGACCGACTTCAGCTGCGCGACGGCTGCGGCATCCGGGTTGTAGAGCGGCTCCTGCGCCTTCAGCGCCTCGATGACCATGTCGACGAGCTTGCTCGCCATCTCGCTGTCATAGCCGACGATGGCGCCGACCGCGATCATGCCGAGCGTCACCATCACGGCGAGGTGGGCGAGGATGTTGGACAGCGGATACCAGGCGAGCGCGTTGTCGGGGCCGCCGAGCTCGGAAGCCGGGCGCGCGAGGTTCGCGAGGTTGGAAAGCCAGCCGGCCGGGATCAGCGTGATCAGCACGATCAGCGCGGCGAAATGCGAGGAGACGAGCGCGGACGCCGTGACGCCGCCGGCAACGACGGCGATGAAGGCGCTGGCATTGCCCCAGCCGAGGCCGGCGATCAGGATGGGAAGCGCGGACGCGGCGTAAAGCACGATGGCCAGCGACGACTGCGCATTCGCGCTCAGCGAAAGCAGAGCGGCGGTCACACCGGCAACGAGGCCGATCGCAATCGAGGTTGGCGTCAAGGTCTTCACGTTCGCTGTCCTGTCTCATCAGACAGTTAGAGGAGGTTCCTGACCGATGGTTTCAGGACGGTCTCCCCAACATGGGATTGGTGGCCTCAAAAGACCGGCGGCTCCGATCCGCGCCCGACGCGGAAGGGAGATGGGGAAGGCGGCAGACCGTCTTCCCCTTGAGTCAGAGGCCACGGCCTGACGTCGAGTCAGGCCGCAGCGTCAGCGTGCTTACGCGACGACGTAGGGCAGCAGGCCGAGGAAGCGGGCGCGCTTGATCGCCTTGGCGAGTTCGCGCTGCTTCTTCTGGGAAACGGCCGTGATGCGGGACGGAACGATCTTGCCGCGCTCGGAAATGTAGCGCGACAGGAGACGGACGTCCTTGTAGTCGATCTTCGGAGCGTTTGCGCCCGAGAAGGGGCAGGTCTTGCGGCGGCGGTGGAACGGACGGCGTGCCGGAGCGGAAGAAACATCAGCCATATCTATAATCTCCTTCTGCTTCGATTACGCGCGGTCTTCGCGGGCCGGACGGTCGCCACGCGGCGGGCGGTCGCCGAAATCGCGGCGCGGACGGTCGCCGAAGTCGCGGCGCGGGCCGCGGTCGTCGCCTTCGCGGCGCGGACGGTCGTCGCGGTCACGCTTCTGCATCATGGCCGACGGGCCTTCTTCGTGGGCTTCGACGGCGATGGTCATGTAACGAAGGATGTCTTCGTTGATGCGCATCTGGCGCTCGACTTCGTGGATCGCAGCGGCCGGGGCGTCGATGTCCATCAGCGCGTAATGCGCCTTGCGGTTCTTCTTGATGCGGTAGGTCAGGGACTTGAGGCCCCAGTTTTCGACCCGGCCGACCTTGCCGCCGAACGATTCGATAACGCCCTTGTACTGTTCGACGAGAGCGTCGACCTGCTGGGCGGACACATCCTGGCGGGCCAGGAAGACGTGTTCGTAAAGAGCCATGTGGCTTTGCCTTTCTTGCGTTTGCATATCACCCGAAACCGGCGCCAAGCCTCAACGACAGTTCTCAAAGGCCGAGGCCCGAAGCAAGAAAAGCGTTAATCCAGACGGTCGAGAGCGGAGACACGGGAGGCTGGAGCCCTTGGCTCCAAACGGCATGTCGCAAGGATATGCCGGCCCTCCGTTCAGCCACCAGCCGATTGACCGGGTGTTTTGAACAGCGCGCTTATACGGATTTTTCAGCCAAACGCAAGGCCTGCCGGCAAAAGCCTCTGTTTCGTTCTGCAACGCATTGCGGAACCATCCCCGGCCCGGGGCGTTATTCCGGCGATCTAACAACATGGAGTGAACGACATGCAAGACCCGAACCTTGTCAATCGTCCCCTGGAACACAGCTCCCCGGACGGCCGCGTCGAGCGCCCGGTACAGGATCGCGATCCCGTCGTCGTGAACAACGCGCGGGGTGGTGGCTCGGGCGGCTGGGCCGTCGCGGTCATCCTCGCCGTGCTGGTCGCGGTTGGCGCCTTCTACTTCGTCGGCAGCGGCACGCCCGATAATGTCGACCCGAACGCCAACACCTCGTCCATCACGACGCCGGAAACCGCACCGGCCGGTGGCACGGCCACCGACGGCCAGACCGGCGGCGCAACGACGGGCGGCACCCAGCAGCCGCTGAACAGCCAGCCCGCAGAAGGCGGCGGCGCCACGACGACCACGCCGTAATCTTTCCGAAGCCCGGACAAGGACAAACCCCAAGTCCGCGCCCGGGCCGAGGAAGCGAGAAACCCGCCGGAAACGGCGGGTTTCTTATTATATTGATGTGATGGGAATGCCGATATCAGATCGGTGCGGGGTGCAGCCGGTGGATGCGGGCGATGCCGTCGAGGACGTCCTGGGACAAGGTGACGTCCTTGGCCGCGATATCATTCTTCAGCTGCTCCATCGACGTCGCACCGATGATGACGGATGCCATGAAGGGGCGTGTCAGGCAGAAGGCGAGCGCCATCTGGGCCGGGTCGAGCCCGTGCTGGCGGGCAAGCTTCACATAGGCGCGCACCGCCGGCTCCTGCAGCGGCTGGTAGCGCCCGCCGAGATCGCCGTTCTTCGTCAGGCGCGAGCCCTCGGGCTTTACGCCGTCGAGATACTTGCCGGTGAGAAGGCCGGCGGCGAGCGGCGAATAGGCGAGCAGACCGATGTCCTCGTGATGCGAGAGCTCCGCGAGATCGAGATCATAGGTCCGGTACAGCAGGTTATATTCGTTCTGGATCGAGGCGACGCGCGGCAGGTCCTTTTGCTCGGCAAGCGCCAGCATGCGCATCGTGCCCCAGGCCGTATCGTTGGAAAGCCCGAGCGCGCGGACCTTGCCGTCCTTGACGAGCTCGCCCACGGTTTCGAGGATTTCCGAAAGTTCCTCGGCCACCTGGTTGCGGTCCTGCTTCGAGGGATCGTAGCCCCAGGAATTGCGGAAGTGATAATGCCCGCGGTTGGGCCAGTGCAGCTGGTAGAGATCGACATAGTCGGTCTGGAGGCGTGACAGGCTGGCGTCGATGGCCGCCCGGATGCCGGCGCGGTTCATCGGCGCGCCGCCGCGAATATGCGGGCGGCCGGGACCGGCGACCTTGGAGGCGAGCACCACCTTGTCGCGGTTGCCGCGCGCCTTCAGCCAGCTGCCGATGAAGCGCTCGGTGTCGCCATAGGTTTCTGCCGAGAGCGGCGTGGTCGGATAGAGTTCGGCGGTATCGATAAAGTTCACGCCCTGGGAGAGAGCGTAGTCGAGCTGGTCATGGGCTTCCTGCTCGCTGTTCTGGGAGCCCCAGGTCATGGTGCCGAGGCAGATTTCCGACACGTCGATGCCGGTCCTGCCGAGCGGATTGTATTTCATGGGAGGGAAAATCCTTTTGTGGGAACCGCGCGAATGTAGGCGGGCGCCGGCGAAGTGCAAGATATAAGCCGCAATTCCCTGTGCAAGGCGCGCCGAACGGCGCTCCGGGCAGGGGGCCGGGGCGCGCCACGCCTTGACTTGGCGGGCCGGAATGTGAATGGAAAGACAAACAGAAGACGGGAGACCCCCAAATGAGCGTAGCATTCACTTTCCCCGGCCAGGGCAGCCAGGCCGTCGGCATGGGCAAGGAACTCGCAGACACCTTCCCGGAAGCGCGCGCCGTTTTCCAGGAAGTCGATGACGCCCTGGATCAGAAGCTGTCCGCCATCATGTTCGAGGGCCCCGAGGAGACGCTGACGCTGACGGCGAACGCCCAGCCGGCGCTGATGGCCGTCTCGATCGCCGTCATGCGTGTTCTGGAAGCGCGCGGCCTGTCGTTGAAGGACAAGGTCTCCTATGTCGCCGGCCATTCGCTCGGCGAATATTCCGCGCTCTGCGCCGCCGGCACCTTCTCGCTGGCCGATACCGCGCGGCTCCTGCGCATCCGCGGCAATGCCATGCAGTCGGCCGTCCCCGTCGGCGAGGGCGCCATGGCCGCCATCATCGGCCTGGAGCAGGCGGATGTCGAAGCCATCTGCCAGGAAGCGTCGAAGGGCGGCTCGTGCCAGATCGCCAATGACAATGGCGGCGGCCAGCTCGTCATCTCCGGTTCCAGGCCGGCGGTCGAGGTGGCGGCCCGGCTCGCGACGGACAAGGGCGCCAAGCGCGCGCTGATGCTGTCGGTCTCCGCACCGTTCCATTCCGCCCTGATGGCGCCCGCCGCCGATGCCATGCGCGAGGCGCTTGCCGCCGTCGCGGCGAAGGCCCCGGTCGTGCCGCTCATCGCAAACGTACGCGCTGCCCCCGTCAGCGATCCGCAGGAGATCGTCCGCCTTCTGGTGGAGCAGGTCACCGGCCAGGTCCGCTGGCGCGAGACGGTCGAGTGGTTCGGCGCCAACGGCGTCACGACGCTGTACGAGGTGGGGTCCGGCAAGGTGCTGACCGGTCTCGCCCGCCGCATCGACAAATCCGTCACCGGCATCGCGATCAACACGCCCGCCGATATCGACAATGCGCTGGCGGAACTCGTCTGAAGGGCGAATTGGGAATAGCGAATAGCGAATAGAAGCTGCGCTACCGCTTTTCCCCCTATTCGCCATTCGCTATTCGCTATTCGCTCTAGCAAGAGGAACCCAACCCATGTTCGACCTTTCCGGCCGCAAGGCTCTCGTTACCGGCGCGTCCGGCGGCATCGGCGAAGAGATCGCCCGCATCCTGCATGCCCAGGGCGCGATCGTCGGCCTGCACGGCACCCGCGTCGAGAAGCTGGAAGCGCTTGCCAACGATCTCGGCGAGCGCGTCCACATCTTCCCGGCCAATCTGTCCGACCGCGCCGAGGTCAAGGCGCTCGGCGAGAAGGCGGAAGCCGATCTCGGCGGCGTCGACATCCTCGTCAACAATGCCGGCATCACCCGCGACGGCCTGTTCGTGCGCATGAGCGACGAGGACTGGGATGCGGTTCTGGAAGTGAACCTCACCTCCGTTTTCCGCCTGACGCGCGAGCTGACCCATCCCATGATGCGCCGCCGTTATGGCCGCATCATCAACATCACGTCGGTCGTCGGCGTCACCGGCAATCCGGGCCAGGCCAACTATTGCGCCTCCAAGGCCGGCATGATCGGCTTCACCAAGTCGCTGGCGCAGGAGATCGCCACCCGCAACGTCACCGTCAACTGCGTGGCGCCGGGCTTCATCGAAAGCGCCATGACCGACAAGCTGAACGACAAGCAGAAGGACGCCATCATGGGCGCCATTCCCATGAAGCGCATGGGCACTGGCGTGGAAGTTGCGTCGGCCGTGGCCTATCTCGCGTCGTCGGAAGCCGCCTATATGACGGGGCAGACGCTGCATGTGAACGGCGGCATGGCCATGATCTGATTGGGCTGCGGGCACCCGGTCAACCGGCTGAAATTGCATGTTGACCGCTGGAGCACCGGCCATTTTCGGACTTTGCGACAGACTTAAACCGTGTTAATCGGGCCATGACTGTCAGCAGTCGACCGGCAAAAGCCTGAGCGATCAGGCGGTGCGAACGAGTATCGCCGATGCCGTTTGCCGGTTGCAGGGATTGCCGGATGTGTTCTTGAGGCACATCGGGCGTGTTGAGTGTCCGGTGCCGTAAGGCGCCGATCAAAAACAAAGGTCGAGGAATCCGACATGAGCGATATCGCAGAACGCGTAAAGAAAATTGTCATTGATCATCTGGGCGTTGACGCCGAAAAGGTCAGCGAAGGCGCAAGCTTCATCGATGACCTTGGCGCGGACTCCCTCGACACCGTTGAGCTGGTCATGGCGTTCGAAGAAGAATTCGGCGTCGAGATCCCGGACGATGCCGCGGACTCGATCCTGACGGTCGGCGACGCTGTCAAGTTCATCGAGAAGGCCCAGGCCTGATCGAAGCGATTTCCGGCGGGCCGCCTTCGGGTGGCCCGTCCCGGTCTCCGTCCGGGAGGCCGCTCCCCCCTCGTAGCGAGGCAACAGAAATAACATTCTATAGGGTGGATCACGGACGATGAGGCGTGTCGTTATCACGGGTACCGGCATGGTATCTCCGCTTGGATGTGGTACCGAAGTAACCTGGAACCGGCTTCTCGAAGGCCGCAGCGGTGCCGCAAGGGTTACTGCTTTCGAGGTGGAAGACCTTCCCGCAAAAATCGCCTGTTCCATCCCGCGCGGAGACGGCTCCGACGGCACCTATAATGCCGACCAGTGGATGGAGCCCAAGGAGCAGCGCAAGGTCGATCCCTTCATCGTCTATGCGGTGGCTGCCGCCGACATGGCGCTTGCCGATGCCGGCTGGCATCCGCAGAGCGACGACGACCAGATCGCGACCGGCGTTCTCATCGGTTCGGGCATCGGTGGCCTGGAAGGCATTGTCGAAGGCGGCTACACGCTGCGCGACAAGGGCCCCCGCCGCATATCGCCCTTCTTCATTCCCGGCCGGCTGATCAACCTGGCTTCCGGCCATGTCTCGATCAAGCACAAGCTGCGCGGCCCCAATCATTCCGTCGTCACGGCCTGCTCGACGGGCGCGCACGCCATCGGCGATGCCAGCCGCCTGATCGCGCTGGGTGATGCCGACGTCATGGTCGCCGGCGGCGCCGAATCGCCGATCTGCCGCATCGCGCTCGCGGGCTTCGCCGCCTGCAAGGCGCTGTCGACCGAGCGCAACGACGATCCCACGGCCGCTTCGCGGCCCTATGACCGCGACCGCGACGGCTTCGTCATGGGCGAGGGCGCCGGCATCGTCGTGCTGGAAGAGCTGGAGCACGCCAAGGCGCGCGGCGCCAAGATCTATGCCGAAGTCGTCGGCTACGGCCTGTCCGGCGATGCCTACCACATCACGGCGCCGTCGGAAGACGGCGAGGGCGCCTACCGCTGCATGCAGATGGCGCTGAAGCGCGCCGGCATCCCGGCGAGCGAAATCGACTACATCAACTCGCACGGCACCTCGACCATGGCCGACACGATCGAGCTCGGCGCGGTCGAGCGCCTGGTGGGCGATGCCGCGTCGCGTGTCTCGATGTCGTCGACCAAATCCGCCATCGGCCACCTGCTGGGTGCCGCCGGTGCGGTCGAGGCCATCTTCTCGGCACTGGCGATCCGTGACAACATCGCGCCGCCGACGCTCAACCTCGACAATCCCGCCGTCGAGACGGCGATCGACCTGGTGCCGCACAAAGCCCGCAAGCGCGAGATCAACGTGGCAGTCTCCAACTCGTTCGGCTTCGGCGGAACGAATGCCTCGCTGGTCCTGAAGCGTTACGCCTGACCCTTTACCGCCGGCAAGGCATCCTCATCGGCCTGCCGGCATCTTCTCCCGAAGGGGAGAACCGGAACGCCCCATCCTCTCTTCCTCTCCATTGCATGGAGGGCGGCCCGAAGGGCCGGACGAGAAGAGGCCCGGGACATCGACAGAAGACGCGGGGCTCATCCCTGCTTTTGCCGCATTGCTCTGCTGGAAGACGTCGAGCAATGCCCGAACATGAGGACAGTCCGTGAGCGACACGAACGAACCTGGTGAAACGCCCTTTGGCCGTACGGAAACATCCGGCCAGCCGCGCATCATCCCCAAGTCCGCCAATGAGGCTCTCCGGCCTGAACAGGTGCCGCAACCGCCGAGCCGCCGCCGTTCGCGCAAGGCCCGCAGCCAGGTCGTCATCTTCCTGAATTTCGTCATGACCCTTGTCGTCTTCGCGACGGTCATCGGCGTCGGCGTGTTCTATTATGGCGTCCGCAGCTATGACGAGCCCGGCCCGCTGGTCACCAACACCAATTTCATCGTGCGCAACGGTGCCGGCACCAATGAAATCGCCGCCAATCTGGAGCGCAACAACATCATCACCGATGGCCGCGTGTTCCGCGTGCTTTCGCGCGTCTATCTCGACGGCGAGACGCTGAAGGCCGGCGAATACGAGATCAAGGCCGGCTCCTCGATGCGTGACATCATGGAGCTGCTGAAGTCCGGCAAATCGATCCTCTACAGCGTCTCCGTGCCCGAGGGGCTGACGGTCAAGCAGGTGTTCCAGCGCCTCGCCGACGATCCGGTGCTGGAGGGCGATCTGCCGCAGGACCTGCCGGTGGAAGGCACGCTGATGCCCGATACCTACAAGTTCTCGCGCGGCACCAAGCGCGCCGATATTCTCCAGCAGATGCTGACGGCCCAGAAGAACCTGGTGGACCAGATCTGGGCGCGCCGCGACGAGGGCCTGCCGGTCACGACCCGCGAGGATTTCGTGACGCTCGCCTCCATCGTCGAGAAGGAGACCGGCCGGGCCGACGAACGCCCGCGCGTCGCCTCCGTCTTCATCAACCGCCTCGAGAAGGGCATGCGCCTCCAGTCCGACCCGACGATCATCTACGGCATCTTCGGCGGCGACGGTAAGCCTTCGGATCGGCCGATCTATCAGTCGGACCTGGAAAAGCAGACGCCCTACAACACCTACATCATCCGCGGCCTGCCGCCGACGCCGATCGCCAATCCCGGCCGTGCGGCGCTGGAGGCGGTGGCAAACCCGTCGCGCACGCCCGACCTCTACTTCGTCGCCGACGGCACGGGCGGCCACGTCTTTGCCGAAACGCTCGACGAGCACAATCAGAACGTCCGCCGCTGGCGCAAGCTGGAAGCCGAAAAGGCGGCGGCCGCCGCGAAGGAAGCCGAAGGCGCGACCGCGCAGTAATTGAGGGGCGCGGGGACGGTCACCCCCCTCTGCCCTGCCGGGCATCTCCCCCACACGGGGGGAGATCGGCAAGATGCAAAGGCGTCGGCCAAATTGGGAACGTTGGAGATGGGGCGAGGCGGTCCCCCATCCAGTCTCCCCCCTTGTGGGGGAGATGGCCGGTAGGCCAGAGGGGGGTATTCCCCTCGCATCCTGCGACACATCCCACCTTTGATGTGGATCGCTGCACCTTCCGCACGTCGGCCCGTTTCCAAGCCCTTAAAACTGCTTCACTTTGGCAAATGGTTCCGCCGTGACGGCGCGTGCCGGGCGGCCCGTTCCGGCGGGCACCATTGGAGGATGACATGACATTGCAGTCGATGACCGGTTTTGCGCGCGTCGAAGGCACCAGCGGACGCACGCGCTGGGCCTGGGAGCTGCGCTCGGTCAACGGCAAGGGGCTGGACCTGCGCCTACGCCTGCCGCCCGGCCTGGAGGCGCTGGAGGCGGATATCCGTCGTCTGGCCGGCGAAACCTTTTCGCGCGGCAACCTGCAGATCGGGCTGACGACGAGTGTCAGCGAGGCGCAGGTCGAGGCCGTCGTGAACGAGGGCGCGCTTGCCGCCGTGCTCGCCCTGCGCGACCGGCTTGCCGGCACCATCGATCCCGCGCCGCTGAAACTCGACACGCTTCTGTCGGTGCGCGGCATCGTGGATTTCCGCGAAGCCGAGGAAAGCGAAGCCGAAACGCAGGCGCGCGATCGCGATATCCGCGCGGGCCTGGCGGAGGCGATCCGCCGCCTCGCCGACATGCGGCGCAAGGAGGGGACGGCGCTTGCCGACGTGCTGCTCGGCCAGGTCGCGCGCATCGAGGCCCTGACGGCGGCTGTCGAGGCCGATCCGTCGCGCAGCGTCGCGGCCATCGCCGAGCGGCTCGCCACCCAGGTCGCGACGCTCATGCAGGGTGCGACCGCGCTTGATCGCGACCGGCTGCATCAGGAGGTGGCGCTGCTGGCCACCAAGGCGGACCTGCGCGAGGAGATCGACCGGCTGAAGTCCCATGTGCGCGCCGCGCGCGAGCTGATCGCCGAAGGCGGACCGATCGGCCGCAAGCTCGATTTTCTCGCACAGGAATTTAACAGGGAATCGAATACCATCTGTTCCAAGTCAAACGCGGCTGCTGTAACGGCTGCGGGTATAGAGTTGAAGGTCGTCATCGACCAGTTCAGGGAACAGGTCCAGAATCTGGAGTAGGCCATGGCCGAGCAGACCAAGCAGATCCACATCGAGCGCCGCGGGCTCATGCTCGTCATCTCCTCGCCGTCGGGCGCGGGCAAGTCGACCATCGCCCGCAATCTCCTCGAAGCCGATTCCGGCCTCAGCCTCTCGGTCAGCGTGACGACACGCCAGCGCCGGGCAAGCGAGATCGCCGGCCGCCACTACCACTTCATCAACCACAAGGAATTCGAGCGCCTGCGCGACAGCGATGCCCTGCTGGAATGGGCGGAGGTGCACGGCAATTTCTACGGCACGCCGCGCGAGCCGGTCGAGGAGGCCATGTCCGCCGGCCGGGACATGCTGTTCGACATCGACTGGCAGGGCGCCCAGCAGTTGCAGGAAAAGATGCCGGCCGATGTCGTCTCGATCTTCATCCTGCCGCCATCCATGACCGAGCTGCAATCGCGCCTGCACCGCCGCGCGGAGGATACGGAGGAGGTCATCCAGACCCGCCTCGCCAACTCCCGCGCGGAGATCGAGCACTGGCGCGAATATGACTATGTCATCCTGAACGACGACCTCTCCGTCGCCTTCGATGCCGTGCAGAGCATCGTCAAGGCCGAACGCCTCCGCCGCGACCGCCGCCACGGCCTGTTCGAATTCGTGACGGGACTGGTGACGGAAAAGCCGGTTCTGTAGGGCAGCGGTCTGCAACACCCCCTTCTGCCCTGCCGGGCATCTCCCCCACGAGGGGGGGGATCGGATGGGGCGGCGTTTCGCTCCAAACGCGGGCTTTGCTGATGAGGTGGTGTCCGCGCTTCTTGCCAATCTCCTCCCCTTGCGGGGGAGATGGCCGGCAGGCCGGAGGGGGGTATCCGAGGCCGCGCCCCCTAATTCCTCACAGCGCGTTCGCCAGCCGCACGAACTCTTCCACGCTCAGCGTCTCCGCGCGCCGCTGCGGATCGATCTCGGCCCGCGCCAGCAAGGCCTCCCCACCGAGCGACTTCACGCTCTGGCGCAGCATCTTGCGGCGCTGGCCGAAGGCGGCCTGTGTGACGCGTTCGAGGGAGGCGACGTCACAGGGCAGGGGATCGGCGATCGGCTCCAGGTGGACCACTGATGATGTCACCTTCGGCGGTGGCGTGAAGGCCTGCGGCGGCACGTCGAAGGCCATATGCGCCCGTGTGCGCCAGCCGCAGAGCACGCCGAGACGCCCATAGTGGTCGTCGTTCTCCTCGGCCACGATGCGCAGCCCCACCTCGCGCTGGAACATCAGCGTCAGGGATTCCCAGAAGGGCGGCCAGGTCTTCGGCAGCAGCCAGTTGACGAGCAGCTGCGTGCCGACATTGTAGGGCAGGTTGGCGATGATGCGGACGGGCTCGTCGGGCGCCAGCGCCTCGAAATCCGTCTTCAGCGCGTCGCCCTCGATGACGGTCAGGCGCCCCGGATAGTGCGCCGATACCTCCGCCAGCGCCGGAAGGCAGCGCGCGTCGCGTTCGATGGCGATCACGCGCTTGGCGCCGAGCGCCAGAATGGCGCGCGTCAGGCCGCCCGGTCCCGGGCCGACCTCGATCACCGTGTGGTTCTCGATGGGCCCGGCCGTGCGGGCGATCTTCTGCGTCAGGTTGAGGTCGAGGAGAAAATTCTGGCCGAGCGCCTTCTTGGCATCCAGGCCGTGCCGCTGGATGACATCGCGCAGCGGCGGCAATCCGTCGAGGGCGGCCATCAGAGCGTTTCCTTCGATGCGCGCTCGTGCGCGGCGAGCGTGTGGGCGAGGCGCAGCGCCGCCAGCAGGCTGTCGGGCTTTGCGACACCTTTTCCGGCGAGCGCGAAGGCCGTGCCGTGGTCCGGCGAGGTGCGGATGAAGGGCAGGCCGAGCGTGGCATTGACGGAATCGTCGAAGCCCAGCGCCTTCGCCGGGATCAGCGCCTGATCGTGATACATGCACAATGCCACGTCATAGGTGGCGCGTGCCGCGTCATGGAACATCGTATCGGCCGGAAGCGGCCCGACGGCATCGATGCCCGCCGCCTGGAGGCGGGCGACAGCCGGCCGCACCACGGCGTCGTCCTCCAGCCCGAGCGCACCGCCTTCACCGGCATGCGGGTTCAGCCCGGCAATCGCAAGCCGCGGCCGCGCGATGCCGAAACGCTGGCGCAGGTCCCGCTCGGTGATGACGGCGGTTTCCACGATCAGCGCCTCGGTGAGCGCTCCCGGCACGTCTTTCAGCGGAATGTGGATCGTCACGGGCACGCTGCGCAGCTTCGGGCCGGCCAGAAGCATCACGGGAAGCAGGCTGTCCACGCCTGTCGCCCTGGCGGCCAGATCGGCAAGGAACTCCGTATGGCCGGGGAAGCCGAAGCCGGCTTCGTAGAGCACGGCCTTGGCGATCGGGTTCGTCACGACGGCCGACGTCCTGCCGGCCATCGTCAGCGCGACGGCCGTCTCGATCGCCCCGGTCACGGCGGCGGCATTGCGGGAATCGGGCGTGCCGGGCACCGCCGCCACGGCGCATTCGACCGACAGGACCGGTAGCGCCGTGTCGAAGAGCGCGTTCGCCGTCTCGGGCGTCGCGTTGGCAACGGCGATGTCGAGGCCGAGCGCGGCCGCGCGTGCGGCCAACACCTGTGCATCGCCGATGAAAAGGAAGGGTGGCAGCGAAAGCGATGTACGGTCGGACCAGAGCGCAAGCGCGATATCCGGTCCAATCCCCGCGGGGTCGCCCATGGTGAGCGCCAGCGGCGGAACAGTCGTCGGTGTCATGATACCCCGCAGCGGGTTGGGAACGCGAATGCCCCGCCGGGGCGGGGCATCGTAGATTCGGCGCTTTGCTCAGCGATCGGTGATCGTGGCCTTCTTGCGAAGCTCGGCGAGGAGCTTCTTGCTGTTTTCGTCGTTTTCGTTGCCCTTGGCTTTCGCGAGGTCCTCCGCACGGAAGACCATTTCTGCGGCAACGTCGTCATTGACCTCGCGCTTCATGCAGATCGCGAGATATTCGACGCCGCGTTCGGTCACGCGCGTGCCGGTGGTCTGGCCATTCGCCTTTTCGATCAGCGGCTTCCAGTCCTCGGGCATCTGCGGCGCAAGCACCCGGCCAAGGTCGCGGATCGACACGTCATGCATCGTGGCGGCAAAGGCCTTGGCCTGGTCGCAGCCCGGGAATTTCGAGCGTGAGGCTTCCGCCTCCGACTTGCGCTTGCCGAGGATGGCGTTGCGGCGCTTTTCCGGAACGACGAAAATCACCTGCTTGAGGAAATATTCCGTCGTGACGGGCTTCTTGCCGCCATTCTCCTGCATGCGCTGGACGAGCGATTTGCCCGTACCGGAGCCGGCGAAACGCGCGTTCACCACGCGCGGCCAGCTCATCTGCAGGGCGATGAACTGCTTGAAATGCTCGGAGCCGACGCCGGCCTGGCTCAGGACCTTGCCGAGCTGCTCCGTCGTCATCTTGTTGGAGGAGGCGAAGCGTGCATAGGCGGCATCGACTTCCGACTGGCTGACGGACGCGCGCACGCGCAGGATCTCGTCGCGCTTGAGCGTATCCTCGATCAGCTGTTCGCGCGCCATGCTGCGAAGGTTGCCCTTGGCGCGTTGCAGCTTGAGGAAGTTCACCCGCTTTTCGACGTCACCGGTGGTGATCGCCGTGTTGTTGACGACTGCGACAACGGAGCTTGCCGCCTGCACCGTGCCGGCCGGCACGACGATTGCAACCGCCGCGGCCAGCGCCGCTCCCATCATCACGGAGCGTACCAGAGAGTGTCTCATCCCGTTCCCTTTCCCGTAGCCGTTCCGCATGGTTTGAGCGCACAATGCCCCTTAGGCGTGCTGCCATCCGGAAGTTCTTTTCCCGGATGTGCATAGTACATGCGGCTAAACAATGACAAGTGCAGCCTTAATCGCTGTCGGTGCCGATCTGGATGTCGCCGATCGTGCGGAACATCAGGCGGGCCATGACCGACCAGTCGTTCGCGGCGGTATTGCTCTTGTCGCGCGTCTGTTCATAGGCGATCGAGAAGAGCGTATCGCGGTCGTCATAGGCGAAGCCGAGGCCGTTGCGCGCGACGACCTTGTTGCTGATGTCATAGGTGACAGAGCCGAAGACCGACCAGTAGTCGCGGAACTTGAACGACGAGGTATTCTGGATTTCGCTTGCCGTTTCGTCGGCGCCGTAGAGCGGCTGAGCGGCGATGCGCGTATAGGTCGTCGTCGTGCTGAAGCGGTCGTTCGTGTAGCCGAGCGACACGTCGGAGCGGCGCAGCGACAGGTCGTCCTTGTCGAGGCGCGCACCCGTGGTGAAGGTGATGCCGATCGGCAGATCGACCCCCGCCATGCTGACATAGTCGGAGCTGTCCGTTTCCAGGCCGGAATTCGCACCCGCATTGACCAGATCAGGGGTCGCGAAGGAGTTCACGCCGCCGAGATGATAGGACTGGCCGACAATGCTGCGCAGCCGCATGCCGTTGTCGAACGTCCCGGTATAGCGCAGGCCGACATTGGCGCGGCTGCCGCCTTCGATCCGGTCGAAGCCCGAGAACTTGTCGCGCTCGAACAGGTTGGAGGCGTCGAAGACGAAGCTTTGCGCATCTTCGTTCGGCAGGCGGCCGGCAAGATCCTCGTCCGGACGCAGATAGATCTGCGCGATCGGCTCGAAAATGTGGCTCGACGAGTCGGTCGTGACGAGAATCGGGTAGCGGGCTTCCAGTCCCGCCGTCAGCATCGAGCGCGTCGCGCTGCCGGCCGTCTCGAAATCGCCGCCGTATCCGACCGGCGAACGGACGTCGAGGCGATGGACATCGCCGCGTGCCGCGAGCAGGGGCGTCAGCACCAGCCCGCCGGGCGCGATGAACTGGCGCTTCCATTCCATTTCGCTGGTGAACCGCGTCGAACCGCCTTCCAGACCCCCGAATCGTATGCCACCGGGAACAAGCCTGCTGTCGGTCAGGTCGCGATCGATATTGGTGAAGTTGGTCGTGACGGAAAGCTCGCCGCCGAGAACCGGCTCCGGGACGATATACTGGTGATCGAGAACTTGGGCGATAGCCTGCTTGCGCTCGGCTGTATTGTCGACATTGGCGTCCTGGACGTCGAAGTAGAACGCGCGCAAATCGAAGCTGTTGCGGCGGCTCAGGCCCGTCAGATAGGCCTGATTCACATAGGTGCTGCTCCTGAAACGCTGGATGCTGTATGTGCGCGAGAAATTGTTGTCGCTCTGCAGCATTGCGTTCCAGCCGAACGCCCAGCGCGGATTGATCTGGAATCTGCCCGTCGTGCCGACCATGCCACGCGTCGTCTCGAGCTGGTCGCTCGTCCCGGCGGTGAAGCGGTCCGGATCCGACTGGTTGATGCCGGCGGCATGCAGCGTCACCATGCCGTTGTGGAAGCGCTTGCGGAACTCCGCTTCCATCAGGAAGCCCTGACTGGTCAGGCCCGTCGGTGAGAGCGTCGCATCCATGTCGGGGGCGATCGCGATATAATAAGGCGTCGTGACGCCGAAACCGAGCTTCTGGTCGAAACGGAATTGCGGGAAAAGGAAGCCGGTTTTCCGCTTTACGGTATGATCGGGCACTTCCAGCACGGGAATATAAGCGACCGGCCTGCCGAACATCTCGAAGCGCGCATGCTCGAGACGAATCGTCTTGGTGCGGCCGTTCTGCACGACACGCTCCGCCTTGACCTCCCACACGCCGCGATAGGTCGGATTGGTCGCGCAGGGCGTACAGGCGGTATAGACGGCGTGGTTGAGGATCATCTCCTCGTCATTGACGCGCTCGCCGCTCGTCGCGGCAAGCTTCGTCAGATCGGTCGTCTCGACGCGCACGGCGTTGACGAAGCCGTTCGCGAAATCGTCCGACAGGTCCATTTCATCGCCATAGAGGCGGTTGCCCGTCGGTTCGATCAGCTCGATATTGCCATAGGCCTTCACCCGGCCGGTCTTCTGGTCATAGACCACCTGGCGGGCGACCAGCTTGTAGCCGGCATAATTGATCTGCACGGCGCCGCGCGCGGTGACGGTCTCGTTGTCCTTGTTATAGACAACCTCGTTTGCCGCCAGAAGCAGCTTGCTGCCCTCAGGGACATTCGGCGCCATCGCATCGACGCGCGCGTTCTGGGAATATGCGGGGACTGCGGATGCGGACATGAGGGCGCACGCGGCCGCACCTGCAAGCAGGGCGGCTTTCAACCACCGATTCGTTTTGCGGGCGCCTGCCGCCACTAGCCGTCCTCCTGATGCAGAAGAATCGTCGCTCCCAAGGACATCGCGACGACCACTGGGAGCCAAGCCGCAACGAACGGAGGAACAACACCGCTGCTTCCGAATGCCTTCACAAGCACGGTGACGACATAAAGCATGAAGCCCGAAAGGATTCCACCCAGAATCACCGCACGCGATTGATTAAACCGGCTAAATTTCAATGATACACAGGCGGCGATCAGCGTCATCGCAACCAGGAGAAGAGGCAGCGCCAGCATCGTGTGAAGCTGCGTTTCCATCGCATGCGTCGGAAAGCCGAAGGATTTGGCCGCCTCGATTTTCCGTCCCAGATTGAAAAAGGCAATGGTTTCAGGCTTTTCAAGGCTTTCCTGAACGAATTCCTGTTTCAGGTTGGTACGAAGCTGTACCTCGTCGAGACGCACGGGTAATTCGCCGGCGCGCGTTTCGCGCACATTCTTAAGAAGCCAGTAACCATCTTCCAAAGTCGCCTGGTCCGCGTCCTGGCGAAGCGTGATGCGATTGTCGGTATCGAAGTGGATGACGGACACGTTCATCAGGCGCATTCCGCCGTCGAGAACGGCCTTTGCGCCGATGATGGCCTGGTCATTGCCGTAGATCTGGCGCAGCCACGGCACGGCGGTCTCGGAGCGGGCCGCGTTGGTCGCGCCCCACGATGCCTCGAACTCCTGCGCCTTCTTGCTGCCCCAGGCGGCGAGCGGGTTGATCGTCAGGATCGCGGCCACGCCGAACAGGAAGGCGCCGAGCAGGAAGGGGCGGAGAAACTGCCATGCGGAAATGCCCGCGGCGCGGGTCACCACCAGCTCATAGCGCCGGTTGAGCGAGATCAGCGCGGCCATGCCGGCGAAGAGCGCGACGAAAGGCACCGTCTGCATCAGGATCATCGGAATGCGCAGCGCGGTGACCACGAGGCCCATCCCCAGCGTATAGCCGGGCAGGCCGCCGACGCGATTGGACATCTCGCTGAAGTCGATGATGAAGACGAGCGCGAAGATGCCCAGCAGGAACCAGAGGGTGGTGACGATGTACCGGCGGAAGAAATAGAGATCGAGCGTGCGGATCATGGCTGCTTGCCTCCGCCGGGCAGGGCGCGGCTCTTCACGAAGCGCGACCGGAGCTTATCCACGACCTCCGTCAGCCGCTCGCCTGCCGAACTGGGAAGATCGAGGCTCTTGTTGCGTGCGAGATACCGGATCGCGATCGCTGCCGTCAGGAGCGGGATGATATACATGACGGGAATGAAATAGGCGGATTTTTCGGCGCTGTTGGAGGCGTAGAAACTCGCCCAGCGCACGAAGAGCGCGGTCAGGAGTGCCGTCACCATCGGATGCAGCCGCGCTTCGCGGTGCGAACGGGCGTCGCCGCTCACCACCAGCGCGATCAGGCCGAAGACCGCCGGAAACAGCCATTCGGTAAAGCGGCGGTGCAGCTCGGCGCTGAAGGCCAGCGGGTTGTTCTTGTAATGTGTATCCGCGGGATCGGGATTGAGCAGGTAGGCGAGGTCGCGATCCTTCGGGCGGATGTTCGCCGTGCCCGCGTTCTGCGTCAGGTCGGCGAGGTCGAAGGCGTAGGAATCGAACTTGATGATCGAGACGCTTCCATCGGGAAGCTTGCGGTGCACTTCACCGTCCTTCATCACCAGCGCCGCGCTGTTCTCGTCCACCGCGCCTTCGCGGGCATAATAGATCATCTCGAAGCGCGGATCGCGCGTGTCGGCAACGAAGAGACCGTGCAGCACGCCGCCGTTGCGGCGCTCCGCCACCTGCACATAGAGACCGTCGGTCACCTTGCGGAACGTGTTTTCCTGCACGACCGAGGAGAGCATGTCCGCATTGGCGGTGGCGATCATCTGGCGCACGGCCATGCGCGAATAGGGCTCGACGAAATTGTCCACGGCGAAGGAGGCGACGCTCGTGGCCATGGCGAGGATCATGACCGGCTTGATGATGGTCATGCGCGAACTGCCGGCGGCGTTCAGCACGGTCAGTTCCGAATCGCTGTTCATCACCGTCAGCGTCTGCGCCACGCCGATGACCAGCGCGAAGGGCAGGATGATCGGGATGACGGAGGGAAGGATGAGCGTCGCGAGCCGCAGGAAGGCGAAGATCGACTGACCGCTGTCGGTGACGAGATTGACGCTGGTCAGCGCCTGCGTGACCCAGACGATGCCGATCAGCGGCAGAAGCGTTGCCGCGAACATGAGCGACGCCCGCCGCAGGATATAGCGCTCGATCAGTTTCATCGTTCAGTCCGCGTGGTCCAAAGGCGGCTCCGGTCAGCGCCCCCTGGCGCCCCTCTGCGGAACTGCAATGGGCATATAAGCTTTCTTGAGGCTGACGCCATACCCAGGAGTCTCCACCCGGATGGAAAATTTATGGCGAACAAGCATGGTTAACGTTCTCTAAACAACCGAACGCATCTTGCCAAGCGCTGCAAAAGCGACAAGGAGTCGATGTCATCGCGGGCCTTGCCCGCCCCGCCGGCAGGTTCCGGCGTCACATGCGGAGTAAGTCATGGCATCCAGGTTCGACATCGGTTTCGCAAAGACGGCACGCGCTTCGGGCGGCGTCGCAATCCTCCTGCAGGCCGCCGGCCAGCCGGCCGCAGGGCTGGCGGATGTCGACCCGGGCAATGTCGTGGGACGCGCGGCCGACGTGGCGAAATTCACCGGCAAGGCGCTGAAGAGCCTGGATGTTCTCGCCCCCCACGGCGCCCCGGTCGATCGCATCCGCGTGCTCGGCCTCGGCGAGGCGGACCGGCTCGTTGCGCATGACTGGTTGAAGGCCGGCGGTGCCGCGGCCGCCAAGATCGGCCGGGCCGACAAGGTGACCGTCTATCTCGATGCGCCCGGCGTCACGGTCAGCGCGCGCAACGCCGCCGATTTCGCGCTCGGCATGCAGCTCGGCGCCTACAGCTTCGATACCTACAAGACCAAGAAGGGCGACGAAGACGAGGCGAAGCCCGGCAAGCCGGTGAAGGTGACGCTCGTCACCACCGCCGCCAGCGCCGCCAAGAAGGCCAGCGAGGTCTCCGACGCCGTCGCCGAGGGCGTCATCCTCGCCCGTGACCTCGTCAACGAGCCGGCCAACGTGCTCGGCCCCGTCGAGTTCGCCACGCGCGCCAAGGCGCTGGAAAAGCTCGGCGTCGCGGTGGACATCCTCACCGAGCGCGAGATGAAGAAGCTCGGCATGGCAGCACTTCTCGGTGTCGCGCAGGGCTCCGTGCGTCCGCCGCGCCTTGCGGTCATGCACTGGAAGGGCGGCAAGGAGAAGGACCGTCCGATCGCCTTCATCGGCAAGGGCGTGGTGTTCGATACCGGCGGCATCTCCATCAAGCCGGCTGCCGGCATGGAGGACATGAAGGGCGACATGGGCGGCGCGGCCGCCGTCATCGGCCTCATGCACACGCTTGCCGCGCGCAAGGCGAAGGCCAATGTCATCGGCATCATCGGCCTTGTGGAAAACATGCCCGACGGCAATGCGCAGCGCCCCGGCGATATCGTGAAATCCATGTCGGGCCAGACCATCGAGGTCATCAACACGGATGCCGAGGGCCGGCTCGTGCTGTGCGATGCGCTCTGGTACTGCAACGAGACCTTCAAGCCGCAGTTCATGGTCAACCTTGCCACGCTGACCGGCGCCATCATGGTCGCGCTCGGCAGCCACCACGCGGGCCTGTTCTCGAACGACGATACGCTCGCCACGCGCCTCACCGCGGCGGGTCTCGCCACCAACGAGCGCCTTTGGCGCATGCCGCTCGGCCGCGAATACGACAAGATGATCGACAGCAAGTTCGCCGATATGAAGAACACCGGCGGCCGTTATGCCGGTTCCATCACCGCCGCGCAGTTCCTGCAGCGTTTCGTCAAGGACACGCCCTGGGCGCATCTCGACATCGCCGGAACGGCGATGGGCTCTCCGACGGACGAGATCAACCAGTCCTGGGCCTCGGGCTTCGGCGTGCGGCTGCTCGACGAGCTCGTGCGTGCGAATTACGAGGGATGAGGTGAGCGAGGTCCTCTTCTATCACCTGACCGAATCGAAGCTCGAGGATGCGCTGCCGCCGCTCCTCGACAAGAGCCTCGAGCGCGGCTGGCGCGTCGTCGTGCAGGCCGGCGATGCCGAACGGCGCGACGCCATCGACACCCATCTGTGGACGTTCCGAGAGGACAGTTTCCTGCCGCACGGCACCGACGAGCAGGCCTTCGCCGCCGACCAGCCGGTGCTGGTGACGGCAACGCCCGACAATGCGAACGCCGCGAATGTGCGCTTCATCGTCGCCGGTGCGGTCCCGCCGCCGCTCGATGCCTATGAGCGCGTGATCTTCATGTTCGACGGCTACGACCAGGGCGAGGTCGAGACCGCGCGCGAGCACTGGAAGCGCCTGAAAGGCGAGGGCCACCAGCTCACCTACTGGCAGCAGGACACCGACGGGCGCTGGACGAAGAAGGCCTGATAGGGCGATCGTCTGCGCTCTCGTCTTGCAAGTTCGGAATCATGGGTATATACCCGCGAAATGAGCAAGGATCTCTGCCACTGCATTTTGCTGCGCAAGGCATCGCGCAAGGTCTCGTCCTACTATGACGAGGCGCTGGCGCCGCTCGGCGTGAACATCGCCCAGTTCAGCCTTCTCCGGAACATCAACCGCATGGCGCCGGTATCGCTGACGGATCTGGCCGCCCGGGTCGAGCTCGACCGCTCGACCGTCGGCCGCAATGCCAAGGTGCTGGAGCGCATGGGGCTGGTGGAAATCCGTCCCGGCAAGGATCAGCGCGAGGCGACGCTTCTGGTCAGCGAGCCGGGCAAGGCGATCCTGCTTGAAGGGGCGCCGCTCTGGGATCGCGCGCAGGCCGATATCGAAACCCGCCTGGGCGCGGATGGCGCCGGCCGGCTGCGGGATCTCCTCGCGGCGCTCTGACTTTTTTGCTTTTAAAAGGGTATATACCCGCAATTCCACCGCGACGCCGGTGCTGACGAAAGGGATGGGAAGATGGTTTCGGCAAATGTCGCCAGATGGATGGCGGCCAGGAATGTGCACTATGGCTGGGTGGTGGCCGCGACCACCTTCCTCACCATGCTGGCGACGGCCGGCGCCATGGGCTCGGCGGGCGTGATGATCCAGCCGCTGCACCAGGAATTCGGCTGGGACATCGCCGACATCTCCTCGGCCATGGCCGTTCGGCTCGTGCTCTTCGGTCTGCTCGGCCCCTTCGCAGCCGCCTTCATGAACCATTTCGGCATCCGTCAGGTGGTGGCGGCGGCCCTGTCGCTCATCATGGGCGGCATCGTACTGTCCTTCTTCATGACCGCGGTCTGGCAATTGCTGCTGCTATGGGGCGTCGTCATCGGCGTCGGCACCGGCATGACGGCGCTGGTGCTCGGCGCCACCGTCGCCACCCGCTGGTTCTCCAAGCGCCGCGGCCTCGTCGTCGGCCTGATGACGGCGAGCAACGCGACGGGCCAGCTCGTCTTCCTGCCACTGCTCGCCGCCCTCACGGAAGCCTATGGCTGGCGCACGGCGCTCACGCTCTCCGTCGCCGTCATCGCCACCGCGATGGTGCTCGTCCTTCTCCTGATGCGCGATCACCCGGCCGATGTCGGCCTGCCGGCCTATGGCGAAACGGCGGTCGTCGCGCCGCCCAGGCAGGATCACAAGCTTGGCGCCACGCTGCTCGCACCGCTCGTCACGTTGAAGAGCGTCTCCGGCAATCCGGTGTTCTGGGTGCTGTTCGGCACGTTCTTCGTCTGCGGCCTCTCGACCAACGGCCTGATCCAGACGCACTGGATCTCGATCTGCGGCGATTTCGGCATGGCGGCCGTCACGGCGGCGAGCACGCTCGCCGTCATCGGCGTGTTCGATTTCTTCGGCACCGTCTTCGCCGGCTGGCTGTCGGATCGCTACGACAACCGCGTTCTGCTGTTCTGGTTCTACGGCCTGCGCGGCCTGTCGCTGCTTTATCTGTCCATCTCGGGCTTCAGCTTCGTGGAACTGTCGGTCTTCGCCGTGTTCTACGGCCTCGACTGGGTCGCCACGGTGCCGCCGACGGTCAAGCTGGCGGCCGAGAATTTCGGCCGCGAGAAGGCCGGCCTGGTGTTCGGCTGGGTCTTCGCCGGCCACCAGCTCGGCGCGGCCACCGCCGCCTTCGGCGCCGGCTACCTCAAGAGCGACTTTAACACCTACATGCCGGCGCTGCAGATCGCGGGGCTGATGTGCATCCTCGCCGCGCTGTCGGTCATGCTGCTCAAGCGCCCCCAGCCGCGCCCGCTCGCCGCACAGGCCTGAACGACAAAAGGCCCGCCGAAGCGGGCCTTTTGTCAATCGTGAAAAGCGTCGACGAACTTGCGCCGCCCCAGCATGAAGGCGTCCGCCACGTGGCGCAGCGGCGCCAGGTCGACATCCGACCGTCCCGCCTTGATGATTTCCGCGAACCGCTTGTAGAGCATCGGATATTCCTGCTCCGGCTCGTCATGCGTGAGCGTGCCGTCGATGGAAAGCTTTGCGCCGCCTTCCGACAGCACCATCTCGCCGGCCTCGGTCTGCGCGACGATGTCCCAGCTCTGCTTGCCCGTCTGGCGCCAGTCGAACGCGGCCTTGAGGTCGAGGCCCTTCGCGTCGGTGAAGGTGATGGCGGCGGCGATCGGCGCGTCGCGGTTCTCCGGGAATTCCAGCGTGGCCTCGGTGATGAAGACCGGCCGCGGCAGGATGTGGGTGACGATCGACAGCGCGTTGATGCCGGGATCGAACACGCCCAGGCCGCCCGCCTGCCAGATCCAGTCCTGGTTCGGGTGCCAGTGGCGCACGTCTTCCTTCCAGATCACCTGCATGGAGCGGATCGTCGTGGCGGACAGGAAGCGCTTTGCGGCCTCCACGGCCGGCGCATAGCGCGAATGCCAGCTGGCGAAGAGGGAAAGCCCCTTGGAGGCTGCCAGCGCCTCCAGATCGGCCACTTCCGAAAGCGTCGCGCCCGGCGGCTTTTCCAGGAAGACGTGCTTGCCGGCCGAAAGCGCCTTTTCGGCAGCCTCGTAGCGGTATTGCGGCGGCATGCAGAGCGACACGGCGTCGATAGCGGGCACGGCCGCAAGCATCTCGTCGATCGACTTGAAATTGTCGATGCCGTCGACCACGCCATGCCGGCTTGCGGCGGCGATCAGCGTGTAATCGCCATTCTTGGCGACGGCCGGAAGATGCTGGTCGCGCACGATCTTGCCGACGCCGACGATTGCGAGATTGATCGGTGCCATGTCTCCACCCTCATTTGTATGATGATTGCGCCGCTGTTTTAGCAGAACCCTTTGCCGCGGCAAGGCGTCATCGTGGCGATAACTGCCTATTTCTTATGCACCACGTCTGCGGCCCGCCGCGCGGCATTCGTCTTTTGTCTAATAAGGGTGGTGCCGGTCCGGTTTCTGACTTGCAAGCGTCGATGAAATTGGCACTCTGGCCAGGCTGGGCACCATAGAAAAAGAACGCCACGCGGGGAGGAATATTCATGAAGACACTGCTGGTTTTCAGCCGGCTGATCGATGCTGTCACGGAAAGTGTCGGCAAGGCGGTCGGCTGGCTCATCCTGGTTGCCGTACTCGTCAGCGCCGGCAATGCCGTCGTCCGCAAGGCTTTCAACATATCGTCGAACGCCTGGCTGGAGGCGCAGTGGTATCTGTTCGGTGGCGCCTTCATGCTGGCCGCCGCCTATACGCTGGCGCAGAACGAGCACATCCGCATCGACGTGGTCTACGGCAAGTTCTCCCGCCGGGTGCAGCACTGGATCGACCTGCTCGGCCATTGCCTGTTCCTGATGCCCTTCGTGCTTTTGATGATCTACTACCTCGTGCCCTACGTGCTGATGTCCTATCGCTCGGGCGAGGGCTCCTCCAGCGCCGGCGGCCTCATCGTCTGGCCCGCCAAGGCCATCCTGCTTGCCGGCTTCCTGCTTCTGGCCGCCCAGGGCGTTTCGGAGATCATCAAGAAGATCGCGATCATGCGCGGTGACATGGACGATCCCACCCCCTACGTGCCGACGCACGCGCCGCTCGATACGGCCGTGGCTGGGGAGAAGGGCGCATGATCGAGTTCATCGCTGACAACCTCGCACCGATCATGTTCGTGTCGCTGATCGTGTTCCTCCTGCTCGGCTACCCCGTGGCCTTCTCGCTGGCGGCAAACGGTCTGCTCTTCTTCGTCATCGGCGTGGAACTCGCGCCGCTCTCCGATTCGATCAACCTCTCCTGGCCGCTGCTGAACGCGATGCCGGAACGGCTATGGGGGGTGATGTCGAACGACACATTGCTCGCCATCCCCTTCTTCACCTTCATGGGCATCGTGCTCGAACGGTCCGGGATGGCCGAGGACCTGCTCGACACGATCGGCCAGCTCTTCGGGCCGATTCGCGGCGGCCTGGCCTATGCGGTCATCTTCGTCGGCGCGCTGCTGGCGGCCACCACCGGCGTCGTCGCCGCCTCGGTCATCGCCATGGGCCTCATCTCGCTGCCCATCATGCTGCGCTACGGCTATGACCGGTCGATCGCCTCGGGCGTCATTGCCGCATCGGGCACGCTCGCCCAGATCATCCCGCCGTCGCTCGTGCTGATCGTGCTTGCCGACCAGCTCGGCCGCTCCGTCGGCGACATGTATGCCGGCGCGCTGATTCCCGGCCTGGTCCTGACCGGGCTCTACATGCTCTACATCCTGATCATGACGTTCCTGAAGCGGGACTCGATGCCGGCGCTCCCGCTGGAGGCGCGCTCGCTCGGGTCGGGCGTCACGTCGCTGATCGTCGCGCTCGCGGTGGCGGCGGGCATCGCCTATGCCGCACACGTCTATCTCTACCCGACGCATGGCGAGAATGCCGATATCCTCGGCGGCACGGTCGGCGTCATCTTCATCTATATCGTGGCGCTGGCCGACAAGGGCCTGAACATCAACATGATGTCGCGGCTTGCCCAGCAGGTCATCATCGTGCTGATCCCGCCGCTGGCGCTGATCTTCCTGGTGCTCGGCACCATCTTCCTCGGCATCGCCACGCCCACGGAAGGCGGCGCCATGGGCGCGGTCGGCGCGCTCGTCATGGCGGCGGCCAAGGGAAGGCTCAGCCTCGATGTCGTCCGCTCGGCGCTTGCCGCCACCACGCGCCTCTCGTCCTTCGTGCTGTTCATCCTCATCGGCGCGCGCGTCTTCTCGCTCACCTTCTACGGCGTGAACGGGCACCTGTGGGTCGAGCACCTGCTGGTCTCGATGCCGGGCGGCGAGACGGGCTTCCTGATCGCGGTGAACGTTCTGGTCTTCTTCCTGGCGTTCTTCCTCGATTTCTTCGAGCTCGCCTTCATCATCGTGCCGCTGCTCGCACCCGCCGCCGACAGGCTCGGCATCGACCTCATCTGGTTCGGCGTGCTGCTCGGCATCAACATGCAGACGAGCTTCATGCATCCGCCCTTCGGCTTCGCGCTCTTCTACCTCCGCTCGGTCGCCGCCAAGATACCCTATCTCGACAAGGTCACCGGCAAGCGCATGGAGCCGGTCACCACGGGCCAGATCTACTGGGGCGCGGTCCCCTTCGTCGGCATCCAGATCCTGATGGTCGGCCTCACAATCATGTTCCCGGGCATGGTCATGCACTACAAGGGTGATGGCAGCGGCGTCGATCCCGCCACGATCAAGATCGAGGTCCCCGGCTTCGGCGGCGGCGGTCTCGGCCTGCCGGACAATGGCGGCGGCCTCGGCTTGCCCGGCGGCCTGCAACTGCCCGCCGGCAACCCGCTGGACGGCGGCGGCGCGCAGCAGCCGGCCGAAGGCGGCCAGCAAGGCACCGGACAGAAACCCGCCACCGACCTCTCAAGCCCGCCGTCGTTCAACTGACGGGGGGCGGCAGCCGGATGGGCACCGCAAAGCGCGGCCCATC
>NZ_WUMM01000016.1:0-100845 GCF_009826875.1 Shinella sp. AETb1-6 | reverse complement strand
CCCGGGGGGGGCGGGGCACGGCGCGCAAACGAACCGTCGGAGCCCCCTCATCCGACCCTTCGGGCCACCTTCTCCCCGCTGGGGAGAAGGAGAGAAAGGCGACGTCGAATTCCATACGAGGCGGCCACGCGCCGCCCTGCAACACGATTTTCAACGGTGGTATCGACCATGGATAGCCGAAGCCGGCTGCAGGAGCTTTTGCCGAAGCTCGTGCTGGCACCCAGTTTCCTCATCGTGCTCGTCTTCGTCTACGGCTTCATCGCCTATACGGGCTTCCTGTCGCTGACGGACAGCAGGATGTTGCCGTCCTACAATTTCGTGGGGCTGAGCAACTATTACAAACTCTGGGCCCTGCCGCACTGGTGGCGGGCGGTTTCCAATCTTGCGATCTTCGCCTCGCTTTACATCGTCATCTGCTCGGTGCTCGGGCTGGCGCTCGCCATCCTGCTCGACCAGAAGATCCGCGCCGAAGGCATCCTGCGCCCGATCTATCTCTACCCGATGGCGCTCTCCTTCATCGTGACCGGCACCGCCTGGAAATGGTTCCTCGATCCCGGCATCGGGCTTGAGAACACCATGCATCTCTGGGGCTGGGAAAGCTTCGCCTTCAACTGGATCAAGGACCGCAACTACGCGATCTACTGCGTCGTCATCGCCGCCGTCTGGCAATCCTCCGGCTTCGTCATGGCCATGTTCCTCGCGGGGCTACGCGGCGTCGACAACGAGATCATCAAGGCCGCACAGATCGACGGCGCCTCCACCGCCACCATCTACCGCCGCATCATCATTCCGCTGATGCGTCCGGTCTTCCTGTCCGCCTTCGTCGTGCTCGCCCACCTCGCCATCAAGGCCTACGACCTCGTCGTGGCGCTCACCGGCGGCGGCCCCGGCCAGGCGACCGAACTGCCGGCGACCTTCATGTATTCCTACACCTTCACCCGCAACCAGATGGGCATCGGCGCCTCCTCGGCGATCATCATGCTGGTCATGATCTTCTCGATCATCATCCCCTACCTCTATTCCGAAATCCGCGGAGGCAAAGGCCGATGAGCGTTTCCAGCCCCGACAATGTCATCTCGCACAACAGGCTGACGCGCGCGCTGATCTACACCGCCCTCATCCTGTTCGCCGTCTATTACCTGCTGCCGCTCTATGTGATGCTGGTGAACTCGCTGAAGCCGCTGGAGGAAATCCGCCAGGGCGGCATGTTGAACCTGCCGCAGCAATGGACCATCGAGCCGTGGATTTCCGCCTGGTCGACGGCGCAGATCGGCGTGCAGCCAACCGGGCTGCGTCCCTTCTTCATCAATTCGATATTGATGGTCGTGCCGGCCGTGGCGATCTCCACCATCATCGGCGCGCTGAACGGCTACGTGCTGACCAAGTGGCAGTTCAAGGGCTCGAACGTCTTCTTCGGCCTGCTGCTTTTGTCCTGCTTCATCCCGTTCCAGATCGTGCTCATTCCGATGGCGCGCATTCTCGGCATGCTGGGCCTCGCCGGTTCGATCTGGGGCCTGACCTTCGTGCACATCATCTACGGCATCGGCTTCACGACGCTCTATTTCCGCAACTACTATGAGAATTTCCCGACCGAACTGGTGCGCGCGGCGCAGATCGACGGGGCGAGCTTCTTCCAGATCTTCTACCGCATCCTGCTGCCGTCCTCCGGCCCGATCATCGTCGTCTCGGTCATCTGGCAGTTCACCAATATCTGGAACGACTTCCTGTTCGGCGCCTCCTTCTCGGGCGCAAACACCACGCCGATGACGGTGGCGCTCAACAACCTCGTCCAGTCCTCGACGGGTGTGAAGGAATACAACGTGCATTTCGCGGGCGCGATCCTCGCCGCATTGCCCACTCTGATCGTCTATGTCGTCTCCGGACGCTATTTCGTGCGCGGCCTGATGTCCGGCGCCGTGAAAGGATAGCCCATGTCGTTCCTGAAAATCAGCAATCTGCGCAAGTCCTATGGTGCGCTGGAAATCCTCAAGGACATCAATCTGGAGATCGAGCAGGGCGGCTTCCTCGTGCTCGTGGGTCCCTCCGGCTGCGGCAAGTCCACGCTGCTCAACACGATCGCCGGCCTGGAGCCCATCACCTCCGGCGACATCGCCATCGATGGCCGCTCGGTTGCGGGCCTGCATCCCTCCAAGCGCGACATCGCCATGGTGTTCCAGTCCTACGCGCTTTATCCGAACATGACGGTGGGCGGAAACATCGCCTTCGGCATGGAGATCCGCGGCGTGCCGAAGGAGGAGCGCGACAAGGCCATCAAACAGGTCGCCGACATGCTGCAGATCGGCCATCTGCTCGACCGCAAGCCCGGCCAGCTTTCCGGCGGCCAGCGCCAGCGCGTCGCCATGGGCCGGGCGCTGGTACGCGATCCCAAGCTCTTCCTGTTCGACGAGCCGCTGTCCAACCTCGACGCCAAGCTGCGCGTCGACATGCGCACGGAAATCAAGCGCCTGCACCATCGCATGAAGACCACCATCGTCTACGTGACGCACGACCAGATCGAGGCGATGACGCTCGCCACCAAGATCGCCGTCCTGAAGGACGGTGTGTTGCAGCAGTTCGGTTCACCGGCCGAGATCTACAACAATCCGGCCAACACCTTCGTCGCCGACTTCATGGGCTCGCCCGCGATGAATCTCCTCTCGGCGCGCATTGAACAGAACGGCTCCGGGATGGCCGTGTCGCTCGCCCGCCACCAGGCCGAGCCGCTGGTATTGTCGGTGCCGAACGCCCCGGGCGGACTTGCCGCCTACAAGGGCAAGGACGTGATCTTCGGCATCCGTCCCGAGGCGCTGACCGACCCTGACGGTGCGGACCGCAACGCCCGTACCGTCGGCGAAGGCGATTGCCTGATCGAGGTGGTGGAGCCTGCGGGCGCCGACACCTTCGCCGTCACCCATCTCGGCGGCAAGGAGATCGTCGCGCGGCTTCGCGCCGACGTGCGCATCGCCGCCGGCCAGACGGCGCGCCTTGCCTTCAACCTCGACAAGGCCGTGTTCTTCGATCCCGCCAGCCAGCTTCGCATCGCCTGAGAAAAACCATGACCACGCAGCCGGACATCGTCATCATCGGATCGGGCATCGGCGGCTCCACCATGGCCGCCGCCCTGGCCCCGACGGGCGCCAGGATCGTCATTCTGGAGGCGGGCGACCATCTGCCCGATCGCCCGGAGAACCGCGACCAGCGTGCGATCTTCCAGCGCGGCCATTTCCGGCCGAAGGAGATGTGGTACGAGGCCGACGGCACCGCCTTCAATCCCGGCAACTATTATAATGTCGGCGGCAACTCGAAATTCTACGGCGCGGTCCTGGTGCGCTACCGCCGCGAGGATTTCGAGGAGATGCGCCATCGCGACGGCGTTTCTCCGGCATGGCCATTCCCGTATGACGAGCTGGAGCCGTGGTATTCCGCCGCGGAAAAACTCTACAATGTGCGCGGCGCGTTGGGCGAAGATCCGACGGAGCCGCCCCATTCCGCGCCCTATCCCTTTCCGCCCGTGCCGGACGAGCCGGCCATCGCCAAGGTACGCGCGAGAATGAAGGCGAACGGCCTTCACCCGTATTCGCTGCCGCTCGGCGTCGATATCGACCGCTGGCTCGCCAAGGCGAAGACGCCATGGGATGCACACCCCAACTGCAACGACGGCAAGATGGATGCCGAGAGCACGGCGCTGGCCGAGGCGCTGAAATATCCCAATGTCGAGCTGCGCACCAACTGCCGGGTGACGCGGCTTGCCACCGCCCCGCATGGCCGCACCATCTCGACGGTGCATTACATGCGCGGCGATCAGGCAGAGAGCATTTCGCCGAAACTGGTGATCCTGTCGGCCGGCGCGGTGCAGTCCGCCGTGCTGCTGCTGCGCTCGGCCTCGGAGGCCTTCCCGAAGGGGCTTGCCAACAGCTCCGACCAGGTCGGCCGCAACTTCATGAACCACAATTCGAGCGCCGTGATCGGCGTTTCTCCGTTCTATCGAAACACCTCCGTCTATCAGAAGAGCTTCGGCTTCAACGACTATTACCTTTCGGATGGCAACGGCGGCCCGCCGCTCGGCAATGTCCAGCTCCTCGGCCGCGTGTCGGGCAAAATCCTGAAAGCCAACCTGCCCTCCGCGCCGGAATGGCTGCTGGAGCAGGTCGCCGCCCGTGCCATCGATTTCTACGCGATGAGCGAGGATCTGCCGCATCCCGAAAGCCGCATCACGGTCGATGGCGAGAAGATCGTCATGAAATGGACGCGGACCAACTGGCAGGCCCATCTCGACCTTGTGACCAAACTGAAGACCGCGCTGAAGCAGGCCGGCTTCCCCATAGTGCTCGCCCGCGCCTTCGACAAGCGCACGCCCTCGCATCAATGCGGCACGGTGCGCATCGGAAATGACCCGGCGACGGCCCCTCTCGACATCTGGTGCCGCGCCCATGACCATCCGAACCTCTTTGTGGTGGATGCCTCCTACCTGCCGACCTCGGCGGCGGTGAACCCGGCGCTGACGGTCGCCGCACAGGCCCTGCGTGTCGCCGATCACATCCAATCGAGGGATCTGGCCGCATGACGACCCCGGACCGTCCCGTCGCCATCGTCACCGGCGGCCGCCGCGGCATCGGCCTCGGCATCGCCCAGGCCCTGGCATCCGAAGGCTTCGACATTGCCATAACGGGCATCGGCGATGGCGATGTGACGACGGACAACGTGATCGCCGGCCTTGCCACACTCGGCGCCCGTGCGATCTACCTCAAGGGCGACCTTGCCGATCTCTCCGGCCATGCGGCGACTGTCGCTGCCATTGAAGACCGGCTCGGCGCGATTGCCTGCCTCGTCAACAATGCCGGCATCGCCTCCGTCGTGCGCGGCGATTTCCTCGATCTTTCCCCGGATCACTTCGACACGATCGTCTCGACCAACCTGCGCGGCACCGTCTTCTTCACCCAGGCCGTGCTGAAGACGATGCTAGGCTCCAAACGGGCCGCCGGCCCCCGTTCGATCATCAACATCACCTCCGTCTCGGCCGGCCTGACCTCTCCCGAACGGCTCGATTACTGCATGACGAAGGCAGGCCTCGCCGCCTTCAGCCAGGGGTTGGCGCTGCGGCTCGCGGATACCGGCATTTCGGTCTTCGAAATCCGCCCCGGCATCATCCGCTCCGAGATGACATCAGGCGTCTCCGCCAAATACGACGCGCTCATCGAAGGCGGCCTGGTGCCGATGAAGCGCTGGGGCGAGCCGGACGATGTCGGCTCCGCGGCAGCAGCGCTGGCATCCGGCAAATTCGCCTTCGCCACCGGCTCGGTGATCAATCTCGACGGCGGGCTGTCGATCGGCCGGCTGTAAGCACGCGGGGTTACCCCTCACCCCGCCCTCTCCCCGCAAGCGGACGAGGGAGACGAGAGGGCGCGACATATTTCTTTCGCCCCGCTTGCGGGGAGAAGGTGCCGGCAGGCGGATGAGGGGCGTCTCTCCCGGCACCGCGATGAACCATTCTGAGGATTGACGCATGACCTACGACTACATCATCACCGGTGCCGGCCCGGCGGGCTGCGTTCTGGCGAACCGGCTTTCCGAGGATCCGAGCGTTCGCGTGCTCCTGCTCGAAGCCGGCGGCGGCGACTGGAACCCGCTGTTCCACATGCCGGCCGGCTTCGCCAAGATGACCAAGGGCGTCGCCAGCTGGGGCTGGGAGACCGTGCCGCAGAAGCACATGAAGGGCCGGGTCCTGCGCTATACGCAGGCGAAGGTCATCGGTGGCGGCTCCTCGATCAACGCGCAGCTCTATACCCGTGGCAACGCCGCCGATTACGATCTCTGGGCCAGCGAAGACGGCTGCGAGGGCTGGAGCTACCGGGAAATCCTGCCCTATTTCAAACGTGCCGAGGACAACCAGCGCTTCGCCGACGACTACCATGCCTATGGCGGGCCGCTCGGCGTCTCCATGCCGGTCTCGGCGCTGCCGATCTGCGACGCCTATATCCGCGCCGGCCAGGAACTCGGCATTCCCTACAACCACGATTTTAACGGCCGCCAGCAGGCCGGCGTCGGCTTCTACCAGCTCACCCAGCGCAACCGCCGCCGCTCCTCCGCGTCGCTTTCCTACCTCTCGCCGATCAAGGATCGCCGCAACCTGACGATCCGCACCGGTGCCCGCGTCGCCCGTATCGTGCTCGAGGGCACGCGCGCCGTCGGCGTCGAGGTGGTGACGGGTAACCGCGTGGAGACGATCCGGGCGGAACGCGAAGTGCTCGTCTCGTCAGGTGCCATCGGCTCGCCGAAACTGCTGCAGCAATCCGGCATCGGCCCGGCGGACCATCTCCGCGCGGTCGGCGTTCAAGTGAAGCACGACCTGCCGGGCGTTGGCTCCAACATGCAGGACCATCTCGATCTCTTCGTCATCTGCGAATGCACCGGCGACCACACCTATGACGGCGTGGCCAGGCTGCACCGTACGCTCTGGGCCGGCCTGCAATATGTGCTGTTCCGCTCCGGACCCGTCGCCTCGTCGCTCTTCGAGACCGGCGGCTTCTGGTATGCCGATCCTGAGGCGCGCTCGCCGGATATCCAGTTCCATCTCGGCCTCGGCTCCGGCATCGAGGCCGGCGTCGAAAAGCTGAAGAATGCCGGCGTGACCTTGAACTCGGCCTACCTGCATCCCCGCTCCCGCGGCACCGTGCGGCTCGCCTCGGCCGATCCCGCCGCCGCACCGCTGATCGACCCGAACTACTGGGAAGACCCGCACGATCGCAAAATGTCGATCGAGGGCCTGAAGATCGCCCGCGAGATCATGCAGCAGGCTGCGCTGAAACCCTTCGTCATGGCGGAACGGTTGCCGGGGCCGAGATTCGTCACCGACGAAGACCTCTTCGATTACGGCTGCGCAAATGCCAAGACGGACCACCATCCGGTCGGCACCTGCAAGATGGGCACGGGTGCAGATGCCGTCGTCGGGCTCGACTTGAAGGTCCATGGGCTTGACGGCCTGCGCGTCTGCGATAGCTCCGTCATGCCGCGCGTTCCCTCCTGCAACACGAACGCGCCGACGATCATGGTGGGCGAAAAGGGTGCCGATATCATTCGAGGCCTGCCGGCGCTGCCGGCCCAGGTTTTTCAGCATGAGCGCAACGATGCACGCCCCAGAGCGCGCGCCAATATCCGATAGGAAAGACCATGATACGCCACTGCGTTTTCATCCGCTTCAAGCCGACCATCTCCACCGCCTACAAGACGGAACTGTTCAACGAGATCGATGCCCTGAAGGACCGCCTGCCGGGCATGCTTGCCGTCCACATCGGCACCAATGTCAGCCCCGAAGACGGCATGGACAAAGGCTTTTCCGACGGCTTCATCGTCGATTTCGCCGACGGTTTCTCGCGCGACACCTATCTCGATGACGCGGAGCACAAAGCGACCGGTGGCCGGCTCGTCGCCGCCGCCGAGGGCGGTATTGCCGGCATCCTCGTCTACGATCTCGAAACGGACGACTAGAGCGTTTCCGCATTGTCCGACGCCGAAGCGATCCCGCTTGGGCTGGAAATGCTCTAGACCCGACCAGCCCGGCGTGCGAGCGCACGTTCGACGGCCGAGAAGGCATCGTAGATCAGCACCGCCAGCACCGCGACGACGACACCGCCCTGCAGCACGAAGGCCAGGTTGTTGGATTGCAGCCCGGCGATGATGACCTCGCCCAATGTCTTTGCCGCGACCGTGGAGCCGATGGTGGCGGTAGCCAGGCTGATCGTCACGGAAAGGCGAATGCCGGCCAGGATGACAGGCAGCGCCAGCGGCAGTTCCACCCGCGTCAGCTGCTGCCAGGCCGTCATGCCCGTGCCGCGCGCCGCCTCGACGATCGCCTTCGGCAGCGTGGAAAGACCAGTCATGGCATTCTCGAAGACCGGCAGCAGGCCATAGAGAAACAGGGCG
Source organism: Shinella sp. AETb1-6 (assembly GCF_009826875.1). NCBI lineage: Bacteria > Pseudomonadati > Pseudomonadota > Alphaproteobacteria > Hyphomicrobiales > Rhizobiaceae > Shinella > Shinella sp. AETb1-6. The sequence continues at coordinate 92,925 of NZ_WUMM01000016.1, read as the reverse complement.
ATCAGCGTCGGTTTCTCACCGAAACCGACGATCGGAACCGCCAACGCCAGCACGGCGACCGGCGGAAAGGTCTGGCCGATATTCACAAGGCTGCGCGAGAGCGGCAGGAACTCCGCGCCCACCGGTCGCGTCACCAGCACGGCAAGCCCGACGGCAACGAGGGTTGCGGCGAAGGTTGCGGTGAAGACCGTGGCGAGATGCGACAGGGTCAGCGAAAGCAGGCTGCCCTGATTGTAGATCGCCGGCGCGTTCGCCTGCACCAGCGGCTTCAGCAACGGCTCGAAAAGTTCCGGCCGCACCAGAAAGGCAATCAGCAGGATCAGCGCTGCGAGCCGCAGCAGATTGGGCAGGAACCGCTTCATTGCGGCCTCGCGGCACGCCGGGCAAGACCGGCAAGCGTGACACGCCCGAGCGAGGCGCCATCCGCGCCGACCACCGGCAGGGCCTCGCGGCCCGACCAGAGCAGCGAAGACAAGGCCTCGCGTTGGCTGACCGAAGCGGCGATCGGCTCGCCTTGCGCCTCGCCCGCCTCGGCGGCATCCGCCGCGGTGCCGATGGACAGCAGCCGGAACGGCCGCTCCTCGGCGCCGATCAGGGTTTCGACGAAATCCGTCGCCGGGTTGACCAGCATCTCCTCCGGCGCCGCGCACTGCACGATCCGGCCCTTGTCCATCACGGCGATCTTGTCGGCGAGATGGAACGCCTCCTCCATGTCGTGAGTGACGAGAACGATGGTGGTGCCGAAATGCTTCTGGATCGCCAGAAGATCGTCCTGCGCCTTGGCGCGAATGACAGGGTCGAGCGCACCGAAGGGTTCGTCCATCAGGAGGATGTTCGGCTCGGCGGCGAGCGCACGCGCCACGCCGACCCGCTGCTGCTGACCGCCCGAGAGCTCATGCGGATACCGCGGGCCGAAGGCGGCGGGATCGAGCTGGAACAGCGTCAGCAGCTCCTCGACCTTGGCGGCGATGCGCTTCTTGTCCCAGCCGAGCAGTGTCGGAACCGTCGCGATGTTTTCGGCGACCGTGCGATGCGGGAACAGGCCGTGGCCCTGGATCGCGTAACCGATGTGGCGGCGCAGTTCGTAGCCGGGGATCGAGCGATTGTCCGCGCCGTCGATGCGGATCATGCCCTCGCTCGGTTCGACGAGGCGGTTGATCATGCGCATCAGCGTCGTCTTGCCGGAGCCGGACGTGCCGACGATGACGGTAATCGTGCGCGGCTCGACCGTCATCGAGACAGTGTCGACGACCGTGTTGTCGCCGTAGCGCTTGGTGATGTTCTCGATCTCGATCATGCCGCCCTGCCGCGTTTGGAATTGGAACGTTCGGTCGCCGCATCGAGCACCACGGCGGCGGCGAAGGCGAGCGCCACGGTCGGCACCGCGCCGAGCAGCACGAGATCCATGGCGGTCTGGCCGATGCCCTGGAAGACGAAGACACCGAAACCGCCGCCGCCGATAAGCGCCGCGATGGTCGCGAGGCCTATGTTCTGGACAAGCACGATGCGGATGCCGGTGAGAATGACAGGGAAAGCCAGCGGCAGCTCCACCCCGAAAAGCCGCTGGCGGTCTGTCATGCCGATACCGCGGGCAGCATCGTTGGCGTCACGCGGCACGCCGGCAAGACCGACCACCGTGTTGGCGACGACGGGAAGCAGCGAGTAGAGGAAAAGCGCCACGAAGGCCGGAGCGGCGCCGATGCCGCGGATGCCGAGTGCAGAGGCTCCCGGCACGTTGAGCGCGATCCAGCCGAGCGGCGCGATCAACAGGCCGAAAAGCGCGATGGACGGGATCGTCTGGATGATATTCAGCCCGTTCAGCACGCCGGCGCGCAGCGAGGGAACGCGGTGGCAGAGAATGCCGAGCGGAAGGCCGACGAGGCACGCCGCCGCAAGCGAGCCAAGCGCCAGAACGACGTGACGCCCCGCCTCCAGCCAGAAGGTCTCGGCCCGGCTGCCGTATTCCTTGAGGATCGAAAGCCCGTCCCAGATGCCGGACACGAGAAGGCCCGCGACCGTGGCGGCGACGGCCAGCAGCAGCGCGATCCGGGCGAGCGGCGAAAGCCGCAGCCGCGCCAGCGCATCGGCCGTCAGCAACGCGAAAGCGAAGCTCGACAACCAGAAGCCGGAGGCCGGCGAGACACGGGCATAGGTGTTCTCGGGCGGCGTCAGATGCCCGGCGGAGACGCCGATGAGGACGGCCAGGGCAAGCAGCGCGACAAGGCCGAGCACCAGCCGGAAAAGCGTCGGGGTTTTCAGGATGATGAGAGCGATGGCAACCGCGATGAAGGCAAGTAGCGCCGCGCCGTAGCCCGCCGGCAGCGCCTCGATAATCCACCGCGCCTCGCCCGGCACGATACGGTTTGCGCGGAAATTAGCGAAGGGCGCCAGAAAGCCGCCATAGGCCAGCAATGCGGCGATCACCACGCCGAGCTTGTCGATCCTGAACCCCATGCGCCCCTTTCGGATAGGCCCTCCGCCCGGGCGGGCGGAGGGCAAGTCGGATTACTTGATGAAGCCGTTCTTCTTCAGGAAGTCCTCGGCAACCGCCTTGGCCGGCTCGCCGCCGACCTGCACGCGCCCATTAAGGTCCTGCAATGTTACGAGATCGAGCTTCTCGAAGACAGGCTTCAGCAGCTCCTCGATCTGCGGGTTGGCCTTCAGCACCTCCTCACGGATGATCGGTGCCGGCTGGTAGACCGGCTGCACGCCCTTGTCGTCCTCGAGAACGACGAGGCCCGAGGGTGCGATGCCGCCGTCGGTGCCATAGACCATGGCGGCGTTGGCACCGTTCGTCTGGTTGGCAGCCGCGGCGATGGTCGCGGCCGTGTCACCGCCCGAAAGCGTGATGAGCTGATCCGGCTTCAGCGTGAAGCTGTACGTCGTCTGGAAGGCCGGCAGCGCCGCGGCGGAGTTCACGAATTCGGAGGACGCCGCCAGCACGATCTTGCCACCGTCGGCAACGTATTTGCCGAAATCCGTCATGGTCGCGAGCTTGTTGGGCTCGGCAACATCCTTGCGCAGCGCGATCGCCCAGGTGTTGTTGGCCGGCGAAGGCGTCAGCCAGACGATCTTGTTGGCATCGAAATCGAGCGTTTTGGCGAGCTCGTAGGCCTTGCTCGCATCCTTCCACGCCGGGTCGTCCGCCTTCTCGAAAAAGAAGGCGGCATTGCCGGTATATTCCGGATAGATGTCGATCTCGCCGGCGGTGATCGCCTGCCGCACGACGGGCGTCGCGCCCAGCTGAACGCGATCCGTCGTCTGGATGCCGTTGGCATTCAGAACGGCAAGGATGATGTTTCCGAGAACGCCGCCTTCCGTGTCGATCTTCGACGAGACGACGACCTGGGCGTTTACTGCACCGGCCGTAAGGCTGAGGGCGAAAGCTGCTCCGATGAACTTGACGACTGGGCGCATGTGAAACCTCTCCGTATTGCAAAAACCCGTGACGGCATTTTCATCACGTTCGGGAATGCCCGTCCCGGCAAAGCATTCCATATATGGCAGCAAATGACAAAAAACAGACCGCTCCGGAACGTTCGGACGAATGTTTGTGCAACCTTCCAAACAAAAGGAAAATCAGGCGCTCGCCGGTGATGCAACTGCCTGGCTCGGCAGAAGTGAAATGAGCGTATCGGCAACCACGCTTCCATCGTGCTGGCCCCGCTGCCAGGCGTCCTCGAATTCCCCTACAACCGCCTCCGCGCCCAGCCGCGCGCAGGTCTCCTCCAGCGCGCCGTTGCCGAGATAGGCGAAGGCGCCCGCGCTCTTTTCGAAGGGCAGCAACTGGCGGTTCGCCAGCACATGTGTGAAGAGGCGCATCTCCGAGCCGCCCTGCGCGTGCCACACCTGCGCCGTCACATCCAGCATGCGCGCCAGGTCCATTCCACGCGTCTCGCGACATTGCAGGATGTTGCCGATGAAGATGCGTCTTGCATGTACATTGCGGACGATGGCCGCAACGATACCGTCCACCAGGAAATGCGGAAGCACGCTCGTGAAAAAGCTGCCCGGCCCGAAGACGATGGCGTCAGCGCTTTCGATGCTCTCGATCACCGCGTCATTGGCCGGCGCGCCATCGTCTCCCGCCGATAGCACGATCTCGCGGATGCCCGCCGCGCCTTCTTCATCGGTCAGCGCTGTCACGCGATGCTGCCCGTCGACCACCCTGCCGTCCTTGAGCCGGGCCGAAAGCGTGACACCCGGCGAAACCGTCGACGGCCAGACATGGCCCGTAATGTCGCAGAGCTTGCGGAACACGAAGATGGCCGTGTTGATATCGCGGTTATGGGCAAGATGCGCCCCGGTCAGGATGAAGTTGCCGATGCTGCCATTGCGCAGGTCGAAGTCATCGCCGACTGCGGACTGGAACGTGCGCAGATAGTTCAGGATCGCACCCCGCAGGCCGGGCTCCATTCGCTCCAGCAGCGGGTGCCGCCCCTCCGCATAAAGGGCGAACTCGGTGCGGGCGTCCTCCAGCGCACCGGTGGTAAGCCGCGCATTGCAAAGCTTCACCACGTCGCCGGATCGCCCCTCGCCATAGGCCATGGTGATCAGCGCCTGCCTGATATCACCGACAGCAAGGAGGCCGAGGCTTTCGCGGATGACCTTGGAACTGCCGCCGCTATCCCAGGCGGGCACGATGCGCGTCAGCCGCACCGGCTTGGAACAGAGCGCAAGGTTGGTCGAGCGGCAGGCCGTGCCGCCGGAAAAGAGAACGATATGCGGCAGGCGGCCCTCGGCCATGCGGTCTCCCATACGTTTCGGCTCATCGCGCTGTGTTGAACGCCGCACCGATCAGAACCTTGGTATAGTCCGCCTTCGGCGCGCTGGAAATGGCATCCGTCAGCCTCTCCTCGACAATCCTGTAGCCCTTTGAGGATGAAAGCGGACCGGGCCCATCGTCTGCGACCACCCTGGAAACGGCAAACGCAGAGCCCATATCTCGTTTCTCCGCGCCGTCCGAAAAGAGTTGCGCGCGACAGGGAATGAGAAAAATATTTGCATTTGCCGAAACTATTCGCAGTTTTCTGCCCATCGCTTTGCAATGTTTTCTGCGATTGATCGCCCATCGAACATCCAAGCCAGAAACGGAGTCCCGAGATGAACTGGTTGAAGACACTTGCCGCCGCCGCAGCCCTTCAGGCGGCCGTCCTGGCCCCGGCCCATGCCGGCGAAAATCTGGCCGCCATCCAGTCGGCCGGCGCGCTGAAGATCGGCACCGAAGGCACCTACGCGCCCTTTACCTACCATGATACGGACGGCAAGCTGGTCGGCTTCGACGTCGAGATCGGCGAAGCCATCGCCAAGAAGCTCGGCGTGAAGGCCGAGTTCCTCGAAGGCAAATGGGACGGCCTGATCGCCGGCCTCGACGCCAACCGCTACGACGCCGTGATCAACCAGGTCGGCATCACCGAGGCGCGCAAGCAGAAATACGATTTCTCCGAGCCCTACATCGCCTCCAAGGCCGTTCTGATCGTTCGTGGCGACGACGACAGCATCAAGGGCTTCGCCGACCTCAAGGGCAAGAAGTCCGCCCAGTCGCTGACCAGCAACTTCGGCAAGATCGCTGAAGGTGCCGGCGCGGAACTCGTCGGCACCGACGGTTTCGACCAATCCATCCAGCTCGTGCTGACCGGCCGCGCCGACGCGACGATCAACGACAGCCTGTCCTTCCTCGACTTCAAGAAGCACAAGCCCGACGCGAATGTGAAGGTCGTCGCCGAGCAGGCCGATGCCGATTATTCCGGCGTGATCATCCGCAAGGGCGAGCCGGAACTGCTCGAGGCGATCAACAAGGCGCTGGCCGATATCAAGGCCGACGGCACCTACAAGACGATCTCCGACAAGTATTTCGGTCAGGACGTCTCCAAGTAATTCTGCCCAGGCCGCTTCGCGGCGGTCCTTTCCTCGCATATAGATAGGCGTTCCGACTGGCCGGGGATTTCCCCCGGCCAGTCGCATTTCCGGAGGTTTCGCCGTGCCGCCGTGGCTTCAACTGATGCTGGACTCGCTTGCGCCCCTGCTCTGGGCCGCGCTCGTCTTCACCATTCCGCTCACCCTTCTTTCCTTCGTGCTCGGCCTGGCGCTCGGCCTGCTGACGGCCGTCGTCCGGCTCTTTGCGCCACGCCCCTTCTCCGACATCGCCCGCTTCTATGTCTGGGTGTTTCGCGGCACGCCGCTTCTGGTGCAGCTCTTCGTCATTTTCTACGGCCTGCCGAGCATCGGCATCCTGCTCGATGCCTTCCCCGCCGCACTCATCGGCTTCACCCTGAATGTCGGCGCCTACACCTCCGAGATCATCCGCGCCGTCATTTCCTCCGTACCGCGCGGTCAGTGGGAGGCGGCCTATTCGATCGGCATGACGTGGTCGCAGGCCATGCGCCGCACGATCCTGCCGCAGGCGGGCCGCGTCGCCGTGCCGCCGCTATCCAACACCTTCATCTCGCTGGTGAAGGATACGTCTCTCGCCGCCGCCGTCACCGTGCCGGAGCTCTTCCAGACGGCGCAGCGCATCGTCGCCACCACCTATGAGCCGCTGATCCTCTATATCGAGGCAGCCCTGATCTATCTGGCGCTGAGCTCGGTTCTTTCGGCGCTGCAAGTGCGGCTGGAGAAGCGTTTCGCCCGCTATGGCGGCTTCCTGGAGGCCAGGACATGATCGAACTCGAACACATCGAAAAGCGCTTCGGCGACAACCTTGTCCTGCGCGACATCAGCCTTCAGCTGGCCGAAGGCAGCGTGACGGCCCTGGTGGGACCCTCGGGCGGCGGCAAGAGCACGCTGCTGCGCTGCATCAACCTCTTGGAAATCCCGACTTCGGGTTCGATCCGCCTCGGCACCGAGAAGATCGATTTCGTCCCCGGAAAACCGGTGGGCTGGGATGCCATCCAGAAGCTGCGCCGCCAGACCGGCATGGTGTTCCAGAACTTCCAGCTCTTCCCGCACCAGACCGCCATCGGCAATGTCATGGAAGGTCTCGTCACCGTATTGAAATGGCCGGCCGACAAGGCCCGCGCCCGCGCGATGGAACTCCTGGAAAAGGTCGGCATGGCACACAAGGCGGATGCATGGCCGGCAACGCTTTCCGGCGGCCAGCAACAGCGCGTGGCGATTGCGCGTGCGCTTGCGCCATCGCCCCGCGTCCTGCTCTGCGACGAACCCACCTCGGCGCTCGATCCCGAGCTCGCCGAAGAGGTGGTCGAGGTCCTGAGCCGCCTTGCGCGCGAAGGCACGACGATGGTGATGGCCACCCATGACCTGCGCCTTGCCTCGCGGGTGGCCGACACGGTGGTTTTCCTCGATGGGGGCGTCGTGGTGGAACAGGGCGGGCCGCGCGGCATCTTCTCGACGCCGCAACAGGAACGCACGAAGAAGTTCATTGCATCCTTGAGCGCGCCACACAGTTACGACATCTAGAGGACACGCCGCCTCACGTTACGGTAGCGATGAAATTACCTTGTAACAGTTGCATCGGCCGGGCGATTCAAGCAGAGTGGTCTGGATTATTATGACCACGACATGCCCCGGGGCATGATCACGGTGGAGAAAGCTCTCATGAACAAGAAGACCCCCAATCCGATCGACGTGTTCGTCGGGTCCCGTGTACGCCTGCGCCGCCTGATGGTCGGCATGAGCCAGGAAGCCCTTGCAGACCGCCTCGGCGTGACGTTCCAGCAGGTGCAGAAGTACGAGAAGGGCACGAACCGCATCAGCGCCAGCCGTCTCCAGGCCATTTCGGATGTCTTCCGTGTGCCGCCGAGCTTCTTCTTCCAGGATGACGACACTGCGGGTGCGACCACGGGCGCCGGCCACGATACCGGTGACGTCTCCACCTTCGTCTCGTCGAAGGAGGGCCTCGACCTCAACCGCGCCTTCCTGAAGATCGAGGACGCAGGCGTGCGCAAGTCGATCATCTCGCTCGCCACCGCGCTTTCCAAGGCCAGCGAACTGTCGGGCGAACGCACGGAGACCGCGCCGGAACAGCGGATCTGATTGCCGCATGCCGGCCCGGCTGAAGACGCTTGGCCATCTACGCCTGCTCGATGAGAGCGGTGAGGATATCGTCTTCCCGGAAAAGGCGCTGCTGATCCTGAGCTATCTTACAGCGCGCGGCCTGCCGGACATACCGCGGGCCGACGCTGCCGCCCTGTTCTGGGACGACACCAATCCGGCTGCCGCCTATGCGAGCCTGCGGCAGACTCTATCGCGCGTGCAGAAGCGCCAGCGCGAACTTGCGCGCAGCTTCCTCACGATTACCGATGGCACGATCGCGCGCGGCCCAGAAGCCATCGAGAGCGATCTCGATGCGATAGACGGCAATGCCCCGCTCACGCTGCTTGCCGAACGGCTCACCGAAGACTTCCTGAAAAACATTCGGCCGGTCACGCAGACCCTGGCCAAGTGGATTGCCCTGCAAAGGGCCTCCCACATGGCCCTGCTGCGAGACGCCTTGCTCGATAGAAGCCGGCAGCAGGCCGATGCCCCGCGTCAGGTTCGGTCCGCCGCGGCGTTGCGGCTGCTGGAAACGAATCCCGACGACGATGAGGTCCGCAGCGTCCTGACAGGCCGCGTCGTTACGCGCCCTGCCATCATGACTGTGCAGCAGCCCTCCGCTTGTTTGCCCGTTCAGGACCATATCGAGGTGGTGCCGGCCCGCCAGAACCCGCCGCGCATCGTCCTGCTGCCGCCTGCCACGAACCACTCGTCGCGCGCGGCCACCGGGTTTTCCGAAGCCCTCATCGAGGATGTGACGATCGGGCTTTGCGCGTTGCGGTCCATATCGATTATCGCGCCGCACACGGCCGCACAGATTGCCGGCCAGACGGATCGCGCGGCGACCTATGAGCGCCACAAGATCAGCTACATCCTCGAGACCCGGTTGCGGGACGAAGGGGCCGGCCACACGCTCTTTGCCCAGTTGATCTTCTTCGGCAGCGACGAGGTGATCTGGGCCGAACGATTCCCGCTGTCATCGGATGGCCTCCTGCGGTCGCGCCAGATGATCGCCCACCGGATCGCCGGCGCAATCGCCACGGGGATCGAGGACAACGAACTGGTGCGCAACGACTACGAGGGCGATGCGAATGCCTATCGCAACTTCCTGCTCGGCCAGGGTCAGCTGAAAAACCTCGACCTGCGGGATATCCGTCGCGCCCGCAAGAGCTTTCGCGACGCCCTGCAATTGCAATCCGGCTTTGCGCCCGCGCTGAGCGGCCTTGCCCGCAGCTTCTTCCTCGAATGGCTGGTGACGGCCCGGGGCGACGAGGCGCTTCTCCATCAGGCCGAAATGCACGCGCAGGATGCCATTCAAGCCGATGACCGTCTGCCATCCGGATACCGTGAACTCGGCGTCGTCAAACTCTATTCCCGGCAGTTCGATGAAAGCGCGCACTATCTGGACCGCGCCGAGGCGCTCAGCCCGCATTATGCCAATGTCATCGCGAGTTATGCCGACACGCTTGTCCAGGCTTCGCGGCCGGATGACGGGTTGAAGAAGATCGAGCACGCGATCGAACTCAATCCTCTCCCGCCCGACGAATATTTCTGGACGGCCGCGGGCGCCGCCTATTCGCTCGGACGGTATGAGGAGGCGCTCGCCTATATTTCACAGATGAAGGACAAGGATCCGGTACACCGGCTTTCGGCTGCCTGCTGGGCCATGCTCGGCGACATCAAGAAGGCGCGGCTCTTCGTTCGGCGTACCTATGACATCAATCCGAATTTCGATTTCGATGCCTGGATGGCGGTGGTGCCGATCAAGGAAGAATGGCACCGGCAGCACTACCGCGAGGGCTTGAAAAAAGCAGGTTTCAAGTAGGCGTTTATCACCAAGTGAAAAGGAAAGATTTAAATGGCTAAAATCGTTGTACTCGGCGTGGAAGGTGACGCCGGTCTCTGGATTGCGGATCTCGATGCCGGAACCGTATCCAAGATCACGTCGCCCGCAACCGGCGACCTGAAGGCGGCCGACGATCTGCGCAAGGCCGGCGCCGTCGTCGTCAAGGGCGTCAATCTCGCAGCGCTCGCCAAGTCGGCCGATTCCGTTTCCGGCGGCTTCCTCGACGTTTCCGGCGGTTTCCTGGACAACTAAGCCGGTGCCGCATTATTCGGACCGCATCTGCGGCCCCGAACAGACCTGGAGCCGGATCGAGGCCTTGCTGCCTCGGTTCGGCATCACCCGCATCTCCCGCCTCACGGGGCTAGACCACCTCGGCATCCCCGTCTGGAATGCCGTGAACCCGAACGCCCGCTCGATCGTCATCAATCAGGGCAAGGGCATTTCCGATATCGATGCGAAAGTGTCCGCCGCCATGGAGGCGCTGGAACGGGCGATCGCAGGCGAGCCGCTCGCGCCCAGCCGCTTCGCCGCGCGGCGGGATTTCGCCGAGGCGGGTGAAACCTGCCTGCCGCTCGATATCTTCATCTCGACCGGTCGACCGTTCCTGAGCGAGGACGAAACGCTGGACTGGCTCGCAGGCCGCGATGTCGTGACCGGCGAGCGTATCTGGGTTCCGAAGGAAGCAGTCTGCCTGGACAGGACCGACTTCACACCGCGCTTCTGGCAATCCTCCGATGGCCTGGCGTCGGGCAACTCGGAAACGGAGGCGGTGCTACACGGCCTGCTCGAACGCGTCGAGCGCGATGCCGATCGCCTGTGGCGCCTGCTGCCGCGGGAAAAACGCCTGTCGACCGCCATCGATCCTGCCGCTTTCGCCGATCCCGTCATCGACGACCTTATCAGCCGTTTTCACCAGGCGGGGCTGGCCTTGCGGCTGTTCGACGTGACCAGCGACCTCGGCATTCCCACCTATGCTGCCGTGCTTGGCAATGCCGGGCTCACCGGCAAAAGGCAGCCGCTCTTTCATGATGTGACGATCGGTTACGGCACGCATCCCGTCTCGACCCGAGCCGCGATCCGCGCGCTTACCGAAGTCGCGCAATCACGCCTTACCTATATCAGCGGCGCACGCGACGATCTGTTCGCGGAAACGTTCAACCGGCCGCTGGCCGCCGAAACGCTCGCCCTGTTCGACGCCGCGCCGGGGGCGCCCACCCATTACGCCGCGCCGGAGGGCGACGCCGCAGCGCTGCTCGACTGGGTTCTGGAAAAGCTTGCCGCGGCGCAAATCGCGCCCATCATCGCCGTGCCGCTCGGCGATCCCGCCTTGCCGATCTCCGTCGTCAAGGTCGTCGTGCCGGGCCTCGAGAGCCCGGAAGGTGCGAGACGCCAGAGCATCGGCGTCCGGGCGCTGTCCCGCATGGCCTTTGCACCATCATGAAAATCCTCTTCGCCGGCCCCAGCCTGCCGGATGCGGCCAAGCTCTGCGGCGACGTCATGGAGGTCCGCCCGCCTGCCGTTCACGGCGACGTTCTGGCGGCCGTGCGCGCCGGCGCAACGGCAATCGGCATCATCGACGGCGGCTTCGAACATGTCGCGCCCGTCTGGCACAAGGAAATCCTGTATGCCTTGCAGGAAGGCGTTGCCGTCTTCGGCTCAGCCAGCATGGGCGCCCTGCGCGCCGCCGAATGCGCTGCCTTCGGCATGGTGGGCATAGGACGGATCTACGAGGATTATGCGAGCGGACGCCGGTTGGACGATGCCGATGTCGCGCTTCTGCATGGCCCGGCGGAACTCGGATATCCCGCGCTTTCCCTCCCGCTCGTCAATGTCGATGCGACGCTCGACCGGCTGGAGGCGGATCGAACGATCGCCGGGCCTGAGGTTGCAAACCTTCGCGACGCCGCGCGCCGGATTTTCTACAAGGACCGCACATGGTCCGCGATCCTCAAGGCGCGTGAAAACGGGATGTCGTGGACGGCAACGACACAACTCCTGACCGAGCGGACCGTGAACCAGAAACGCGCGGACGCCCTGGCGCTGGTGCGGAAAATGACACTTTGGGCGGGCGAGAAGGCCGAAAAACGCGGTGATTGGGTGTTCCGCGCCACGTCGCTGTGGCGTATGGCGGCAGATCAATCTTAAACCGCTTTCGTCATACAATTTCGCATTCCGCGTGTGTCACGCCGGAGTCACGCGCCAAAGCCGGTCGCCACGCCTATACTCACAGGCAGGGGTAAAGTTCGACGCGGCGGGGGCCAGCACATATGAAAATCGATACGATCGAAATGGAAGACCGCAGCGCGGAACTGATGGCGCTGGCGCGAATGCTCGCCTTCGCCGTGGAGACCGCCAAAGGCCTCGACGTCGAGGCCGTCGAATATTGCCTCGATACGGCACTGCGGGCCGTGCTGAACGAGATCGACGAACCGTCCCGCATCATGCTGACGTCGAACGACATCATGCTGATGAACCGGTCCGCCCTCTGCTGAGCACGAATGCAAAGGCCGGACCGGCCGCCCATACCGCGATAAAGACTTGTCACGCCCTTTCCTAGGCCGGCCGTACCGTTTATCGGAGGCACGCGCGCATTCCGGCGCGCGGATGGAGAGCGGTATGACGGAGATGCCCGGATGAGCGCGCTTGCGGCCTATGGCGGCCTTTTCCTGGCCGCCTTCATCGCCGCCACCATCCTTCCGGCACAATCCGAAGCGGTGCTCGTCGGCCTTCTTGCCGCCGGCAGCCATTCACCCAGCCTTTTGATCATCGTCGCGGGAACGGGCAACGTGCTCGGCTCTGTCGTCAACTGGCTGCTTGGCCGTGGCATCGAGCGATACCGCCATGCGCGCTGGTTTCCGGTCAACGCCGCAAGCCTCGAGCGCGCCGGCAACTGGTATCGCAAATACGGCTGGTGGAGCCTGCTTCTCAGCTGGGCACCGATCATCGGCGATCCCCTGACTGTCGCGGCCGGCATCATGCGCGAGCCGTTTTTTCGTTTCCTGCTCGTCGTCTCCATCGCCAAGTTCGGCCGCTACCTCCTGCTCGCCGCCATCGTTCTCCACTGGCTCTGATTTTTTTTGGCAGCCGATGGAATGGAAGCCGCGCGGCTCTCGTATATTGGGGCATGAACGCAAAGACACCCGGCTTCAACGTGATCGGACAGCTTGCGGCGCTCAGGCGCTACGCACTTTCGCTCGTCCGCAATCCGGATGATGCCGAGGACCTCGTGCACGACGCGCTGGTGAAGGCCTATGAACGGCAGGGCACGTTCCGCACCGGCGCGAATGTCCGCAACTGGCTGATGTCGATCCTGCACAATGCGCATGTGGACCGCTTGCGCCAGCGCCGATCGATGCAGCGCCGCCACGATGGCGCGGCCGAAATCGCAGAGACTGCGATACCGGCCAATCAGGATCATTCGGTGCGCCTCACGCAGCTGCGCAACGCCTTCTTCACGCTTCCCGAAGAGCAACGCGCGGCCCTGCACCTCGTCGCCATCGAGGAGCTTTCCTACCAGGAAGCGGCGACCGCCCTCGGCATTCCCGTGGGAACGCTGATGTCACGCGTTGCCCGGGCGCGCGAACGCCTGCGCACATTCGAACAAAGCGGCCCGTCCGCGACCGTCACGCATCTCAGGATTGTCGGAGGCACTGGCGATGACCAGCAATGACCCCATCCTCGAAGCCGATCTCAACGCATATGTCGACGACCAGCTGGCCGTCGGACGGCGCATCGAGGTGGAGGCCTATCTGTCGGAACGCCCGGCCGTCGCCGCGCAGATCATGAAGGACCTGCGCGTGCGCGACGAGCTGCGCCTGGCGCTTGCAGACCACCGCACCGTGATCCGGCAGGAGACGCGCGAGGCCGCGCGCCAGCTGGAGCGTTCGCTGTCACGCCGCCGCATCCTTGCGGTCTTCCGCCGGGCTGCCGCGATCGCGCTCTTCGTCGCGGCAGGCTGGGTCGCGCATGCCGTCTTCGGCCCCTTCGGCGCGACCGAGGTCATCGCCTCGGTGCAGCCGCCGGCCTTCGTGGAGGAGGCGGTGCGCGCCCACCGGACGACGCTTCTGCGCGACACGATGGCATCGCAGCCGGAGACGGAAACGTTCGACCGTGCGGAGATCCGCTCGGCCACCGCCATCGTCCTGCCGGACCTGCCGAAAGGCTGGACCGTCCTCGATACGCAGGTCTTCCCCTCGGCCTATGGCCCGAGCGTCGAGCTGGTGCTTCAGCCGGAGGCGAACGAACGCCTCTCGCTCTTTGCCGTGCGCCCGGGCTCGTTTGCCGTGCAGCATGTCCTGCTGTTCCACGCCGACAATGCCAAGGCCGCCTACTGGCAGATCGGCGACGTCGCGTATGCCCTGGTGTCCGAAAGCCGCAAGGCCGACGACCTGACGCAAACCGCGCGCGAACTTTCGCGCACGCTCTACTGATCAACCGTTTCCACAAGGAGATATGAGATGGAACCCGTACAACAGCGATTTGGCTACGGCGCACAGGCGCAGTCCGCTGCCCTCTTCGACGAGGGCCTGCGCCAGCACATGCTGCGCGTCTACAACTACATGGGCGCCGGCCTTGTTATCACCGGCCTCGTTGCCTTCATCGTCGGCTCGACGCCGGCGCTCTACGTGCCGATCTTCTCGTCGCCGCTCAAGTGGGTGGTGATGCTGGCGCCGCTCGCCTTCGTCTTCTTCTTCTCGTTCAAGATCCAGACGATGTCGGCCAGCACGGCACAGATAACCTTCTGGGCGTTCTGCGCCGTCATGGGCCTCTCGCTCGCATCGGTGTTCCTCGTCTTCACCGGCATGAGCATCGCGCGCACCTTCTTCATCGCCGCAACCATGTTCGGCGCCACGAGCCTTTACGGCTATGTGACGAAGCGTGACCTGTCGAAGTTCGGCTCGTTCCTGATCATGGGCCTGATCGGCGTCGTGATCGCTTCGATCGTCAACATCTTCCTGGGCTCCAGCGCCCTGCAGTTCGCGATCTCCGTGATCGGTATCCTCGTCTTCGTCGGCCTGACGGCCTGGGATACGCAGAACATCAAGGAACAATATGCGGAGAACATCGACCAGGAATCCCAGCAGAAGATGGCCGTGTTCGGCGCGCTCTCGCTCTACCTGAACTTCGTCAACATCTTCCAGCTGCTGCTGAATTTCACGGGCGAACGCGAGTAGTAACCAGAGCGGCTGACTCTTGATCAGCGGGTCTGATTGAACGGCGAGGCATAACCTCGCCGTTTCTTTTTGCCCGCAACCAGGACACACTCACTACCGTCATCTTCGGGTCATGCCCAAGGACGACGGGGGAGGCTGCATGCATCATTTGCACGCCAATCAGTAAGCATCACCTTACACAAATAACCCCGTTGACAAATCGGCCCATAGCGTTTTTGCTTAAGGCATTCACCAGGGGGGTCCCGACAAGGGGCTGAGATACTGCTGGCTTTCGCAGCGCAGTGACCCGTTGAACCTGATCCAGTTCATACTGGCGTAGGGACGGTGCAAGCGCTGTGGCAGGATATCCGTGAAGCCGGATTCCGTGTGCGGCGTCCTTCCATCATTCCGGCTCTAGGACTGGGTCTCCAAACCGAACTTGGAGCCTCACGATGAATATTGCCGCCCAGAAGCTTACCCCAACCGTCACGACCGGCGCCCTGCCCGCCTCGCGCAAGATCCACATTGCCGGCGAACAGTATCCCGAAATCCGCGTGCCGATGCGCGAGATTTCCCTCCACCCGACCTCCGGTGAACCGCCCGTCATCGTCTACGACGCCTCGGGCGCCTATACCGACCCCGACCACATCGTCGCCATCGAAAGCGGCCTGCCGCGGCTGCGCGAAAGCTGGATCTCCGCACGTGGCGATACCGAAGACTATGACGGCCGCCACATCCGCCCGGAAGACAATGGTTTTGCCACCGGCGAGCGGCTGACCCCGGAATTTCCGGTCCGCAACCGCCCGCGCCGGGCGAAGGATGGCAAGGCCGTGACCCAGCTTGCCTATGCCCGCGCCGGCATCATCACGCCGGAGATGGAATTCATCGCCATCAGGGAAAATCTCGGCCGCAAGGCCGCGAAGGATGCGCTCGTCCGCGACGGTGACAGTTTCGGCGCGCATATTCCCGATTTCGTCACACCGGAATTCGTCCGCCAGGAGGTCGCCAGCGGCCGGGCGATCATTCCCGCCAACATCAACCACCCGGAAGCCGAGCCGATGATCATCGGCCGCAATTTCCTGGTCAAGATCAACGCCAATATCGGCAATTCGGCCGTTACCTCCTCCATGGCCGAAGAGGTCGAGAAGATGGTCTGGGCGATCCGCTGGGGCGCCGATACGGTCATGGACCTGTCGACCGGCCGCAACATCCACAACATCCGCGAATGGATCGTTCGCAACGCGCCGGTTCCGATCGGCACCGTGCCGCTCTATCAGGCGCTCGAGAAGGTCAACGGCATCGCCGAGGACCTGACCTGGGAAGTCTTCCGCGACACGCTGATCGAGCAGGCCGAACAGGGCGTCGACTATTTCACCATCCACGCCGGCGTGCGGCTGCATTACATCCCGCTGACCGTCAACCGCGTCACCGGCATCGTCTCGCGCGGCGGCTCGATCATGGCCAAGTGGTGTCTTCATCACCACCGCGAGAGCTTCCTCTACGAGCATTTCGAGGAAATCTGCGACATCTGCCGCGCCTATGACGTTTCCTTCTCGCTCGGCGATGGCCTGCGCCCCGGCTCGATTGCCGATGCCAACGATGCTGCGCAGTTCGCCGAACTCGAAACGCTCGGCGAGCTCACGCAGATCGCCTGGGCCAGGGATTGCCAGGTCATGATCGAAGGCCCCGGCCATGTGCCGATGCACAAGATCAAGGAGAACATGGACAAGCAGCTGAAGACCTGCGGCGAGGCGCCGTTCTACACGCTCGGCCCGCTCACCACCGATATCGCGCCCGGCTACGACCACATCACGTCCGGTATCGGCGCGGCGATGATCGGCTGGTTCGGCACGGCCATGCTCTGCTACGTCACGCCGAAGGAACATCTCGGCCTGCCCGACCGCAACGACGTCAAGGTGGGTGTCATCACCTACAAGATCGCCGCCCATGCTGCCGATCTCGCCAAGGGGCATCCGGCGGCGAAGATCCGCGACGACGCGCTGTCGCGCGCCCGCTTCGAATTCCGCTGGGAAGACCAGTTCAACCTCTCGCTCGACCCGGAAACGGCCCGCTCCTACCACGACGAGACGCTGCCCAAGGAGGCGCACAAGGTGGCGCATTTCTGCTCCATGTGCGGTCCGAAATTCTGCTCCATGCGCATCTCCCACGACATCCGTGCCGAAGCGCAGAAGGAGGGACTGGAGGCGATGGCGGCGAAGTTCCGCGAGGGCGGCGACCTCTACATGCCGCTTGGCACGACATCTGCGGGAGAATGACCATGCGTATCCTGGTCAAGGGGGCCGGCGTCGCCGGCCTCACCGTCGCATGGCAGCTTTACCGCCATGGCTTCGACGTCACCGTGCAGGAAAAGGCCGGCGCTGTCGGCACCGGCGCATCCGGTTTTGCCGGCGGCATGCTGGCGCCGTGGTGCGAGCGCGAGAATGCCGAAGAACCGGTGCTCTCGCTCGGGCGGATGGCGGCCGACTGGTGGGAGGCCGCCCTGCCCGGGCAGGTCCAGCGTCGCGGAACGCTCGTGGTCGCCGGCGGGCGCGATACGGGCGAACTCGACCGATTCGCCTCGCGCACCACCGGCTGGGAATGGCTGGACGAGGCGGCGATCGGCGCGCTCGAACCGGATCTCGCCGGCCGGTTCCGCAAGGCGTTGTTCTTCCGCTCAGAGGCGCATCTCGATCCGCGTCGGGCGCTCTCCGGCCTGACTGCAGCGCTTGAGGAGGCGCGCATGCGCTTCCTCTTCGGCGACAGCAAGGACAAGGGCGCTTTCGACCGTATCGTCGATTGCACCGGTGCCGCCCGCATCGGCCAGTTGCCGGACCTGCGCGGCGTGCGCGGTGAGATGCTCTATCTCGAGACCGGAGAGATAAACCTCTCCCGTCCCGTCCGCCTCCTCCATCCGCGTCACCCGATCTACATCGTGCCGCGCGAGAAGAACCGGTTCATGGTCGGCGCGACCATGATCGAGACGGATGATGCCGGCCCGGTGACGGCCCGCTCCATGATGGAACTGCTGAACGCCGCCTACGCGCTGCATCCAGCCTTCGGCGAGGCGCGCGTGGCGGAAACCGGCACGGGTATCCGCCCCGCCTACCCCGACAACCTGCCGCGCGTCACGGCGCTCGGCGAGACCATCCATGTCAACGGCTTTTACCGCCACGGCTTCCTGCTGGCGCCCGCCATGGCGGGCGAGGTCGCCCGGCGCCTGCTGGCGGAAGCCCCGCAACCGGAGAGGCTGGCATCATGACCTTCATCATCAACGGCGAGGAACAGGACGTGGCGGCGACGACGCTCGCCGCCCTGCTCGATGTCCTCGAATACGAGGGCGAATGGCTCGCGACAGCGGTGAACGGAGAGCTCGTCCACCGCGAGGATCGCGCCGCCTTCACGCTCGGCGAGCGGGACCGGATCGAGATCCTCTCCCCCATGCAGGGAGGCTGACATGCTGAAACTCTACGACGTTACCGTCCGGTCCCGTCTTCTGCTGGGCACGGCCCGCTACCCCTCGCCCGCTATTCTTGCCGAAGCCGTGCGGCGCTCGAAGACGGAAATCGTCACCGTATCGCTGCGCCGCGAGACGGCAGGCGGCAAGGCGGGCGGCGCGTTCTTCGAGATGATCCGCGCGCTTGGCGTTCGCGTTCTGCCCAACACGGCGGGATGCCACAGCGTGCAGGAGGCCGTGCTGACGGCCAAGATGGCGCGCGACGTGTTCCGCACCGACTGGATCAAGCTGGAGGTCATCGGCCACCACGACACGCTCCAGCCGGATGTCTTCGGTCTCGTCGAGGCGGCACGCATCCTGACGGCCGAAGGGTTCCAGGTTTTCCCCTACATGACGGACGATCTCGTGGTGGCGGAAAAACTGCTGGAAGCCGGCTGCCGTGTGCTGATGCCCTGGTGCGCACCGATCGGCTCGGCCATGGGGCCGGTCAATCCGCAGGCGCTGCGCAGCTTCCGGGCGCAATTCCCCGACGTGCCGCTGATCGTCGATGCCGGCATCGGCCGCCCCTCACATGCGGCAACCGTCATGGAACTCGGTTACGATGCCGTCCTGCTCAACACCGCCGTTGCGAACGCCGGCGACCCGGTCGCCATGGCCGAGGCCTTCGCGCTTGCGCTCGAAGCAGGGCGGCTGGCGCATGCGGCCCGTCCGCTAGAACCGCGCGACATGGCGGTTCCCTCCACCCCCGTCATCGGAAAGGCCGTCTTCGCATGAAACTCGATCCGTTCTACCTGATCGTCGACAGCGCCGACTGGATCGAGCGCCTCGTGCCCATCGGCGTCAAGCTCGTGCAGCTGCGCATGAAGGATGTCTCGGAAGACGACCTGCGCCAGCACATCCGTCGTGCCAAGATCGCCTGCGCCGCGCACGGCTGCGTGCTTGTTATCAACGACTACTGGCAGACCGCCATCGAAGAAGGCTGCGACTTCGTGCATCTCGGGCAGGAGGATCTCGCCGATGCC
Organism: Shinella sp. AETb1-6; assembly: GCF_009826875.1. Lineage (NCBI taxonomy): Bacteria > Pseudomonadati > Pseudomonadota > Alphaproteobacteria > Hyphomicrobiales > Rhizobiaceae > Shinella > Shinella sp. AETb1-6. The sequence goes on along the minus strand of NZ_WUMM01000016.1, from coordinate 73,455 downwards.
GATATTAAGGCCATCCGCGCCGCCGGCCTGAAGCTCGGCCTGTCGAGCCATGACGAAACGGAGCTGGAAACCGCGCTCGCCGCACAGCCGGACTATATCGCCCTGGGCCCTGTCTGGCCGACGATCCTCAAGAAGATGAAATGGGCGCCGCAGGGCGTGGAACGGCTGAACACATGGAAGGCGCGCATCGGCACCATGCCGCTCGTCGCCATCGGCGGGCTGAACCCGGACCGGCTTGCGGCGGTGTTCGAGAACGGTGCGGATGTGGCAGCCGTCGTCACCGACATCACGCTGAACGCGGATCCCGAAGCGCGGACGCGTGAATGGATCGCGCGCACCGCACGCTGGCGCTGACCGTCCCCATGCCGAAAAAGGCGGCATCTCCTGCGACAGCACGCCACGCCCGGGACCGCCAGCCTGTTTGATCAACGTCAAAGAAGGCCGCCTCGCGCGGCGGTACCTCTTGCGCAGGAACGAGAGACGTTCGTCATCAAGGAGAATTCCAGTGCGTATCATGGCAAAGAGCATCGTCGGCGCGGCAGCGGTCATCCTGGCATTGGCGCTTCCGGCAGCGTCGGCGGATTTCGAGGTGCACATGCTCAACAAGGGGGCCGCGGGCGCCATGGTGTTCGAGCCGGCCTTCGTGAAGGTCGCGCCGGGGGATACGGTCACCTTCATCCCGACGGACAAGGGGCACAATGTCGAGACGATCAAGGACATGATCCCCGAGGGGGCCGCGGCCTTCAAGAGCAAGATGAACGAGACCTACAAGGTCACCTTCGACAAGGCCGGCGCCTATGGCGTCAAGTGCACGCCGCATGTCGGCATGGGCATGGTTGGCCTCGTGGTCGTCGGTGACGCACCGGCCAATCTCGATGCGGTCAAGACCGGCAAGCTGCCGAAGAAGGCGCGCGAACGCCTGGATGCCGAGATCGCTGCGGCGGGTCTCTGAACGGCTTTCTTTGCGGCGGGGGTTGGGCCCGGTGCGGAGCGATCCGTGCCGGGTTCTCCGTATCAGGGGATAGCAATCGGCCGTTCGGACTTTCACGATGCGAATGATGGGGATTTATATATTTAATTTTCTAATGCCCCTCATGCCTGCTAGCTTTCCCGCCCATACGTCAACGGGATCATGCATGCTGAAATCCGTCCTGCTCTTCGCCTGGCTTTTTCTTGCAGTGCTTTGCCATCCCCTTCTCGCCGCCGGAAACGCCATGACCTCCGACCTTCACAAAGCTGCCGCCGCAAACGACGCTGCGGCAATCGCCACGCTTCTGAAAGAGGGAGCGGAGATCGATGCGCGCGATGAGAACGGCGCAACGCCGCTGCTCGTGGCGACGCACGGCAACAAAGTGGAGGCCGCGCGGGCACTGATCGAGGCCGGTGCCGACGTCAACGCCAAGGACGCGATCAGCGACAGCCCTTATCTGTATGCCGGCGCACGCGGTCACCTCGACATCCTCAAGCTGACACTGACCCATGGAGCCGACCTCAAGAGCATCAACCGCTATGGCGGCACCGCCCTCATCCCCGCCGCCGAACGCGGGCATGTCGAGACGGTCGACACGCTCATCAAGGCCGGTGTCGATGTCGACCACGTCAACCGCCTCGGCTGGACGGCGCTTCTGGAGGCGATCATCCTCAGCGATGGCGGCCAGCGCCATGTCGATATCGTCGACCTGCTGATCAAGGCCGGCGCGAACGTCAATCTTGCCGACAATGACGGCGTGACGCCGCTCGCCCATGCCCGCAGCCGCGGCTACGCCGCCATCGTGGCGCTGCTGGAAAACGCCGGCGCGACGTGACGGCTGCATGAAGCGCGCAAGCGCTTCCACGACAAACTGAAAACACGCAACACCAAGGGCCTGAGACGACGATGCAACGCAGCTACTATTCCTCCCTCGGCGGCCACCCGCCGCAAAGCGACCTTCTGACCGGACGCGCCGTGTTTACCGAGGCCTATGCGGTGATCCCGAAGGGCGTGATGCAGGACATCGTCACCAGCTACCTGCCCTTCTGGAACGACACGCGGCTCTGGGTCATCGCCCGCCCGCTCTCCGGCTTCGCCGAAACCTTCTCGCAATACATCATGGAAGTGGCACCGGGCGGCGGCAGCGACCGGCCGGAACAGGACCCCGAGGCCGAAGGCGTGCTGTTCGTCGTCGATGGCGCGGTGGAACTGACGCTGCCGTCCGGCACGCATGTTCTACAGCCGGGCGGCTACGCCTTCCTGCCGCCGGGCCTGAAATGGTCGCTGCACAATCGCTCAGGCGCGCATGCCCGCTTCCACTGGATCCGCAAGGCCTATGAGGCCGTCGAAGGCCTGCCGCATCCCGAGCCGCTGATCCTGAACGACAAGGACATCACGCCCAACGCCATGCCGGGCACGAACGGCGCCTGGGCGACGACGCGCTTCGTCGACCCCTCGGACCTGCGCCACGACATGCATGTGACGATCGTTACGCTTCAGCCGGGCGCCGTCATCCCCTTTGCCGAAACGCACGTCATGGAACATGGCCTCTATGTGCTGGAGGGCAAGGCGGTCTATCGCCTCAATCAGGACTGGGTGGAGGTCGAGGCAGGCGATTTCATGTGGCTGCGCGCCTTCTGCCCGCAGGCCTGCTACGCCGGCGGCCCCGGCCCGTTCCGCTATCTCCTCTACAAGGACGTCAACCGCCACATGGCGCTCCGGCCCGGCGGCCTTCGCCGCTGACATCAGCCGATCCGATCCAGCCCGCGCCATTCCCGGCGCGGGTTTTTCACGGCGTCGACGGCATGGCCTGCGGATAGGATCGCGGGTCGAGGCGCAGGTAGAGCAAGGCGGTCACCAGCACACAGCCGAGATGCAGCGCCCAGCCGGCGGCAAACCCGCCCGTCCGGTCGTGCAGCACGGCCATGGCGTAAGGCCCGAGCGCCGCGACGAGAAAGCCGCCGCCCTGCATCAGCGCCGCCAGCGCACCGGCCTGTTCAGGGCGCGGCAGATGATCGAGCGCCGCAACGATGGCGAGCGCGAAACCGCCGCCGAGACCCGCACCGCACAGACCGGCCCAGGCCACCGGCGCGAAAGAGGGAAAGGCCGACAATCCGGCAAAGCCCATGGCCTGCAATGCGATCGTGAGAAACAGCCACGGGCGGCGATCGATCTTGCTGCGTGCGAGCATCGGAAGCCCCAGAGCGGCAAAAGCCTGACAGACGGCCATGACCGCGACGAGGCTGCTGCTGTCGCCGCTCGTCCAGCCCTGCGCCTGGTAATAGGGCGAGAGCCACGCGATCATCGACGTGTAGCCGGCATTGACGAGGCCGAACGCCGCCATCAGCAGCCAGGTGCGCGGCCGTCTCAACAGGTGCCGCGTGAGCGCGTCGTCCGGCATGCGCGAGCGAACGTCCGGGAGGATACGCCAGGCCGCAACGAGTGCGATCGCCACCGGCACCGCGAGCCAGGCGAGCGCCGCCCGCCAGCTGTAACCCGCCTGTATGAAGGCCGGCATCAGCCGCGCCCCGAAGGCGCCGCCCGTCATGATCATCGCGGAGTAGAGGCCCGTCACGACGGGCACGCTGGCGGGGAACGACGCCTTGATGATGCCCGGAAAGGCCGCCTGTATGAAGGCGACGCCGATGCCGCACAGCGCCGCGGTCAGGATGAGGGACACGCCGTCATGGGCGGCGAGACGCAACGCGGAGCCGGCAAGAAGAACGAGGAGCGCAGCCAGCAGACCACGGCGCGTTCCGATCCGCGCCTGTAAACCCGGCGCGGCGAAGGCGCCGAGCCCCATCAACACCATCGGAAGCAGGGTGAGCATGGCGATACCGCCGTAGCCCAAGCCCGTATCGGCGACGATGTCGGCAAGCAGCGGTGCCGGCGCAGCAAGGAACGGCCGCAGATTGAGCCCGATCAGGACAACCAGCACCAGCATGGCGATATCAGGTCCGGGGCGTGGCTGCGTCATGTCCGGTGTCTCGTCTGAATGGATGCGCCCGGAGAATGTCTCCGGCCGATCGGACAGCGCTACCATTCGCTTGAATCATGCGCAAATTAGATGTTCAGATAGATATCATTCCCGATTGCGATGGAGATGCCATGCTCGATCCGCGCCTTCTCCGGGCCTTCGTGGCCATTGCCGATTCCGGCAGCTTCACGGCCGCGGCCGATCGGCTGCACATGACCCAGTCGACGATGAGCCAACAGATCGCGCGTCTCGAGGAAGCTGTCGGGCGCCCTCTGGTCGATCGCGCCGCGCGCCCGGTGCGCCTCACCGTCACGGGCGAGCGCCTGCTCGGCCATGCCCGGCGGATCCTGACACTGCAAACGGAGGCGCTGACGCTGGCGGCGGAGATGTCCGGAACGACGTCCGTGCGCATCGGCATGCCTGATGATATCGCGACACCCGAAATGGCCCGCGCTTTCGCCGCCTTCACGCGACGACACAAAGAAGCGCGCCTGGATGTCACGACCGGCCTGCGCTCGGACCTGACGCGACGCTACCGTTCCGGCGAACTGGATATCGTCGTTCTGAAGGAAGACACGCCCAGTCCGGATAGCTGGGCAAGCTTCGTCGAACCCATCGCCTGGTTCACCGCGGGCGACGCGCCATTGGAGCAATCCGATTCCGTGCCGCTTGTCACCTTCCCGCCGGGCGGGCTCTATCGCGACGCGATGTTCGAAAGGCTGGAGCGCAAGAGCCGGCGCTGGTACGTCGCCTTTACCTCCGCCAGCCTGCGCAATGTGCTGATGGCGGTGGAAGCCGGGCTCGGCCTGTCGCTCCTGCCAATCGATGCGACGAAGGGATGGCGCGTCCAGCAGGTCGACGATATCGGCCCCGAGCCACCGGTCGTCGCGTCACTTTATGCATGGGAGCGCACCGGTATCGTCGGCGAGCTCGCCCACGAGGTGCTCGATATCCTCAAGCGGCACTTTCAACGCCCGTGAGACGGTAAGGAGCTAGCGCAGCAGGCCCTGCCCGCCATCGATCCACAAGGGCGTACCGGTGATGTGGCGCGCCTTGGATGAGGCGAGAAACAGGATGGCATCAGCGACATCATCCGCCGTTCCCGGCTTGCCGTGCGAAACGGGGATATCGCCTTCCGGCCAGATGACGGGAATGCCCGAGGTTCCAGCCCCCCGCTGCTCCGTATTTTCATCGATGCTGGTTTCGATTGCGCCGGGACAGACGGCATTGACGCGAACACCGTCCTTGCCGAGCTCGAGCGCAAGCTGCTGCACCATGGCGAGCTGCGCGGCCTTGGTCGCAGAATAGGCAAGCGCACCGGGCGTCGTGAACGTACGGGTCCCATTGATCGATGAGACGACGATGATCGAACCTTCGGCAGCCTTCCTCAGATGGGGTACCGTCAAATGGAGCGTCAGGAAGGTGCCGCGCAGATTGATGGCAATGGTTTCGTCCCACTCGGACGGTTTCAGATCATCCACCGGCGCCCAGACACCATTCACACCCGCATTGGCGACGACGATATCCACGCCACCGAAAGCATCGACGAGAGCCTCCACTGCTTCGCGCATGGCGCCTTCATCCTTGACATCCGCAACGAACGGCAAGGCCGATCCGCCGAGCGCTCGGATTTCCGACGCGACATGCTCGATCTCCTCTGCGGTTCGCCCGAGAATGCCGACGCTGGCGCCGTGACGGGCAAAGGCATGGGCGGATGCCCTGCCGATCCCGGATCCACCGCCGGTGACCAAGGCGACCTTGTCGGCAAAGAGCATGGCTGTTCCTTTCCCAAACGCGTACCAACGAACACAATGTCCCGCAGGCGTGTGGGTTCCCGAAATTATCGCGGAACCAAGCCGTATCCGTAGCGTTAGGGTCCGTAATCAACCTTCCGCAGGAGTGCACCGTGCGTCAGAAAAAGAAGCCGCTCGCCCGCAAACCCGAAGTTGATCGCGAGGCGGACCCCCGCAAGGCTTATGCAAGGCGCAACGCGCTTGAGCCGCAGGTCATGATGCCACATCGCTCCGACATGCCGCTTGCCCGTCCGGAAAAGGACGAAGTCGTCGTCCCCGCCATGGTGACGGGAAAAAGCCTCATCAGCGGACGTCACTGAGAGGGCCGGCAGATGCAGGTAAAGGACGTCATGTCCGCGCAGATCGTCACGGTCTCGCCCAGCGACACCGCGCAGTCGGCGGCCCGGTTGATGCTTGAAACCGATGTGGGGGCGCTGCCCGTCGAGGTGCCGGGTGTCGGCGCCATCGTCGGCATCATCACGGATCGCGACATCGTCGTGTCCGTCCTCGCACGCGGTTTGTCCACCTCGACCACGATTGCGGAATTCATGACGGTTTCACCCGAGGTCTGCGATGAACGGGACGACACCGACACCGTTGCCGAGCGCATGCGTGAGCGCGGTGTGCGACGCCTCGTGGTGGTGAACGCGGACCACCGTGTGGTCGGCATCGTGAGCCTTGTCGATCTGTCCGCGGGCGGAGCCGGGAAGGAGAAATGGCAATGACGATCTTCCCCACCGACCGCCTGTGGGACGAAGCCGTGGTGCTCGAGGGCGAAAGGCAGGTGCTGCGCGTTCAGAGCACGCGCGACGCGCTGCTGTGCCTCAAGAACCATTGGCCGGTGGATCGCACCGATGCGGTTTCCGAAGCCATGAGCGCATGCGAACGGGGTCTAGGGACCGATGACGACCCCTCGCTCGCCCGGCAAGCCTTGATCGAGGCAGCAAAGGAGGCGGGCTTCCGGGTCAATTCCTGGACAACGACATAATGACGCAGTGAGGCGGAGGCATAATCCGCAATAGACTGAAGACCGGCATAATAAAAATCACCGCCATCCGAAGGGACAAGTTCGTGAGCGAAGAACGTCAGGAATGGATCAACAAGCGTGCCTACAGCCTGTGGGAACAGCATGGCCGCGAGCATGGCCACGATCGGGAGCACTGGGAACAGGCGACACGGGAGCGTGATGAACTCGAGCGCATCGCTTTGCCGCATCATCTCAAGAAGACCGGATCGGGCGAGGTCGATGATGCGACCCGAAAGGCTATCAACGTCACCCGAAACACATCGCCCACCCCGCCGAAGAAATCCAAGCCCACCATAGGCCGCGGCAACGTCGTCTAACTGAACGCCTCTTAAGCAAAAACACCGACTGCGGGAAATCCAGTCGGTGTTTTTCCATGCCTCTTCTAAAATGGGCGATCAGGCCGGTTCGAAGGCGACGACGCTGGCGCCATAGACCATGGCGGGGCTTTCGGCGGGATGCTCAGCAAAGCCTTCCTCCGCCGCGCCGGTGTCCAGCACACGCTTCCACGCCTGAATCCCGTTCACGTCCGGCAGCGTGACCTCGCAGTCTCCACCCGCGTTGAAGACCAGGAAGAGCTGGTCGGAACGCTCATCGTCGACAGACTTGCAAAGGAAGAGCCCGAGCGTGCGCAACTCGCCATCCTGCCACGTGGCGTCGTCCATGGCCGCCCCGTCCGGACGATACCAGCCGATCTCCACCGTACCGTCCTCGGCGGGTTCGCCCGTCAGGAACCGCTCCTGTCGAAGGGCGGGGTGAGCCTTGCGGAAGGCGATCGCACCCTTGCAGAATGCCAGGAACGCATCGTCCACGCCGCTCCAGTCGGTCCAGCCGATTTCGTTGTCCTGGCAATAGGCGTTGTTGTTGCCGCCCTGGCTGTTGCCGAGTTCATCGCCGCCAAGCAGCATCGGCACGCCCTGGCTGAGCATCAGCGTCGCGATCATGTTGCGCCGGCGGCGATCGCGTGCGTCCCGGATACCCTGATCGTCCGTCGGGCCTTCCGCGCCCATATTGTGCGAGTGATTGTCGGAATGGCCGTCGCGGTTTTCCTCGCCATTGGCATCATTGTGCTTGTTGTCGTAGGAAACCGTGTCCATGAGGGTGAAACCGTCATGGGCGCTGAGAAGATTGACCGACGACGTTGCGCCGCGGTCTGAATGATTGAACTGCTGCGCAGACCCGGTAAGGCGTGCGGCGACGCCTGGCACGAGCCCGCCGTCGCCCTTCCAGAAGCGGCGGACGTCGTCGCGGTACTTGTCGTTCCATTCGCGGAACGGATGGGGAAAGCCGCCGACCTGATAGCCGCCGTCACCGACATCCCAGGGTTCCGCGATCAGTTTCACGCCTGACAGGATCGGGTCCTGCCGGATTGCGTCGAAGAAGGTTCCTTCGCGGTCGAATTCGATGTGCCGTGTGCGGCCGAGCGTGCTGGCGAGGTCGAACCGGAAACCGTCGACATGCATCACGCCAACCCAGTAACGCAGGCTGTCCAGCACCATGCGCAGCACCATGGGATGCGCGATGTTGACCGTATTGCCCGTGCCCGTCGTATCGTAGGAGTGACGCGGATCGTCGGGCGAAAGACGATAGTAGCTGAGATTGTCGAGGCCGCGGAAGCTCAGGGTCGGGCCCCGCTCGGAACCCTCGGCGGTGTGGTTATAGACCACGTCCATGATCACCTCGATGCCGGCCGCATGGAAGCGTTTCACCATGGTCTTGAATTCGGTGACCGCACCTGCCGAAAGGAAGCGCGGCTGCGGGGCGAAGAACCCGAGCGTCTGGTAGCCCCAATAATTACGCAGGCCTTTTTCCAGGAGGAACCGGTCATCGGGGAAATACTGGATCGGCAGCAGTTCGATTGCGGAAATGCCGAGGTCGACGAGATGTTCGATAACGGGATCGCTCGCCATGCCGAGGAAGGTGCCGCGCAGCTCGTCCGGGACACCCGGATGGGTCATCGTCAGCCCGCGCACATGCGTTTCGTAGATGATGGTCTCGGTCCATGGCCGGCGAATGGCGGAATCTCCGGCCCAATCGAATTCCAGATCCTGCACCACGCCCTTGACCATGAAGGGCGCGCTGTCGCGATCATCGAAGGACAGATCCTCCTGGGGATCGCCGACCTTGTAGCCGTAGAGCGCATCGTCCCACTGGAGTTCTCCCATCACCTGCTGGGCATAGGGATCGAGCAGCAGCTTGTTGGGGTTGAAACGGTGCCCGGCCTTCGGATCGTAGGGCCCGTGAGCCCGGTAGCCGTAGACCGTGCCGGGCCGTAGTCCCGCGATGTAACCGGACCACACATCGCCCTCACGCTTCGGCAGCGCCAGACGCGCGGTCTCCTCTTTTCCATCATCGCTGAAAAGGCAAAGCTCGACCTGTTCCGCATGGGCGGAGAAGACCGCAAAATGCGTGCCCTCGCCCGTAAAGGCGGCCCCGAGCTCCGGTTTCATGAAATCGAGCTCGGAAAACGAATAACTCATGTCGTGTGTCCCCTTCATTCGGCCGGCGGCATCGCGGGGGAGTCAGGTGCCGCCCAGCGCGAAGTCCCGAGGAAGTTTAAGTGTGCTCGTGTGCGGTTCTGCTGGAGGCAGTCGAAAGAGCGATGGTGCAACGCGAAAAGAGCGAGATTGTTCCGGAACCTTTAAGGCCGGCCCCGGTTGCAGCCCTGCCCTGAAACGAAAGGAAGGCTGCGATGTCACCATCACCGACGCGACGAACCTGGGGGCCGAGCATGATGCAGGATGGTCATGTAAGGTTTCGGCTATGGGCACCGGCCGAGGACAGGGTCACGCTCATTTCGGGCGGACATGAAATCACCATGCACACACAGGCGGATGGATGGCACGAAGTCGAGACCGACCTTGTGAAGCCCGGTTCCCCCTACCTTTACCGCCTGGCGGACGACAGTGAAATCGCTGATCCGGCCTCCCACGCGCAGCTGGCCGATGTTGAAGGCCCCTCGATCGTTACGGATCACGAAAGCTACGCCTGGCGCAACGCAGGCTGGAAAGGACGGCCCTGGGAAGATGCCGTCATCTATGAACTTCATATCGGCACGTTCACGCCGCAGGGGACCTTTCGCGCGGCAATAGAGCACCTGCCGCACCTGCACGATATCGGCATTACGGTTATCGAGATCATGCCGGTCGCCCATTTCTCCGGCCGGCGCGGCTGGGGCTATGACGGCGTGCTGCATTACGCGCCGCATCCCGCCTATGGCACGCCCGATGACCTGAAGGCGCTGGTCGATGTGGCGCACGACCATGGCATCATGGTGCTGCTCGACGTGGTCTACAATCACTTCGGTCCGGTCGGAAACATGCTGCACCGCATCGCGCCTCCCTTCTTCCACCCCGAACGCCATACGCCCTGGGGCGCGGCACTCGCCTTCGAACGGGAACCGGTACGGCGCTATTTCATCGACAACGCGCTGCACTGGCTGCTCGACTATCGCTTCGACGGCCTGCGCTTCGACGCCACCGAGGAGATCGTCGATGAAAGCAACCATCATGTGCTGCTCGAAATGGCCGCCACCATCCGGCAGACCGTGACCGACCGGCAGGTCCATCTCGTCGTCGAGGACCAAGCGAAACGCAAGAGCCTGCTGAACCGTGACGGCGGCAATGTCCATCATTACACGGCCGCCTGGAACGACGTGTTCCACCACGCGCTGCACATCATCGCCACCGGGGAAGACGGCGGCCACTATGCCAAATATCGTGACAACACCGATGACGTGCTGCGCCGGGCGACTGCCCGGGGCTTCGTCTCGGAGGATCGGGAAAGCGACCGGGTCGGCCCGTTGCCGCAAAAGCCGCTGCCGCAGCAGGTCAACGTCAATTTCCTGCAAAACCACGACCAGGTCGGCAACCGCGCCTTTGGCGAGCGCCTGCTGACGCTGACCGATCCCGCGCTGTACCGGGTGATGAGCGCGCTCCTGTTTCTGGCCCCGCCCGTGCCGCTGCTCTTCATGGGCGAGGAGTTCGGTGAGCGCCGCCCATTCCACTTCTTCGCGGATTTCGATGGCGAGCTTGCCGAAGCGACACGCGCGGGCCGTATCGACGAAGCCGAGAATTTCGGAGGCCTGCCCGATGGGAAGACGGCGGACGACCTGCCGGATCCGAACGACGAGCAGACCTTCCTCGCGTCAAAGCTCGACTGGAACCATGCCGCATCGCCGGAAGGGCAGCGGCATGGCGCGTTCGTACACTCACTCATCCGGCTTCGGCAGGCAAAGATCAGGCCGCTGCTCGCCGAGGGCGAAGCGCCTGAACCGTCCATCCTCGCTTCAGACCCCGGAACTCTCGCGATAGACTGGCACTTTGCCGAAAAAACCCTCTCCATTCGCGCGAACCTCACCCACGACAAACGGAACTGGCCCTCCTCGTCAGGCGAGACGGTTTTCGAAATTCCGGCTGTTGGTGACGCCGGTCCTTCCATTGCCGTCTCGATCCGCCCGACGTGACAGAACGGGAACCAAACCCCCGGTTGATCTGTTTACATCGGGAATTCGAGCACGAGGCAGCCATGCAGATCCACGAGATCATGAGTCGTCACATCCACCTCGTCCGGCCGGAGGAAACGTTGCAGTCTGCCGCGAGTATCATGGCGGAGCGCGATGTCGCCTTTCTGCCGGTGGTCGATGCAAGCGGCCTCGTGGGCACGTTGACCGATCGGGATGTGATCCTGAGGGCGGTCGCCCCCGGCTTGAATGCCGAAGCCACGCTCGTCTCCGACATCATGACGACGGATATCACCTACTGTTTCGATGACGAGGCCGCCCGCACCGTATTGGCCAACATGCAGGCGCTGCATCTGCGCCGGATCGCCGTGCTCGACCGGCAGAACCGGTTGGTCGGCGTCGTTTCGCGGACGGATTTCGCCCGACACGGCCTCTAGAAGCAGGCGGAACCAAGCGGACCTGCACGCGTTTCAGGCCGCCCATCCGGCGTTCCCATCCGGCGATCAAGGACAGCATGACCCGCCTTCTCTCGACCTATCGCCTCCAGTTCCGCAACGGCATGACCCTCGGCAAAGCCGTCCGGCTCGTGCCCTATCTCCATGCGCTCGGCATCAGCCACCTCTATGCATCTCCCTTGATGACGGCGGTCAGCGGCTCCACCCATGGCTATGACGCCACGCGGGTGGATGAAATCGATCCCACACTTGGCGGTATCGACGCCCTGCGGCAGCTCGCGGCCGAACTCCATGCACACGACATGGGCCTGATCCTCGACATCGTGCCGAACCACATGGCCGCAAGCCTGGAAAACCCCTGGTGGCGCAGCCTTGTCCTCTGGGGCTCGGAAAGCCCCTTCGCGCGCCACTTCGACATCGACTGGACGGAGAAACTCACCCTTCCCTTCCTCGGCAAGGACTTCGCCGAGGAATTGGCGGATGGAACGATAACGCTCGCGCTGGAGCCCGGTTGCGACGCTCTGGCGCTTCGCTATCACGATAGCTACTACCCTCTTCATCCCGATACCTACCCACATGTGCTGGACGCAGCCGACGCATTTTTCACCAGCGCCACGCCTTCCACGGACCCGCAGGGGCGAGCGATCCTTTCCGACGTTCTCGGATCCGGATCCGCGCGCGCCGATCTTGAGGCGCAGCTGGCGGCCGTTGCATCCGACCCCGCCCGCATCGCCACCGTCCACGATGCGCAGCCGTGGCGGCTGGTGAACTGGAAGACGGCGAGCGAAAACCTCAGCTACCGGCGCTTCTTCGAGATCGCCGGCCTTGCCGGCCTGCGCGTCGAGGACGACAGGGTGTTCGAGGACAGTCACCGACTCATCCTGGACCTCGTTCGCGACGGCACGGTCGACGGCCTGCGGATCGATCATATCGACGGCCTTGCGGATCCGCAGGGTTATCTCGAGCGTCTGCGCGCGGAAGTCGGACCTGATGTCATCATCCTTGTCGAGAAAATTCTGGAACGGCAGGAGCACCTCCCCTCCGACTGGCCGATAGCCGGCACGACAGGCTACGAATTCATCACGGCTATGGCCGACGCCTTTGCCGACGAGAAGGAAGACGGGCGACTGGCCGCAGCGTTCAACGCACTGAAGAGCGATGACGACCGGCATGCCTATTCGGATGAGATGTATGCCTGCAAGCGGCAGATGCTGGCCGACAATTTCCAAGGCGAAGTGCGCCGCCTCGGCAGACTTGCTAAGCGCGTGGCCGACCGCTTGAACGCCGATTTCTCGCGGAGCGCGCTGACCGAGGCGATTTGCGCTGTGATCATCGCCTTTCCGGTCTATCGCACCTATCTCGCATCCGGGCGAAGCATCGATCCACGCGATCATGACATCCTGGCAACGGCGCGGTGCGAAGCGCAGGTGCGCGTGCGCCCGGAAGTGCGCGAGGCGATCGACCTCATCTGGGAACTGCTGACCGATGAGAAGACCTGCGAAAAAATACCGGACTGCATCGAATTCCGCACTCGCTTCCAGCAATTGACCGGGCCGATCATGGCCAAGGCGCTCGAGGACACCCTGTTCTACCGCGAGAATGCCTTTATCGCCCTCAACGAGGTGGGCGGCGATCCGGGACACCCTCCGGGGGGATCGGCTGCATTCCACGCAGCGATGCAGGATCGCGCCGGGAACTGGCCGCTGGGCCTCTCCGCAACCTCCACGCATGACACGAAACGCGGGGAAGATGCGCGCGCGCGCCTCTATACATTGAGCGAGGCACCCGAAGAATGGGTAGCGGCGACGCAGCGCTGGCGCGCCCTCCCGCACCACGAAGGGACAGCACCCGCAGCCGATATACAATGGCTGATCTATCAGGCCCTTGCCGGTATATGGCCGATCGATGGACGCGATGACCGCGCCGCGATGGCGGCGCTGCCGGAGCGCATGACGGCCTATGTCGAGAAGGCGCTTCGCGAGGCGAAGCGACAGACGAACTGGAGCGGGCCGGATCCCGCCTACGAGGCGAGCGTCACCGGATACGTGGAGAACCTGCTGTCGGACACGGCATTCATCAAGGACTTCACGCAGACGCTTTCGCCCTTCATCGATGCGGGACTATCCAATGCGCTCGCCCAGACCCTGGTGAAGCTGACGGCTCCGGGCGTTCCCGATATCTATCAGGGAAGCGAACGCAGCGATTTCTCGTTGGTCGATCCGGACAACAGGACAACGCTCGCGATAGAGCCCCTGCGCATACCCTCGAAGCCCGTCCCTTCGCGAACCCATTTTGCCGACTACAAACAATGGCTGACGGCTAAGGTGCTTGGCTGCCGCATGCGGTTTGCAGAGGTCTTTCACGGCCCATACGAAGCACTCGAGCTCTCGGACGGCGGGCATCAAGCCTTGGCATTCCTGCGCGGAAACACGGAGGCCTTTGCCATCACCGTGGTTCCGCGCCTCGCTTTCGGAAAGATGAGTGCGGAAACACTGTGTCTCTCAGAGGCTGCGATCCGCGATATATCGCTTGCGATTCCGCCCGCATTCGAAGGCCGCACAGTCCGCTCGGTCCTGGATGACCGAACTTTGACACTCGGCAGCGCGCTGCCGCTGTCGGACATTCTCCGTACGGATCCGGTCGCGCTACTGATCTCCGCGTAACATCACGCGATAGCCGGGTGCCGAGCAGGTCAGCCCTTGGCGAAGAGCTGGACGAGATCCACCGCGCCCGTCTCGGGCGAGCCGAGCTGAAGATGGCTTTCGATATGGCGCAGATGCAGCGTCATCATCCACGCCGCCTTTTCGGCATCCCGCGTGCGGAAAGACCCGACAATGGCCGCGTGGTCGTCGTCGCGACAGTTGCTGACGCCAGGCGCCCCGAAGATCCCGATGATCAGCGACGTCCGCGTCACAAGTTCCTTCATCGTGCGCAGGAGAACGGCGTTGCCGGCGATCTGCGCCATCAGGGTATGAAACTGGCCGGACAGGCGGATGGCATCATGCCGGTGCCGCTCCTTGTGAGCGACATATTCCATTTCGAGATGCCGGTTGAGCTGCGCGATATCCTCATCCGTCGCGCGCTGGACGGCGAGGCGGGCGATGTTGGGCTCCAGCGCCAGGCGCGCCTCGAACACCTCCCGCGCCTGCTCGGCGGTCGGCGACGCGACGAAGGCGCCGCGATTGGCGTGCAGTTCCACGACTTCGCGGCTCGCGAGCAGAAGCAGGCTGCGGCGAATGCGCATGCGCCCGACGCCGAACGCCTCGCACAGCGCGGACTCGGAGAGCTTCGTTCCCGGGGGCAATCTCTGCTCGATCACCGCTTCGAAAATGCGATCGACGATATCGCCCTCGTCGATCTCGTCCGCTTCGACCAGGTCGTCCCTGTCTACATTCACCACCGATTTCACCTCATGCGCCTCGGGATCGCATATCTCTAAATAGGTCCGATTTGGTTCACCAACAAGCGTCCATTTCGTCAACACTGCGTCGTATGATTTGTTTACACCCACTTGACAAGATTGTTAACAATACGCTCAATGTTCAGGCCAAGGCTGAGCATGACCGCCATTCGCGGCCCGCTTGCCGATAGAAAATAATTAATGGCCCAGAGGAAGAACATCATGCACAAGCGTACATTCCTGAAATTTTCCGCCCTCGCCGCAGCGACCGTCCTGTCGATGCCGCTGATGGCCCATGCCGAAAACGCCACCTTGAAGATCGGCTTCGTCGGCGTCACCTCCGGCCCGGCTGCGGCCTGGGGCATCTCCAACCAGCGCTCCATGGAGACGCGTGCCGCCTGGCTGAACGAACTCGGCGGCGTGAAGATCGGCGACAAGACCTACAACATCCAGATCGTGCCCTTCGACGACCAGAAGGACCCGAAGCGCGCCATCGCCGGCATGGAGAAGATGGCACAGGACGGCGTGCACTATGTCGTCGGCCCGAACGTCGATGACGGCGCGGCCGCCGTTCGCCCGGTCGCCGAGCAGAACGGCATCATGTATTTCCCCTACGCCTTCCCCAAGGAACTCTTCACCGCGCCGGCGTCCAATGCGATCCTCGGCATGGTGGCGAACTACCAGTCCGGCCCGGCGATCTATAAGTACCTCAAGGAAAACAAGGGCGTGAAGAAGGTGGCCTTCGTTGCCGCCAACGAGTCCGATCCGCTCAGCCAGCGTGAATCCGGCATTGCAGCCGCACAGGCGCTGGGCCTCGAAGTGGTGTCCGGCAACGTGACCTACCAGGTGGATACGACGGACTTCACGCCGGTCCTGCTGCCCGTCATCCAAGCTTCGCCGGACCTGCTCGTGCTCTCGGGCGTCTCTCCCGCCAACGCGCCGCAGCTCATCCGTTCCGCCCGCGAGCTGGGCTATACCGGCTTCATTTCCACGGAGACGGGACAGGATGCCACGGTTCTGCAGGAAGGTGCCGGCGAGCTTGCCGAGGGCTTCATCTCGGTCGGCGGCGCATCCACGCCGGAACTCGCCAGCGATACGATGAAGGAATTCGTCGACCGCTACACCAAGATGTTCGGCGAGTACAACGACGAGTCCAACACCAAGGTCTATGCCCTCGAATACATCATCGAAACGCTGAAGGCGAACCCGGCGGCAATCGACAATGTCGAGGAATACAAGAAGACCATGGACACGTTCGAGGCCGCCAACCCCTTCATGAAGGGCGACGCCAAGCTGAAATATGTCGGCATGACCTCCTTCGGCCAGAAGCGTCAGGTTTCCGTTCCCCTCGTCGTCAACGAATTCAAGGGCGGCAAGTTCGAAACGCTGTTCGTCGGCCAGGTCGACTGATCAGAGCCCAGGCATCCCAAGAACGGGACCCGGAGCGCACGCGCAGTCCGGCCGGGTCCCACCTTGCCTGAACCTTCCATTGGAGGCTCACGATGGAACAGATAATCGCCAACGGTTTGTACCTGGGCGCGCAATACGCGCTGATCGCCCTCGGCCTGACCCTGATCTTCTCGCTGATGAACGTGCTGAACTTTGCCCATGGGCAGATGTACGTCTTCGGCGGCTTCGTCACCTATACGGTCGTGGTGCAGCTCGGCCTGCCCTTCATCGTCGGCCTCTTCGCTTCGGCCATCGTGCTGGCAATTCTGGGCGCCGCCATCGAGAAATTCCTCTTCGCGCCGGTCATACGACGGTCCAAGCGCGATGAATCGACCATGCTGCTCGCCGCCGGCATCGCCTTCTTCCTCGATGCCGTCATCCTGCTCGCCTTCGGCGAAAAGCAGCGCGGCGTGCCGAAGATCGTCAACGGCGTGTTCAACTGGGACATGCGCATCATCATGCCCTACGACCGTATCCTGATCGGCGTCCTCGCCATCCTGCTGATCGTCGTCTTCATCGCCTTCATGAACTATTCGCGCACCGGCCGCGCCATGCGTGCCCTGGCGCAGGACAAGATGGCCGCCCAGCTCATGGGCGTGAATGTCGCGCGCTATTCCATGATCGGCTTTGCGCTCGGCGCCATGCTCGCCGGCCTCGTCGGCGGTCTGCTCGTCACCATCACCGGCGTCAATCTCGGCATGGGCGGACCGACGTCCGTCAAGGCCTTCCTCATGATCATGATCGGCGGCGCCGGCGTCATTTCGGGCGCGATCGCCGGCGGCTTCATCCTCGGCATGATGGAAAGCGTGGGCCTGACCGTGCTCTCGGCCTATGGCGACATCACCTATCTCGTCATCTTCGCCACGCTGATGGTGTTCCTGGCCGTCCGCCCGCAGGGGCTGATGGGCAAGCCGTGGGGTTGAGACCATGAACGCGAAAAAACTCCTCGGCTTCGCCGCTTTCCTTCTCGCCGTCTTCGTGCTGGTGCCGCTCATCATCAAGGCGACCGGACGGTCGGATTTCTACTACACCCTTACTTCCGTAGCCCTTCTCTCCGTCGGTGCCGCCGGTGTCTGGCTGACGTTCTATATCGGCCGCATCAATATCGGCCAGGGCGCCTATGCGCTGGTGGGCGGCTATGTCTCGACCATCCTCGTCACGCAGGCCGGTGTCTCGTTCTGGCTGACATTGCCGCTGGCCGGCCTGTTCTGCGCGCTGATCTCGGTCCTGATCGGCCTGCCGATCCTGCGCCTGCGCGGCGTCTACTTCGCCATGGTGACGCTGGTGCTGACAGAAGTCGCGCGGCTCACGGCGCTTGCTCTGCCGATCACCAATGGCGCCAAGGGCATCACGTCCATTCCGCTGCCGGGCGAGTTCTCGCTCTTCGGCATCACGATCATCCCGGCCTTCGGCTCGCTCGCCAATCCGCGTTTCGGCTTCTACATCATGGCCGTCGTGCTGATGATCGTCACCTATCTGGTGCTCTGGCGCATCGTGAACTCCAGGCTTGGCCACCTCTGCCGCAGCCTCCAGCAGAATGAGGAACTTTCGGCGTCCATCGGCGTCAACACGGCCTATCTTCGGGTGCTCGCCTATGCGATCTCCTCGTTCTTCGGCGGCATCGCGGGCGCCATGTTCGCCTCCATCGCCCAGTCCATCTACCCGTCGTCCTTCGTGGTCGCGGACAGCGTGAACTTCATGCTCTACTGCTTCCTCGGCGGCCTCGGTTATGTCTTCGGCCCGATGCTTGGAACGCTGCTGCTCTATTTCGGCTGGGACCTGCTGTCGATCGCCCGCGAATACCAGCTTCTCATCTATTCCGGCATCATGATCCTGCTCATGCTGGTCCTGCCGAACGGTGTCCTCAGCCTTCTCGACAAGAAGGAGGGCCGCGCATGAGCCCGATCCTGCAAATCCGCAACATCACCAAGCGCTACGGCGGCCTGACGGCGGTCAACGACGTCTCCTTCGACGTCAACAAGGGCGAGATCCTCTCGGTGATCGGCCCGAACGGTGCCGGCAAGTCGACGCTGTTCAAGCTGATCTCCTCGTTCGTGCCTGCGACATCGGGCGAGGTCATCTTCAACGGGGAGCGCATATCGAGCCTCGCCCCGCACAAGGTGGCCCGCATGGGCGTCGTGCGGACCTTCCAGGAAACGACGATCTTCCGCTCGATGACGGTGCGCGAAAACATCATCGTTTCCCACCACTTGCGTTCGAAGGCGAGCCTCCTCGGCTTCTTCCTCGGCACGAAACAGGCGAAGGAGGACGAGGACGCCTTCGCGGCCTCGGCCGACGATATCGTCGACTTTCTCGGCCTTCAGGCCATCCGCAACGAACTCGCCTCCAACCTGCCGCAGGGGCATCTGCGTGCACTCGGCATGGCCATCGGCCTTGCCACCGATCCGAAGGTCATCCTGCTGGATGAACCCTTCGCCGGCATGAACCACGACGAGACCATGAAGATGGTCGCGCTCGTGCGGCGCCTGCGCGACGAACGCGGCGTCACCGTGCTGCTCGTGGAGCACGACATGCCTGCGGTCATGAAGATCAGCGACCGGATCGTGTGCATCAATTTCGGCCAGAAGATCGCCGAAGGCACGCCCCAGGAAATCCGGGAGAACGAGCAGGTCATCGAGGCCTATCTCGGCTCCGAAGATGCAGCGATCGGGATGTAAGCCATGACGAACATATTGAGCGTTGAGAACATCGAACTCTATTACGATCACATCTATGCGCTGAAGGGCGTTTCCATCGATGTGGCCGAAGGCGAGACCGTCGCGCTGATCGGCGCGAACGGTGCGGGCAAGTCCTCGATCCTGCGGGCAATCACCGGGCTTCGGCCCCTCAAGTCCGGGCGGATCCTCTATCAGGGCGAACGGCTCGATGGCGCATCGGCGTCGGATATCGTCCGCCGGGGCATTTCCATGGTGCCGGAAGGCCGTCGCGCCTTTCCGCTGATGTCGGTGAAGGACAATCTCCTGATGGGCGCCTTCACCCGCACCGACAAGGCCGAGATCGAACAGACCCTGGAAAGCGTGCTGACGCGGTTTCCGCGGTTGCGCGAACGGTATCACCAGCAGGCCAGCACCATGTCCGGCGGCGAACAGCAGATGATGGTGATCGGTCGCGCCCTGATGGCCCGCCCCAAGCTCCTGCTTCTGGACGAACCGTCGCTCGGTATCGCCCCGAAGCTCGTGCAGGATATCGCGCGCGCCATCGTCGCGATCAGCCGCGACGAGAAGGTTTCCATCCTCCTCGTCGAGCAGAACAGCCGCATGGCGCTGTCCATCTCCAATCGCGCCTACGCGCTTTCCACCGGATCCATCGCGCTGTCAGGCAATTCCAGGGAACTGATGAACGACGACCGCATCAAGGCTGCCTACCTGGGAGGCGAACTCTGACATGAAAATTCTCGTCATCAATCCCAACACGACCGCTTCGATGACGGCGCATATCGGGAAGGCGGCGCGTGCCGCCGCCTCTCCCGGCACGCAGGTGACCGCGATCAATCCCGTTCACGGCCCCGTTTCGATCGAAGGCTATTTCGATGAGGCGATGAGCCTGGCCGGCCTGCTCGACGCGATCCGACGCAACCCGGATTGCGATGCGATCGTCATCGCCTGTTTCGACGACACCGGCCTCGACGCCGCCCGCTGCCTGACCGACAAGCCGGTGATCGGCATCGGCGAGGCCGCCTATCATTTCGCGTCGATGATCTCGAACAAGTTCACCGTCGTGACCACGCTGGCCCGCTCGGTGCCGGCGCTGGAACACAATCTCGCCCGCTACGGACTCGATGTGCGTTGCGCCCGCGTGCGCTCCTCGGAAGTCGCCGTGCTGGAGCTCGAACAGCCCGGCTCCAACGCCCGCCAGAAGATCAGCGCCGAGATCGGGCTGGCCATCGGCGAAGACCGTGCAGAGGCGATCGTGCTCGGCTGCGCCGGCATGGCGAGCCTCGCGGCGGACCTTGCCGCCGAACATGGGCTTCCCGTCCTCGACGGCGTGTCCTGCGCGGTGAAGCTGGCCGAAGCGATGGCCGGCCTCAATATCCGCACATCCCGCCTCGGCGGTTATGCCCCGCCGCCGCCCGCCAAGCTGGCGGGTGTTTTCCCCACCGTGGCCAGCTAGGCGTCATCCCGCCACGCATCCCCGAAATCGCCGAAGGCGGTCCAACCGCCATCCACCGGCAGGACGGCGCCGGTAATGCCCGACGCTGCCGGCGACGCGAGAAAGGCCACGGCCGCCGCCACTTCCTGCGCGGCGATCAACCGGCCGATCGGCGTGCGTCGGCGCAGCGTCGGCAGGTCGATGCGCCCCGCATCGGCGAGCGTGCGGACAAGCGCCGTTTCCACGAAGGCCGGCGCGACCGCATTGACCCGCACGCCCCTGCCCGCCCATTCGCAGGCCATGGCCCGTGTCATGGCGACGATGCCGGCCTTGGCGGCGCCATAGGCGTTGCGCTTCGGCAGTCCGGTGATCCCTGCGATGGAGGACAGGTTGACGATGGCGCCCGATCCTCGCGCAACCATGCCCCTGCCGACCTCGCGCGACATCAGGAAGGTGCCCGCCAGATGCACGTCGAGCACCTTGCGGAAGGTGTCGATGCCCTGCTCCAGCGTCGGCAGGTGGCTGTCGCCGATGCCCGCATTGTTGACGAGAACGTCGAAGGGTGCGGCGGACGCCGCCGCAATCGCATGCGCCTCGTCGGTGATGTCGCAGGCAAGGCCCCGATGCCCCTCACCCAGCGCGAGTGCCCGCGCCGCCGCCTTCTCACCGTCGAGATCGGCGATGGTGACGCGATAGCCGGCATCCGCCAGCGCCTGTACTATGGCAAGCCCGATGCCATCGGCGCCGCCGGTGACGAGCGCGTGTTTTTCCTCACGCATAGCCGGGCCTCGGCACCAGCCCCATCAGCGTCTGCGACAGTCCCCCATCGACCACAATGTCCTGCCCGGTGACATAGGAGGCACGCGGCGAGGCGAGGAACAGGGCGACATCCGCCATGTCCTTCGGCTCGGCGATCCGCCCGAGCGGCACCATGGCCTCCCGCTTCGCCTTCACCTCCGCATCGCGATAGAAGGGTTCGGAGAGGGGCGTTCGCACGAGGCCGGGGCTGACGGTGTTGGAACGGATCCCATTCGGACCCCATTCATAGGCAAGTTGGCGCGACAGCATCAGGATCGCCGCCTTGGAGGCCGAATAGGCGCCGCTCGCCGGCTGCGGATGCGTGCCGGCAATGCTCGCCACATGGACAAGCGTGCCGCTGCCGCGCGCGATCATGCGCCTGCCGAAGGCTTGCGCGGCCGCGAGATAGCCATTGAGATTGACCGAAAGCATGGCCGACCAGTCGGCCTCGCTCACGCTTTCGAGCGGGCCCGGCCGCAGGATGCCGGCATTGTTGACGAGAATGTCGGCCCCGCCTTCCGCCTCCACCGCCTCCGCAGCGGCGGCGATCTCGTCGCCTTTGGAGAGGTCGCAGGACAGCACGAAAGCGCCGTTGCCGAGTTCGTCCGCAAGCTCCCGGATGCGCTCCTCGGTGCGGTCGAGCAGCACGACACGCACGCCCTCGGCCGCAAAGGCCCGCGTCAGAGCCTGGCCGATCCCGCCTCCCGCGCCGGTGATGACGGCGGTCTTTCCATCCAGTCCAAGCCAGCTCATGCGGCTTCCTCCCTGTTCGTCGCATCGGGCGCGATGCCCGCAAGGTAGCGGCCGGTGATCCAGCCGAAGGTCATGGCCGGGCCGAGCGTGATGCCGGCGCCGGGATAGTTGCCGCCCATGATCGACGCGCGGTCGTTGCCGACGGCGAATAGGCCGGGGATGACGGCCCCCGCGCGATCCAGCACTTCGCCGGGCACGGTGGTCTTCAGGCCATCGAAGGTGCCGAGATCGCCCATCTCCAGCTTCACCGCATAGAACGGCCCCCGTTCCACGGGCGCAACGCAGGGGTTCGGCTTGTTTTCGGGATCGGCGAGATAGCGGTTGAACGCGGTCTCGCCGCGATGGAACGCCTCGTCGCGCCCCTCCCGGGCACCGCGGTTGAAGTCGGCCACCGTCGCCTCCAACGCGGCGGGCTCGATGCCGCAGGCCTGCGCGAGCTCTGCCAGCGTGCGGCCCTTCTTGAGATAGCCGGAGCGCAGCCAGAGGGAGAGCGGCATCGGCGCGGGCTTGGCATGGCCGAGGCCGTATTTTCGGATCGTACGGTGATCGCAAATCAACCAGGCGGCGGCCTCACCCGAGGCGATCATCGCAGCCCCCACATCGTGATAGCTCTCGCTCTCGTTGGTAAAGCGCTTGCCGTTGGAAAGCACGGCGATCATGCCCGGTTTGTAGCGATCGAGCAGATGCGGAAAGACACCCTTTCCCGGCACGCGGCTGACCGGCATCCAGGCTGCGGGTTGGGGAAATTCCGCATCGAAGGCGCCGCCCGCCGCCTCGCCAAGACGGATGCCATCCCCGGCATTGCCCTCCGGCACCGGCGAATAATGCCCCGCCTGGCTGGACCTCAGATGGGCATAGACATCGGCCCGCCGGGCGAGATCCTGCGCATAGCCGCCGCAGGCCAGCACGACGCCACGCCGGGCGGTAATGGTGCCAGGCTCGGCGCCACCCACCTCCGCGCCCGTCACGCGATCGCCTTCCTTGACGAGACGAAGAGCCGGCGTTTCCGTCAGAATCGGGATACCGAGATCGAAGCAGCTCTTGGCAAGCCGGGCGGCGAGCGCATTGCCGCTCGTCACCTGCACGCCACGTCCATAGCGCGCCACCTCCCCCGCATGGGCGGCAAGCCGCTTCAGCACATAGGTGAACGACGTCAGTGATTTCGTGGCATTGAAGAAATGCTTGATGTCCGCATTGGACGAATTGAACATCATGCCCATGAAGGTGATGGTCGAGAGCGGCGGGCGCAGGCGCTTCAGGTTGTCACCAAGCGCGCTCGTGTCGAAGGGTTCTGCAAGCACGGAGCGCCCGACATCAGCGCCGCCATCCACCGTCGGATGGTAATCCGGGTAGAGCGTCGGCACGAATTTGACTGTGGTCTGCCTCTCAAACCAGTCGAGCATCTTCGGCCCGGCATCGAGGAAGGCATCGACGGCGCCCTCATCGAACCAGTTTCCCGTCTCCGCCTTCATGTAGCGGCGTGCGGCCTCGCGTGTGTCGGCGGGATTGTTGACCTTGCCGTGGCGATTGCCGGGTATCCAGAGAACGCCACCGGAGAAAGCGGTGGTTCCGCCGAACACCGGCTCCTTCTCGATGACGATGACGGAGAGACCATGTTTCTTCGCGACGATGGCCGTGGCGAGACCGCCGGCACCCGAGCCTATGACCAGCACGTCGCAGACGCGCCCCCTCTCCTCAAGCCGCTCCATCGGTTCCTCCCTGTCATGAATGGCAGGACATCTTGCTACGCTGCGGCCCGGGCAGAACCAATGGACGCACCCGTGGAATTGTTGCACAATTCAATCGGGAGAAACCGGGGAGGAGAAATGGCGAACGGCACCGGGCGCAGCATTCCGCACTATTATCTCTATGGCGATCAAGGCGCGGACGTCGAACTCGACTTCCTGCACGTCGAGCCGATCCGCGACCGCAGCGGCCCCAACGATTGGAGAATTCGTCCGCATTCCCACCCCGATCACATGCAGGTTCTGCTGGTGAAAAGCGGCGGCGGCTCCATCCGCATGGAAGAACAGGTGCTGTCGATCCCCGCCCCCGGCATCCTCGTCGTGCCGGCGGGGATCGTGCACCAGATCGACTTCAACCCCGGCACCGACGGCTTCGTCGTCACCGCCGCGCTCGGCTGCCTCAAGGCCGCCTCGGCATCGGATGCGCGCCTGGCGCACGCATCGGAACGGCCGGCCGTCTATCCGCTGGAGGGCACCGGCGTTTCCATACCCGCCGTCATGGAAACCTTCGAATGGATGCACCGCGAGTTCATCTGGTCGGCACCCGGCCGACGCACGGCCATCATGGCGCAGTTCATGCGCGTGCTCGTCGTGGTGCTGCGGCTGAATGTCTCCCATGACGATCCGGGCATTGCCGCACCCGACCGCGACTACGACCTCCTCGTTCGCTATCGGGGCCTGCTTGAGGAGCATTTCCGCAACGAACGCTCGCTGGCCTTCTATGCCGGCGATCTCGCCGTCACGCCGGCGCGCCTGAACGCGGCCTGCAAGGCCAGGGCCGGCAAGACGGCCTCCGACCTCCTCTATGAGCGCATCGTGATCGAGGCGAAACGTTACCTCGTCTATACCGAAAGCAGCGTAGCGCAGGTGGCGCATCTCACGGGCTTCGACGATCCCGCCTATTTCAACCGCTTCTTCACCCAGCGCGTCGGCCTTTCGCCCGGCGCCTTCCGCAAACAGGCGCTGCATCACGACAGCTGACGGCCGACCGGGTATCGTCCAATCTTTCCGACGCTCCGTCCATTTCCCAAATCGGTCCCCATGGTCAGTTTGCGCACCATGGGAGACAGACATGATCCATGAGTGGCGAAGCTATCGCCTGAAGCCGGGCGCGGCGGGCGATTATCTTGCACTGCTGGCCGACGAGGGACTGCCGCTGGTCACGCGGCACCTGCCGCTTGCCGGCTACTGGCTGGGCGAGACCGGTCCGCTCAACACCATCCACCACCTCTGGTCCTATGCCGACTGGGCCGAACGCGAGACCTGCCGCGCGTCGCTCGCCACCGAGGCGGCCTGGATTGAAGGCTTCATTCCCAAGGCCTTCGCGCTGGTAGAGGAGCAGGAAAACCGCTTCCTTCAAACGGTCGCATCCTCCGCTGCCTTCGAGGCTGTCGTTGCGGATAGGCGAAAGCCGCATCCGGCGCGGGCAGCGGGCGCGCCGCTCTTTACGCCGGCCTGCGCCGCGCTCGTTTCCGGCGAGCCGATCGACGGCGCGGTTGCGACATGGACGGTGCTTTCCGGCCGGGCGGCGGGATCCCTCTCGCTTCTGCCCCGCAGCCCCGATCCCGTTCCGTCCATCCCTCTGGCGGGGGGCAGCAGCCATATCGTGCTGCGCCCGCTTGCCTTTTCACCGCTGTAATTTCGGGAGCGAACGCACCATGCGTCATCAGGTCGTCATCATCGGCGGCGGGCCTTCGGGCCTGTTGTTGTCTCTTCTTCTGCGTCGCAAGGGGGTGGATGCCGTCGTACTGGAACAGCGCACCCGCGCCTATGTGCTCGCCCGCATCCGGGCGGGCGTGCTGGAGCAGGGCCTCTGCGACCTGCTGCGCGAGGCCGGTGTCGGCAAGCGGCTGGATGCCGAGGGCTTCGTGCACGGCGGGACGCTTCTTGCTGCCCATGGCAAGCAGGTCCATATCGATTTCAAGGCCCTGACCGGCAATTCCGTGACGATCTACGGCCAGACGGAAGTCACGCGCGACCTCTATGACGAACTGGACCGCACTGATGCGCCGATCTACCACGAGGCGGAAGGCGTGGAGATTCACGGTGCCGATAGCGACGCGCCCTATGTGACCTTCACCCATGGCGGAACGAGCCATCGCATCGACTGTGATTACATTGCCGGCTGCGACGGCTTCCACGGCGTCAGCCGCAGGACGATCCCCGAGACGACGCGCCGCGACTATGAGCACATCTATCCCTTCGGCTGGCTCGGCATTCTCTCCGAAACGAGACCGCTGCAGCACGAACTGGTCTATGCCGGCTCGGACCGCGGTTTTGCGCTATGTTCCATGCGCAATGCCCATCTCAGCCGCCACTACCTGCAAGTGCCGCTGACGGACAAGCCGGACGACTGGAGCGACGACGCCTTCTGGGCGGAACTGCGCCGCCGCCTGCCGGCGGACCTGGCGGAAAGCCTGGAAACCGGCCCCTCGATCGAAAAATCCATCGCGCCGCTCAGAAGCTTCATCTCGGAGCCGATGAGCTGGGGAAGGCTGTATCTGGCCGGCGATGCCGCCCATATCGTGCCGCCGACCGGCGCCAAGGGCCTGAACCTTGCCGCCTCCGATGTCTATTACCTGTCGCGGGCGCTGATCGCCCACTATGCCGGCGACGATGATCATCTCACATCCTATTCCGCCACGGCGCTCGCCCGCGTCTGGAAGGCCTCCCGGTTCTCCTGGGCGATGACGCGGATGCTGCATGTCTTCCCGGACGAAGGCGAATTCCTTCGCCGCATGCAGGGGGCGGAAATGGACTATCTCGCAGGCTCGCAGGCCGCCCAGACGGCGCTCGCCGAGAACTATGTCGGCCTGCCCTACTGATCAGGCCAGCATCGATGCAAGTTCGGCCTGCCGCTTCAAGAGCGCCGGCAGGTAGCGCTCGACGATGGCCGCCATCGGCTCCGCGGTCGCGGCAAGGCCGACATTGAGCGCGGCGATCGTTTTGCCGCGCGACGTGCGCAACGGCACGGCGATGGAGCGCAGGCCGGTTTCCACCTCCTGATCGATGGACGCGAAGCCGAGCCGGCGCACATCCTCCAGCGCCGCCATCAGCGCGGACATGTCCGTCACCGTGCGCTCGGTCCGGGCCACGCGCGGCGAGGCCTCCAGCAGCGCCCGCGCCTCTTCCTCTGCGCGCGCAGCCAGCAGCACGCGCCCCATCGACGTGCAATAGGCCGGCAGTCTCGAACCCGGCATCAGCGCGATGGACATCACCCGCTGTTGGGCGGCGCGGGCCACATAGACGATTTCCCATTCGTCGAGGATCGATACCGACGTGCTCTGGCCGATCTCCTCCGACAGACGGTCGAGCGTCGGCTGGACGATGCGCGGCAACGGCATGGTGGCAAGACAGCCCGTGCCGAGGCGCAGGATACGCGGGGTGACCGTGAAGAACTTGCCGTCATAGGCGGCATAGCCGAGTTCGGAAAGCGTCAGCAGACAGCGCCGCGTGGTGGCGCGGTCGAGCCCGGCGATGTCGGCCGCTTCGGCAATGGAAAGGCGCGGGCGCTCGGCGCTGAAAGCTTCGATCACCTTCAGCCCCTTGGCGAGGCCGCCCATCATGTCCCGTTCCTTCACCGTCATCAGGAGCGCCCCACTCGTGCGATATTCGAACAAAAGTCATATAACGCACAAATTGATTGCCGTCGAACGCTTTTGCGCCTTTAGTCCCACGCGAAAACGATGGCTCATCGACCAGCCGTCGCATGGAGGTTTTAGACATGGACAAGACAATTGCGAGTGCGGCCGAGGCCGTCGCCGGGATCGGCGATGGCGCAACCGTCATGATCGGCGGCTTCGGCGGCTCGGGCGCGCCGATCGAGTTGATCCACGCCCTGATCGACAAGGGCCCGAAGGATCTGACCGTCATCAACAACAATGCGGGCAACGGCCGTATCGGCATTGCCGCGATGATCGATGCCGGTCTGGTGAAGAAGATGATCTGCTCCTTCCCGCGCTCGTCTGACCCCCGTGCCTTCACGGAAGCCTATCTCGCCGGCAAGGTGGAATTGGAGCTCGTACCGCAAGGCACGCTCGCCGAGCGCATCCGCGCCGGCGGCGCAGGTATTCCCGCCTTCTACACGCCAACCGGCTACGGAACGGAACTGGCCGAAGGCAAGGTCATCGCCGAATTCGATGGCCGCGCCTATGTGCAGGAGCGCTGGCTCAAGGCGGACTTCGCCATCGTGAAGGCGCATGTCGGCGACATCCACGGCAACCTCACCTACAACAAGGCCGCGCGCAATTTCAATCCGCTCATGTGCATGGCCGCGGCCAAGACCATTGCGCAGGTCTCGAAGATCGTTCCGCTCGGCGGCATCGACCCGGAGCATGTGGTGACACCGGGCATCTTCGTCGACGGCGTCGTCGAAATCGCCAATCCGCAACAGGAAGAAGTCCTCATCCGGACGGGAGCCGTCTACGCATGACCGTCGAAACCACCGAAGACCTCAAGCTTTCCAACGCCCAGATCGCCTGGCGCGCGGCGCAGGACATCCGCGACGGCGCCTATGTCAATCTCGGCATCGGCTTTCCCGAAATGGTCGCGCGCTACCAGCCGCCCGGCCGGCAGGCCATTTTCCACACGGAGAACGGCATCCTCGATTTCGGCGAACCGCCGGCCGAGGGTGAAGAGGACTGGGACCTGATCAATGCAGGCAAGAAGGCCGTGACGCTGAAGCCCGGCGCCGCCTTCTTCCATCACGCCGACAGTTTCGCCATGGTGCGCGGCGGCCATCTCGACGTCGCCATTCTCGGCGCCTACCAGGTCGCGCAGAACGGTGACCTCGCCAACTGGCGCGTCGGCTCCAAGGGCGTGCCCGCCGTCGGCGGCGCCATGGACCTCGTGCACGGCGCAAAGCAGGTCTTCGTCATCACCGAACACGTCACCAAGGACGGCAAGCCCAAGCTGGTGGAAGCCTGCACCTTCCCGCTGACCGGCGTCGGCTGCATCACGCGCGTCTATACCAGCCTCGCCGTGATCGACATCGTGGACGGCCGCTTTGTGCTGCGCGAAAAGCTGCCGGGCCTCTCCTTTGAGGATCTCCAGGCCAAGACCGGCGCAAAGCTGCACACCGATGGCCCCGTCGCCGACCTCGTCGCCCCGGAACTGTGAGGATATCTAGATCATGACCGACGTCTTCATCTGCGATTACATCCGCACCCCCATCGGCCGTTTCGGCGGTGCGCTGTCCTCCGTGCGCGCCGACGATCTCGGCGCCCTCCCGCTCAAGGCCCTGCAGGAACGCAACACGTCCGTCGACTGGGAAGCCGTCGACGACGTGATTTTCGGCTGCGCCAACCAGGCGGGCGAGGACAACCGCAACGTCGCGCGCATGTCGCTGCTTCTGGCGGGCCTGCCGGTCTCGGTGACCGGCACGACCGTCAACCGCCTGTGCGGCTCGGGCATGGATGCGGTCATCATCGCCGCGCGTGCGATCAAGGCCGGAGAAGCCGATCTGATGATCGCCGGCGGCGTGGAAAGCATGAGCCGGGCCCCCTTCGTCATGCCCAAGGCCGATAGCGCCTTTTCCCGCAAGGCCGAGATCCATGACACGACCATTGGCTGGCGCTTCGTCAATCCTGTCATGAAGGCGCTCTATGGCGTCGATTCCATGCCGGAGACCGGCGACAATGTCGCCATCGACTACAAGGTCTCGCGCGAGGATCAGGACGCCTTCGCCGTCCGCAGTCAGGAAAAGGCGGCCGCCGCACAGGCCAACGGCCGTCTCGACAGGGAAATCGTGCCCGTCAGCATTCCCCAGAAGAAGGGGGATCCGCTGACCGTGGCGCAGGACGAACATCCGCGCGCCACCAGCCTGGAGGCGCTCTCCAAGCTGAAGCCGGTGAACCGCATGGACGGCGCGACCGTCACCGCCGGCAATGCCTCCGGCGTCAATGACGGCGCAGCCGCCCTCATCATCGCCTCGGCGGCGGCCGCGAAGAAATACGGCCTCACCCCGATCGCCCGTATCGTCGGCGGCGCGACGGCGGGTGTTCCACCCCGCATCATGGGCATCGGCCCGGCACCGGCCTCGCAGAAGCTGCTGAACCGCATCAACTGGACGGCGGGCGATCTCGACGTCATCGAACTCAACGAAGCCTTTGCCTCCCAGGGCCTTGCAACGCTCCGCCAGCTCGGGATCGCCGATGACGATCCGCGCGCCAACCCGAACGGCGGAGCGATTGCGCTGGGGCACCCGCTCGGCATGTCCGGCGCGCGCATTGCCGGCACGGCCGCTCTCGAACTCTCGCTTACCGGAAAGTCGAAGGCGCTGGCGACGATGTGCATCGGCGTCGGCCAGGGCATTGCCATCGCCCTCGAAAGGGGCTGACGACCCGTTTTCAAGTCCGTTCCATTGATCGCCGCACGCGGTTTCCGCGTGCGGCCTTTTCGTACCTGCTTGCCGTGAGGAAAGACCTTGACTGCACAGCGCGCAAGGTCAAAATGGAATAACAATCCATATTGGAACGCGCATGAGCACGCTTGAAAAATCCCTGAACATCATAGAGCTTTTGGCTGCCAAGCCGGGTGGGCTTTCTGTTTCCGCCATCGCAGGCAAGGTCAACCAGCCTGCAAGCGGGGTGCACCGCACGCTCAACGAGCTGATACGGCTCGGCTATGTCCGCCAGGTGCAGGATCAGGGCGATTATGCGCTGACCATGAAGCTTGCAGCCCTCGGCGTTGGGTTCCTCGGCAGGACCGGTGTTGGCGATGTCGCGCAGCCCATTCTCGACCGGCTCGCCCAGGCCAGCGGCGAACTCATTCGTCTTTCCGTGATCGACGGCGACGACCTCATCTGGGTGGCTGTGGCGCAGGGTGCGACAGGCGGCCTGCGCTATGACCCGGGCCAGGAACAGGGCGTGGTGGTGCATCTCGCCTCCAGCGCGGGTGGGCAGGCCTGGCTGTCGGCGATGAGCGACGAGGAAGCGCTGGAAAGGGTTTCGCGACAGGGGCTGATCGATTCCTCCAAGCCCACGGGACCGGGCGCACCGAAGACGATCGCGGAGCTGCTGACCGTTCTCGCCGAAACCCGCAAACGCGGCTACGCGGTATCGATCGACAGCTATATCGTCGGCATGGCGGCCATGGCCGTGCCGGTCTTCGGCAACGACCGGGTGATCAGCTGCCTGTCGATTGCCGGTCCCGCCGTGCGCATGACGCCGGAGCGCATGAAAGAGCTGGCGCCGCATCTCGAACAGGCCGCACGCGAAATCGGCATGTCCGCCACCGGCTCGCGCTACTTCCCCGGACTGCACAAGCGGGCCTGACGCCGCAACGAAAACGCCCCCTCCATCCGGAAGGGGCGCTTTTATTGGTATCAGATCCTTATTTCAGCGGCGAGTTTGCCGTCGGGAAGGCGATGGTGGACTGCATGTCCGTCGTCAGCCACTCCGGTCCGCCCTTTGGCGGCCACACACCCTGCGTAACGGAATCCGCACGCACCTGCCCGCGCTCGTTGACCGAGGCGAAGGGCCAGATATGCGTCATGCGCGGCTTACCGTCGATGCCGTACATGCAGATCGTCAGTTTCGACAGTTCGGTGCGCGCCGGCACCGCCGCTTCCCACGCCCGGATCGTCGGCTCCAGGCCACCGGTCTTCAGGACATAGGTGCGGAACTCGTAGGCCGGGCCGAAGCGACCGGTCTCGACCGGCGGCAGGAACGGAAAGGGCGCGTATCCTTCCAGCGTGAGCCCCGTCAGCCATTCGGCGGAACCAAACGGGTTGGAAGCCTTGAGCGTGCGCTCGCGCTCTCCGTCATAATCCGCCACCGTGTCGAAGCCGCGCAGCACGAGCACGCGGTTGAGCACGCCGATATCGGCATAGAAGATGCCGAGCAGCCTGCCGTTGCCCTCATCGGCAAAGGCTTCGATGGCCGGCGCGGCCTTGGCCGCAGCGCCCATGGTGGTCGAGAGTGTCGCGATTTCATAGCGTTGCATTCTGTTTCCTTTCATCCGTCATTGCGCCGGCACTGTCGGCCAGCGCGCCGGCGGCGTGCTTGGCCACACGCCAGCCGAAAACCAGGGCCGGGCCGAGCGTCGTGCCCGGGCCGGGATAGGTGCCCCGGAAGATCGAGGCGAGATCGTTGCCGCAGGCATAGAGGCCGGTGATCGGCTCGCCGTCCTCATCGAGCACCCGGCCGAATTCGTCGCCCGAGAGGCCTGCACTGGAGGCGAGATCGGCCGGACGCACCGCCATGGCGTAATAGGGTCCCGCGCCCACCGGGCCGAGGCAGGGATTCTTGCCGCCCGACGCCGCGTCGCCATTGAAGCGGTTCACGACGCTCGATCCGCGCCCGAAGTCTTCATCGACACCCGAGGCGGCAGCGCGGTTGTAGCTTTCGACAGTGGCGGCCAACGCCGCGGGGTCGCACTGGATCCTGCCGGCAAGCTCCGTAAGCGTTTTCGCCTCGATGACATAACCGGCCTTCACCATCGCCATGAGGTTTCTCGCGCCGGGCAGGATCATGCCCATGCCGTAGCGGCGCATGAACGCGGCGTCACAGACGAGATGCGCCGGAACGGCGCCCGTGGCGATCTGGCCCATGGCGAAGTCATGATAGGAGTTGGCCTCGTTGACGAAGCGCCGGCCCTTGCCATCGACGGCGAACAGTCCGGGCTTGGCGCGATCGAGGATGATATGCGGCCAGACGGCCAGCGTTCCATCGGGCCGGCGATAGGACGAGCAGGGCATCCAGAGGGCGGGGCTGTCGCCGCCATCCTCGAAGCGCGCGCCGATGGCCATCGCTACATCGGCGCCGTCGCCGGTATTCGTGACCGGGCCGAGCGCATAATCGCGCGTCCCCTGCGGAAACAGCCGCGCGCGGAGGGCCTTGTTCCAGCACACGCCGCCGGTGGCCAGCACTACCCCTTTGCGCGCGCGAATGCGGCGCGGGCCCGAGGCTCCCTCCAGAACGGCGCCGACGACGCGTCCGTCCTCGACGATCAACTCTTTCACGCCCGTCTCGAACAGGATTGGAACCTTCGCCTTGCGGAGGCTGAACAGCAACCGGGCCACCAGCGCATTTCCCATGAGCAGCCGCGTACCGCGCCTGTATCGCAGCCGGTCGAGCATGTAGCCGCCGACGATGGCGATGGTGGTGCGAAGATTGGCGATGGATGCGAAGGGCGCAAGCAGGGCGCCAACCTCGGCACGTCCCACCATCATGCCGCCCAGCCCCAGGAATTCGCCGCGCGGCGGACGCACGCGCTCGAAATCCTCCCGGCTGAGCAGACGGCCGTCGAAATTGATCGGGCCAAGCGCCCGGCCGCCATAAGCGGCACCGGGACCGTCGAGATAATCGGGGTGGGCCGCCGCGGCGGCGAATTTCACGTCGGTCCTGCGGTCGAGCTCCTCGATTGCCGCGCGGCCGGATGTGAGGAAGGCTTCGCGCAGCCGCGCGCCGCCACGATTTGCGACGACGGACTCCAGGAAGGCCCGCGCGTCGTCCACACTGTCGGGAACACCGGCAAGCTCGGAAAGATGCGTACCGGGCACCCATGTCGTGCCGCCGGATGTCGAGGTCGTGCCGCCGACCTGCGCGGTCTTCTCCGCGAGGACGACATCCAGCCCTTCCAGCCGTGCGACGAGAGCGGCCGTCATGCCGCCGGCCCCGGCGCCGCAGACGAGAAGATCGACCTCCTCCAGACCGTCAGGATTGCGATTGGACGGCATCTTGCTCTCCTTCATGCCTTGCCTCTTGCGCCGCATCGCCCGCGGCAATGGTCTCGGCGGCCAGGAAACCGAATGTCATGGCCGGCCCGAGGGTGATGCCGCCGCTTGGATAATGGCCGCCCATGATGCTGTTCATGTCGTTGCCGGCTGCATAGAGCCCCGGCACCGGCCGCCCTGCCCCGTCCAGCACCCGCGCCTTCGCGTCCGTTTCGATGCCGGCGAAGGTGCCGAGGCTGCCGGGCACGATCTTCACGGCGTAGAACGGCGCCTTGACGATGGGCGCGAGACAGGGGTTCGGGCGATGATCGGGGTCGCCCTGCGCCCGCTGGTACGGCGTCGTCCCGCGATGAAACTCGGGATCTTCCCCTCGCGCCGCGTTGCGGTTGAAAGCCTCGACGGTCGCGGCAAGCCCGGCCGGATCGATCCCGCAGCGTTCCGCGAGTTCCGCGATGGTCGGCGCCTCGATGAGATAGCCGTTGCGCAGCCAACGGCCGAACGGAACCGGAGCGGGCTTCACGGCCCCCAGGCCGTAGCGGCGCAGAAAATGCCGGTCGCAGACCAGCCACGAGACGGCCGGCGTTCCCGGTACCGTGGCGGCGATCATCTCACGGACATAGTCGTGGTAGGGCCCGCCCTCGTCGGCAAAACGCCGGCCGGACGCCATGACCGCGATGATGCCGGGTTTGCCGCGTTCGACAAGATGCGGGAAGCGTCCCAGGCTGCCATCGGGCCGCGGCACCAGCGAGACGGGCGCATAGGCGGCGGCATCGGTCATGGTACGCGACACGCGGCCGCCCGCGCTTTCCGCGAGCCGCAAACCATCGCCGCTATTGGTGACGGGTGCGGCCGAATAGTGCGGCGTGCCGTCCTGCACATGCGGCAGAAGCGCCTGGAGGCGATCGGCATCGTTCGGAAAACCGCCCGTCGCCAGAACGACACCGCGCTTGGCCACGACATGGACGGGGCCATCGGCCGTTTTCAGAACGGCCCCGGTCACATGGGGACCGTCACGAAGCAGGTCATGGGCCCCGGCATTCGGCCACAGCCGGACCCGCCGGTCGGCGGCGGACCGCAGGAGCCGGCCGACCAGCGCATTGCCGTTGACGAGCTGCATGGCACGGCGATGAAAGGCCAGATCGCGCGCATGCTTGAGCACGCGGCCCGTCGCATAGGCGAAGGCCCGAAACGATCGGGTCGCCGTCAGGAACATGCGCATGTCCACGCCCGAGCCGATGCCCATGCCGAGCAGCGTGGTCTCCGGAATGGGTTGGCGCAGACGCCCGGCGAGCCCGCCCAGCGCCCGCCCGTCATAGGGCGCAGCGACGACGGAGCGCCACCCCTTGGCGGCGCCGGGCAGATTGCCGTGGAAATCCGGCATGGCGCTGCCCGGCAGGAAGTGCACGGCCGTGTTCTTCTCGAAGAAATCCAGCATGCGCGGCGCAGCCTCGAGATAGGCGTCGATCATGCCGGCATCGTATCGGTTGCCGAGGATGTGGCGCAGATAGGTCCGCGGCCCTTCCGGACCCTCGCCCTTGCCGGCCGCAACGGCATGCGGCGCGTTGGGCACCCACAGCCAACCGCCGGAGAAGGCGGTCGTTCCCCCGAAAGTCTCCGTCTTCTCGGCGACGATCACATCCAGGCCGTGATGCGCGGCAGCCACGGCAGCGGAAAGACCGCCCGCACCGGAGCCGATCACCAGCACATCGCATTGCGCATGGCGTGACATCTTGGCGCGTGGCGCGGCCTTATCGGCACGCCCGTCATCATCGGACCGCGCGTCCATTGCCTTCATCCCTGCCTCCTCCGAAGGCGTGGCTGCGCACCCACCCTTCGGGGCGGCGGCGTCCTGATTTGTCCGGAAGGTGTCGCTGGCCGTCGTTCACGCGCCTCGGCGCCTTCGACGACCAGCTATACACAAAATGGAATTATATTCAAAATAATAATTTCATTCCAAATCATAGCCGGCGATGACGGCCTTGCCGGCAGCAAGTGCCTGCACCGCGCGTGCGCGGGGCGACAGGCTGGAATTGAAACCGGCATTCGCAATCTCGATGCTGACGGGCACCGTCTCGGGCAGTGCCTTGATAAAAGCCTGAAGATCGATGCCGCCCTGTCCCGGCAGCAGGCGGCCGCCGCGTGCGATTTCGATGAGCCCGGCGTCGCTCGGGTCGTATTCGGCCGGTGCGTCACAGAGTTGAAAATAGTGGATCGTCTCCGGCGGGATGAGTGCGAGGTCCTCAATACGCCCGCCGGTGCGATCCCAATGCAGGGCATCGGCCAGCACGCCGCCATTCGCCTGGCCAGCCGCCTTGACGATCGCAACTGCCTCGGCGGCATTTCGAACGCCGGTCCAGGGCATGAATTCGAGATCGGCCGTCATGTCGTAACCCGCCGCAAGCTCGGCAAAGGATGCGAAGGTCTGCGCGAGGCGCGCATGATCCGTATCGTCGCCCGCGACCAGAATGTTGGCGGCCCCGAGCGCGGCCGCACAATCCAGGAAGGGTATGAAGTCCGTCGCCTTCGTTTCCGGCTTCAGCCGTACGATCTCGACATCGCCAACCCGCATGCCGGTGTCGGCCAGCGCGGCGCGGGCTTCGGCCAGCACGGCCTTGTCGGTCAGGACGGGATAGGGCGCCTCCCCGCTCGCAGCGGCCGGAAGCAGCCGCAGGCCGACGCTTGAATATCCCGTCTCGGCCGCAATGCGGATCGCCTCGGCGGGTGCGACGTCCGGTATCGTCAGGAAGGCGAGTGCATACTGTCTTTCCATGGTGGCCTCACCTCGCGCTCAGATAATCGACCATCAGGTCGCGGACTTCGACGAACATGTCGACGCCGGTAATCGCGCGGCAGCCCATAGACCGCGCACGCGCGACCAGCGGCGAGACCGCCGGCTTGGTGATGACCTCGCCGATGAACATGTCGGGCGTCAGCTTGTCGCCATCGAAGGGCAGCGGATCGCCGTCCTTCATTCCCGACGGCGTCGCATTCACGACCACATCGAAGCCGGTCGGATCGGCACTGCCGGCGAATACCTTCGCCATGCCGAGCGAGGAGAGGCGCGCGATGAGCGCGGTGCGCCTGACATCGTCCATTTCATGGATGGCAAGCTCGGCAACACCCGCCAGCACCAGCGCATGCGCAATGGCGCTGCCCGCGCCGCCTGCGCCCGCCAGAATGGCGCGCTTTCCTTCAAGCACGCAACCGGCCTTCCGCAGCGCAGAGACGTGCCCGATGCCGTCGAACATATCGCCTTCCCAGCCGGTTTGCGTGCGCCGGAGCGTATTGACGGCGCCGAGGAACGCGGCACGCTCCGACAGCCGGTCGACCATATGCACGGCGGAAATCTTGTGCGGCACGGTCACGATCACGCCATCGAGGTTCTTGAGCGTCTTCAACCCCGCCCAGAACACATCGAGGTCCTGTGGCGCGACGTGGCCCGGAATGCACAGCGCGTTGTGCCCGCGCGCCTGCAGCATCTCGCTGACCCCCGCCGGCGACTTCACCTGCGCGATCGGATCACCGATCACGAAATGGAGGCGCGATGCGCCGTCGAGTTCCAGATTCATGATCCCTCCCATAAAACTGAATGATATTCTATTATGGAATACACATCCAATATTATCAGGTCCAGAGGGAATCGTCGCTTCTGCGAATAGCGCCCGTGGCGCTACGTGCCCTTCGCCGCCATCTCGGCGGCAACGGTGCGGATCGCCTGCATCAGCAGGGAGAGCGGAAGCGACGGCGGCGTGTCCGCGCGCATCGTCAACCCGACCGGACCGCGCGTTTCCACCGTCTCCAGCGGCAGTGCCGCGAGCACGCCATCGGCGATATCGCCCGCCACCACGCCTTCCGAAATGATCCAGACCGCATCGCTCATGCGCAGATAGGCGCGGCCGAAGGCATCCGACACCGTCTCGATCTGGACGGGCGGCGCAGGGATGCCGTGCGCGATCATGAACTGTTCGACGATCGGGCGAATGACGGAGTTGCGCGTCGGCATCAGCACGGGATAGGCGCCAAGCCGGTCGAAGGCGTTGGCACGGGCATCGAGGAGCGGGTGGCCGGTGCGCGTGACGAACAGCACCCGCTCCGAATAGAGATGTTCGAAGGAGAAGCCGGCCATCTTCTCCGGCGCGGCGAGGCGGCCGACGACGAGATCGAGATCGCCGACCCGCAATTGCTCGAGGAGGACGGCGTTCTCACCCGTCACGATCTTGACCGGACCGACGGTCCCCCCGGCAAGGAAACGGTTCATCGCCTGCGGCATGATGCGGGCGGAGACCGTCGGCAGTGCACCAATCCGCACGGGAGGACCGGACAGCGCAGCCTCCTGCGAAACGGAATCCACCGCCTGGCGAAGCGCCGTCAAGGTCGCGCCTGCATGGCGCATGAAAACCTCGCCGTAGCGCGTGGTCCGGGTGCCGCGCCCGTCGCGCTCGAAGAGTGCAACGCCTAGAATGCCCTCCAGTTCGCGGATCGTCTTCGTCACCGCAGGCTGGCTGACATGCAGCAGTTCCGCCGCGCGGTTGACGCTTTTTTGACGCGCCACCTCCAGAAAGGCCTGCAGATGGCGAAACTTGATCCGGGGGTCGATTGGTGAAACCATAACTCTCAGGTTATATTTATCGCCGAAAATCTCATTTTACTTAACCGTTTTACAATTGCTACACCCGGATCAGGAGGAGCGCCATCATGAAGTTTCTGCACGTCGGCGATGCCGCGATCCACTATCGCACCGCAGGCATCGCGCAGGGCAAGCCCGTCATCGCCTTCATCAACTCGCTCGGCACCGATTTCCGCATCTGGGATGCGGTCATGGAGGCGCTGGGTGATGATTACGGCTATGTGCTGCACGACAAGCGCGGCCATGGGCTTTCCGGCACCGGCACGCCGCCCTATTCGATCGACGACCATGCGGACGATCTCATCATCCTTCTCGACCACCTGAAGGTCGAAAAGGCGATCGTCTGGGGCCTTTCCGTCGGTGGCCTCATCGCGCAGGCGGTGCATGACAAGCGCCCCGGGATCGTAGAGGCGCTGGTCCTGTCCAACACCGCCCACAAGATCGGCACACCCGACATGTGGAACACGCGCATCGACACCATTCTGGCCAACGGCCTTGGCGGCATGATCGACCCGATCATGGAACGCTGGTTCACGCCGCCGTTCCGCACGGCCGACAACGCGCTTTATGCCGGCTGCCGCACCATGCTCGCCCGCCAGCCCGTCGACGGCTATTGCGGAACCTGCGCGGCCATTCGCGATGCCGACTATACCGAGGCCGCCGGACGGATTGCCGTGCCGACCCTGTGCGTCGTGGGTGATCAGGACGGCTCCACCCCGCCTGACCTGGTCAGATCGCTTGCCGGCCTGATTGACGGCAGCGCCTTTGTCGAAATTCCCGGCTGCGGCCATATTCCCTGTATCGAGCAGCCGGCCGCCTACAGCGCCGCCGTCCGCACCTTTCTGACATCCCTGCCGGAGCATCGAGCATGACCGAACCCGCACAGCCCTCCGAACGCTACACCGAGGGCATGGCGACCCGGCGCGCCGTGCTGGGCGATGCGCATGTGGACCGCGCAAGCGCCAATGCGACGCCCTTCGACCAGCCGTTCCAGACGTTGATCACCGAAGCCGCCTGGGGCACCGTCTGGTCGGGCAGCCAGTGGACCAAGCGCGAGCGCTCGATGGTCACGATCGCGCTTCTGGCCGCACTCGGACAGGATGAGGAAGTGGCCATGCATGTGCGCGCCACCGCCAATACCGGCGCCACGGAGGAAGATATT
Source organism: Shinella sp. AETb1-6 (assembly GCF_009826875.1). Lineage (NCBI taxonomy): Bacteria > Pseudomonadati > Pseudomonadota > Alphaproteobacteria > Hyphomicrobiales > Rhizobiaceae > Shinella > Shinella sp. AETb1-6. Next base: position 34,054 of record NZ_WUMM01000016.1, on the reverse strand, counting down.
CGCGAGGCGCTGATGCATGTCGCGATCTATGCCGGCGTGCCGGCGGCCAACCATGCCTTCAAGATCGCCAAGCAGACGCTTGCCGGCATGCGCGCCGAAAACACCGAGAAGGAGGGAGTGAAATGAGCAACCGGCCGCCCGAAACAGGGCCTTTCTTCGCACGGGACCGCGACATCCACCCGCCGGCCTACACGCCCTGGTACAAGACCTCCATCCTGCGTTCCCCGCAGCGCGCGCTGATTTCGCTTGAGGGCACGAAGAGCGAAATCACCGGGCCGGTCTTCGGCCACGGCATGCTCAATCCGCTCGATAACGACCTTATCCTGAACTATGCCAAGCCCGGCGAAATGCCGATCGGCCCGCGTATCCTCGTGCACGGCCGCGTGCTGGACGAGCGTGGCGCAGGCGTTCCGGGCGCCCTGGTCGAGTTCTGGCAGGCCAATGCCGGCGGTCGCTACCGCCACAAGAAGGAAACCTACCTGGCCGCGGTCGATCCGAACTTCGGCGGCGTCGGACGCACCATCACGGACGAGACCGGTTACTATTGGTTCAAGACGATCCAGCCCGGCCCCTATCCCTGGCCGAACGGCGTCAACGACTGGCGCCCGGCGCATATCCACTTCTCGATCTTCGGCCACGGCTTCCAGCAGCGCCTGATCACGCAGATGTATTTCGAAGGCGACCCGCTGATCTGGCGTTGTCCCATCGTCAAGACGGTCCCGGACGAGGACGCGATCCGCCGTCTCGTCGCCCCGCTCGACATGAACGCGACCATTCCCATGGACATGCGCGCCTACAAGTTCGACATCGTGCTGCGAGGCCGCCGTTCCACCTTCTTCGAGAACCGCCCGGAGGGAAACTGACATGGTTCAACCGCTCGGCTATATCAAGGAAAGCGCCTCGCAGACCGCAGGCCCCTATGTCCATATCGGCTGCACGCCGAACTTCGTCGGCATTCACGGCGTCTTCGACAGGGATCTCGGTTCCGGCGCGCTCTATAACGACGAGACGCGCGGAACCCGCGTCACCATTCGCGGCACCGTCTATGACGGCGGCGGTTATGCGCTGAGGGACGCGCTCGTCGAAATCTGGCAGGCGGACGATGCCGGCTTCTACAACAGCCCGAGCGAAACGCGCGGCGAAGCGGATCCGAATTTCCTCGGCTGGGGCCGTTCGCCCGGCGACATGGATACCGGCGAGTTCGTGTTCGAGACGATCAAGCCCGGCCGCGTTCCCTTCAAGGACGGCCGCTGGATGGCGCCGCACATCACCTTCTGGATCGTCGCGCGCGGCATCAATATCGGCCTGCATACCCGCATGTACTTCCCCGAGGACGAAGCGGCCAATGCGGAGGATCCGGTTCTCGCCCGCATCGAGCACAAGGACCGCATCCCGACGCTGATTGCGAAGAAGGAAGGCGACAACACCTACCGCTTCGACATCCGGCTGCAAGGCGAAGGCGAAACCGTGTTCTTCGACATCTGAAGATGAGCCTCACCCCGTTCGAGCACCCTTTCCTTTCCGGCCTGATGGGCGACGCCGAGATCGTGCCGCTCTTTTCGGCCGCGGCCGATATCGCCGCCATGCTGCGTTTCGAGACGGCGCTGGCACACGCCGAGGCGGAGCACGGCGTCATTCCCGGGGATGCGGCGGCGTCCATCGCCTCCGCTCTGTCGGAGTTCGCGCCCGACATGGATGCTCTGGCAAACGGGGTGGCGCGCGACGGCGTCGTGATCCCGGAATTCGTGCGGCAGTTGCGCCGGACGGTCGGCGGCGCAGCGTCCGAAAACGTCCATTTCGGCGCGACAAGCCAGGACGTCATCGACACCAGCCTGATGCTCCGGCTGAAGGCCGCAACAGGCGTTCTCGCAGGGAGGCTGGCATCCGCAATCGCTGGCTTCGACGCCCTTCAGGCGCGCGACGGCGAAAACGCCCTGATGGGCCACACCCGCATGCAGGCGGCCATTCCCATCGCCGTCGCCGACCGGGTTCAAAGCTGGCGCGCGCCGCTTGATCGCTCCGCACGGCGGCTGGCGCATTTCAGCGCCGAAGGCTTTGCCGTACAGTTCGGCGGGGCCGCCGGCACCCTGGAAAAGCTCGGCGACAAGGGTGCGGATGTGAGGGCGGCTATCGCTCGCAGGCTCGACCTTGCCGACCGGCCGCAATGGCATAGCCAGCGCGACGGATTGGCGGAGCTCGCCGGCATCCTCTCGCTCATCTCGGGAAGCCTCGGAAAATTCGGGCAGGATGTGGCACTGCTGGCAGAAGTCGGCGGCGAGATCCGCCTGTCCGGCGGCGGCGGTTCCTCCGCCATGCCGCACAAGCAAAACCCGGTTGCGGCCGAACTTCTTGTCTCGCTCGCGCGCTTCAACGCCGTGCAGCTTTCCGCCATTCACCAGTCGCTTGTGCACGAACAGGAACGATCCGGCGCGGCCTGGACGCTAGAATGGCTGGTGCTGCCGCAGATGGTCACGGCGACGGGCGTCGCACTTTCGACAGCCATCCGCCTTCTCGGCCAGATCGACCGGCTGGGGCGTGCAACGCATGCTGGATGAGGCGGCTTAGGCGCCAGGACGACCATGCTCTACCCGGACGTAGCGCAGCACCATATCGGCGACATGGCCGGACAGCGTCTCCTGGCCGTCAGGTGTAAAGAGCGCGTCGCCGAAGAGGAAGGAAAAGGTGGCGGCATTCGACACGTTGAAGAACGACAGCGCGCTGATCTGCCAGTGCAGTTCCAGCGGATCGAGCCCCTCGCGGAACAGGCCGGCCTCCTGCCCGCGTTTCAACACGGCTTCCAGCGCCTCGATCGCCAGGCGGTTCAGCCCCCGGATGTTTTCCGAAAGCTGCATGTGCCGGCCATGATGGATGTTCTCGATCATCACCATGCGGATGAAGGACGGATTGCGGCGATGGTGGTCGAAGGTATAGCGACAGAGCTTCACCAGCGCCGCGACAGGATCGAGCCCTTCCAGCTCAAGCTCGCTCTCACCGCCGCGCACCTTTGCGTAGGCCTCTTCCAGAACGCGCTGGTACAGGCCTTCCTTGTCGCCGAAGTAATAGTAGATCATGCGCTTGGATGTGCGCGTGCGTGCCGCGATCTCGTCGATGCGCGCACCGGAGAGGCCGTTCTGCGAGAATTCCTCCATCGCAACCGCAAGAATATCGCGACGCACGCCTTCAGGATCCCGCTTGGCTTGCCGGACCTGTTTCTTTTCGCGCGTCGCGGCACCCTGTTTCATCGTCATCCATTGCCGGCCAAGCCGGCGCATGTCACATTATTAACTGAATCGTACATAACGCCCGAAAGGAAGGCAATATGGCCCCCGTCGACACAGCCAAGGCTCGCGTGGCAATGAAGACCTCGATCGCCACTGTCTCCATCAGCGGCGAATTTCCCGAAAAGCTGGCGGCCATCGCGAAGGCCGGCTTCACGGGCGTCGAGATCTTCGAGAACGATTTCCTGACCTATGACGCCTCGCCGCGCGAAGTGGCGCGGATGGCGGCCGATCACGGGCTCGACATCACGCTGTTCCAGCCCTTCCGCGATTTCGAGGGCATGCCCGAGCCGCACCGTGCCCGCGCCTTCGACCGCGCCCAGCGCAAGTTCGATATCATGGGCGAGCTCGGCACCGATCTCATCCTGATCTGCTCGAACGTCTCGCCGATCTCGCTGGGCGGCATCGACCGCGCCGCGGCCGACTTCCATGAGCTTGGCGACCTCGCCGCGCGCCACGGCGTGCGCGTCGGCTACGAGGCGCTGGCCTGGGGCCGCCATGTCAGCGACCACCGCGACGCATGGGAAGTGGTGCGCCGGGCCGATCACGCCAATGTCGGCATCATCCTCGACAGTTTCCACACCCTTTCGCGCAAGATCGATCCCAACTCGATCCGCTCGATCCCCGGCGACAAGATCTTCATCGTGCAGCTGGCCGACGCGCCGCTGTTCGACATGGACCTGCTCTACTGGAGCCGCCACTTCCGCAACATGCCGGGCGAAGGCGACCTTCCGGTCGTCGACTTCATGCGCGCCGTCGCCGCCACCGGCTATACCGGCCCGCTCTCGCTCGAAATCTTCAACGACCAGTTCCGCGGCGGCTCGGCGCGCGCGCTTGCTGAGGACGGCCATCGTTCGCTCGTCTACATCATGGATCAGGTCCGGCGGCTGGAGCCCGACATCGCCATCACGGCACCCGACATGCCCGACCGCATTCACGCGCAAGGTGTCGAGTTCGTCGAGTTCACGACGGCGGCGGAGGACAAGGACGATCTCGCCGCCCTGCTTTCCACGCTCGGCTTTTCCCGGTCGGCCCGTCACCGCAACCGCGATGTGGACCTCTTCACACAGGGCGACATCCGCATCGTGATCAACACGGATACGGACAGCGACAGCTTCGCCAGCGCCTCCTATTCCGTGCACGGCACCAACGCCTATGCCTTCGGGATCAAGGTGGAGAATGCCGCGGATGCGCTGAAGCGTGCGGCCGCACTGGGTGCGCCCACCTTCGCCGAACCGCGCCAGCCCGGCGAGGCCGCCGTGCCTGCCATCCAGGGCGTCGGCAACGGGGTGGTCTATTTCCTCGACGACACGCCGGCACTGTCAAGCATCTGGGACAACGAGTTCGTTGCCGTCGACACGCAATCCGACACCGCCGCAAGCGCCGGCCTTACCCGCATCGACCATCTGGCGCAGACGACCCGATACGACGAGATGCTGACCTGGCTTCTTTTCTATACGTCGATCTTCTCGACGCGTCGCACGCCGATGGTCGATGTGGTCGATCCGGGCGGCCTCGTGCGCAGCCAGGCCATCGAGAGCGTTCCCGAGCCGGCGTTCCGGCTGACCATGAACGGCGCCGACAGCCGCAAGACCTTTGCCGGCAAGTTCCTGGCGGAAGGCTTCGGCACGAGCATCCAGCACATCGCGCTGGCAACCAACGACATCTTCACCACGGCGAAGCAGTTGGAAGCCCGCGGTTTCCAGGCGCTGCCGATTTCACGCAACTACTATGACGATCTCGAAGCCCGCTTCGGCCTCGAGCCGGAATTTTCCGATGCGCTTCGGGCGGCAAGCATCCTCTACGACCGCGACGACAACGGCGAGTATTTCCAGATCTACAGCCGCACCTTCGGTGAAGGCTTCTTCTTCGAGATCGTCGAGCGGCGCGGCGCCTATGCCGGCTACGGCGCGATGAACGCGCCGTTCCGCATTGCCGCCCAACGGCGCCTCCTGCGCCCCGAAGGCATGCCTAAGAGCTGAGCGATGCGCGGCCCGGAAGCCACGTCCGCGTCAGCCAAGCGCGGAGAGATCGACCGCGACCGTCCGTCCGCTTTCCGCAGCCGCACGGATCGCATCGAGAACGATGAGGTTTGCGGTCGCGTCACGCGCCGACACGAGCGGCGCACCGCCATCGCGGACCAGCGTGGCGAAATGCGCGATCTGCGCCTCGTAGGGGTCTTCCGCCGCAACCGTCAGGACGGACGGCTTGAGCTTTCGTGTCCAGTCCGGTTCGCCGTCGGGCTCCCACAGGGTCAGGTCGGGCAGGGAAAGCCCCGCACGGCTGCCGGCATAGTGATGAGCGCTGACCGGATGGGCCGGGAAGCGCACAAGGTTTTCGCCCGCGGTGAGGTCCCAGGCCCAGGGACCGGTCGCCGCATCGGAAATGCACAGCGTGGCAAGCCCGCCGCGCTTGAAGGTCAGCGCCACCGCTGCCGTATCCTCGACCGCAAAGCCCCGCCGCGCGTTGCTGGAAATCGCTTGCACGGTGGCGATCTCGCCGAAGAAATGGCGCATCAGGTCGATTTCGTGAACGAGGTTGATGAGAAGCGGCCCGCCGACGCCGGGTGCACGCCGCCATCCCGCGTCAAAATAGGAGGCGGGCTTCGCCAGCGCACAGGTGACGGTCGCCATGACGAGATCGCCGATCCGGCCGGCATGGATTGCGGCATGGGCGGCACGGATGATCGGGTTGTGACGGCGGTGATGGCCGATGAGAAGCGGCACGCCGGTTTCCTCGGCAACAGTGATAAGCCGCAGCGCGGAGGCAAGGCTCTCGGCAACGGGCTTTTCCAGCAGGACCGGGATGCCGGCTTTCATCAGCGCCTCGGATACCGGCAGATGGGTTTCATTCGGCGTTGCGACGATCGCCGCCTGCGCGAGCCCGGAATCGATGAGCGCGGTCACATCGGGCAGGCATGGCACGCCATTCGCCTCGGCAAGCGCACGCCCCGCGGGTGCCGGATCGACAAGGGCCGAAAGCTGCACGCCGTCCATGCGGGCCAGCGTATCGATATGCGTCTTGCCGATGACGCCCGCACCGATAACCGCGACGGCGATCTTTTCTGTCATAAAGTCCTCCCTGACTACGATGGAAACGTAGCAGAACAAAAATAAATTGGAATTCAAGTTTAATATTGAACGTCATTCCATTTTTTGCAATGATCAAGACAGATCGAAACGCGCTTGCCGGAGGAGGAGGCCGCATGCAGCAGTTTGAACCAGCAGAAGAGCCCCGGCCGCGCCGCGTCCGAACCGGCGGAATATGGGCGTGAGCCGCGTTCTCGTCACCGGAGGCACCGGCTTCGTCGGGCTGCGCGCGGCGGCTGCGCTCGCCGCCGCTGGCCATTCCGTGCGGGTCTTCGACCTTGCGCCCCGCCCCGAACGGCTCCCGCCGGGGATCGATGCGGAGATCGTCGCGGGCGATATAACGGACACTGCATCCGTTATCGAGGCAGCGCACGGCTGTGATGGAATTGTCCATCTCGCGGGGCTGATGACCGTGGACTGCGCCCGCGACCCGGTGCTCGGTGCGCGCGTCAATCTCATCGGCAGCCTCAACGTCTTCGAGGCGGCAAAGGCCCGCCGCCTGCCGGTCGCCTATCTCTCGACGGCCGGTGTGTTCGGTCCGGAAGACGCCATCCACCCGAAGCCCATGACGATCTACGGTGCGACCAAGCTTGCGGTGGAAGGCGCGGCCCGCGCCTTCCATCTCGACCATGGCGTGCCGAGCCTGGGCCTGCGTCCCTACATCGTCTACGGGCCGGGCATCAGTGCGGGCATCGCTGCCGGCCCGTCGATCGCTCTTGCCGCGGCTGCGCACCGCAAACCGGCGCAAATCCGCTTTTCCGGCCGTGTCGGGTTCGTCTTCGTCGATGACGTCGCCCGCCTGCTCGCCGCGGCGATGACCGCGCCGCTGACGGGCGCGACCGCACTCACGATGGCCGGCGATACCGCCGAAATGGACGACTTCGTGACCGAACTGTCGCAGCAGTCGGGCTGGTCCGACATCACCATCGACGGGCCGCCATTGCGTATCCCCGCCGACCTCGCTTCGGACCCGGTTCCGCCCGCGCTCGGCGCTCAGCCGATCACCGATATCAAGACCGGCATCCGCCTGTCGCTGGCCGAACTGACGGGCGCAGCGGCCGTGGAATCGTCCAATGTTTAACCCCCATCGTCCATTTCCCCGCCACCGATGGCATGGTCTTGTCAATCATCAAGACGACCGCCTGTCGGACAAGACGAACCGTCGTGCCCAGATATGGAGCGAGGTGGGGCAAGAATAAGCAAATCGCGGCCTGCCGGGGAGGAGACCTGGAGACTGCGTTTCGAAAACGAACCATTCGGGTGCGCTTTCGGATTTTCGGCATATGATCATTCAAGGGAGGAACACGATGATCAAGAAACTGCTTTCCGCAACGGCAATGGTGCTGGCGCTTGGTGCTGCACCCGCGCTCGCAGATCTCAAGGTCGGCTCGATCGTCGAGCTGTCCGGCCCCGGCGCCGCCGCCGGCACGAATTTCCGCGATGGCGTGAAAATGGGCTTCGAGGAGATCAACGCCGACGGTGGTATCCTCAAGGAGCCGGTCAGCGTCATCGAATATGACAGCCAGACCGATCCGCAGGTTTCCCGCGCCATGGTCCAGAAGGCGATCGATGACGAAGTCTACGCCATCATGGGCACCGTCTTCTCGTCTTCGACCGTCGTGAACATGATCGTCGCCAAGCAGTATGGCATTCCGCAGTTCACCGGTTCCGAGGCGCCCTCCATCACCGCCAAGGGCAATCCCTACATCTTCCGCACTGCCTTCGGCTCGCAGAAGGGCGTGCCGAAGATGGTGAAGTACATGGTCGAGAAAATGGGTGTGAAGAAGGTCGGCGTCGCCTGGGCGAACACCGAATTCGGCAAGGGCGGTCATCAGGCCTTCATCGACGAAGCGGCCAAGGCCGGCCTCGAGATCGTCGTGGACGTTCCCTCCGAACAGGCCCAGGCCGATTTCTCCGCCGACGTGCTGAAGCTGAAGAACTCCGGTGCCGATGCCTTCTTCGTCTATTACACCGAGGAGGAAAGCGCGCGCTTCCTGCGCGAGGCCCGCAAGCAGGGCATCGAAAAGCCGCTGATCGGCGAAACCACCCTGATCGGCCACAAGGTGATCGAGCTTGCCGGCGATGCCGCAAACGGCGCCATGGGCCATGTCGGCCTGACGCCGGATGCCGATGTGCCCGCCCTGAAGGACATGGTCGAGCGCTTCAAGACCAAGTTCAAGTACACGCCGGATCACAACGCCATCAAGGGCTACACCGCCGCCTGGACGCTGAAATACGTCACCGAAATGGTCGGCTCGCCGGACAGCAAGGCCATCGCCGAAAAAATGCATGGCCTCACCCTCAAGGCTGCCGAATATCCCGGCGTCCTCATGGATGTGAGCTGGGACGAAACCGGTGAAATGTCGCGCGAGAGCTTCTTCGTGAAGGTCGAGAACGGCAAGCAGGTGGTTGAGGCCATCCTGCCCCCGAACTGACCGCCCCGACTGGTTCCTGGCCGGCGGCGCATTCCGCCGCCGGCATACCTATCCAACATCGCCAAGCCGACCACCAGCCCTTGAGGACTTCATCATGGCCGAGCTTCTCCAAATCCTGATCTCCGGCCTCGCCGCAGGTTCCATCTACGCGCTTGCCGCCGTCGGCTTCACGCTGCTCTGGCAGGCGTCGCAGACGATCAACTTCGCCCAGGGCGAATTCGTCATGCTGCCGGCCTTCTTCGTCCTCATCGGCATGACCATGCTCGGCCTGCCGATGTGGACATCCGTCATCCTCGCGCTGGTGCTGTCGCTCCTCATCCTCGGCGTCGCCTTCAAGCGGCTGATCGTCGAGCCCATGCTACCGCATGGCACGCTGCCGCTGGTCATCGCCACGATCGCGCTCGGCCTTCTGATGAAGGAGAGTGTGAAGGAGTTCTACGGCGCGACCGCCCAGCCCTTCCCCGCCATCTTCCCGCAGGATGTCTATCACATCGCAGGCGCCAGCGTTTCCGTGCAGGATATCGGCAATCTCGTCGTCTCCATGCTCGCCATCGGCGGCCTCCAGCTCTTCCTCAGCCGCACCCGCACGGGCCGCTGCATGCAGGCGAGCGCGCAGAATCCGGCCGTCGCCGAAATCCTCGGCGTCAACGTCAAGCGCATGGTGCTCTACACATTCCTGATCAACGCCACGCTCGCCACCATCGCCTCGGTCCTCATCTCGCCGATCTATCTGGCGAAATTCTCGAACGGTGAAACGCTCGGCCTCGTCGCCTTCATCGCGGCCATCGTCGGCGGCTTCAACCAGATCCGCGGCGCTCTCGTCGGCGGACTGCTGATCGGCGTCATCGACAATCTCTCGGCCGTCTACATCTCCGCCCAGTATCGCTCGGCCATGCCGCTCATCCTGCTCATCGTCATCATTCTGCTGCGCCCGCAGGGCCTGCTCGGCACTCCGGAAGGGAGAACCGTATGACCCGTCTTCGCCCCCTTCTTTTGCTTGCCGGCGTCGCGGCCCTCATCCTGGCGCCCATCGGCCAGGGCAACTACATCGTCTACACGCTTTGCTCGTGGCTCCTGTTTTCCATCGCCGCCATGGGCCTGAACCTCACGCTCGGCTATGCCGGCCAGGTCAGCCTGGCGCAGGCCGGCTTCATGGGCATCGGCGCCTATATCACCGCGCTGATGACGCTTGCCGGCATGCACTGGGGCGTGGCGGTCATCGCCTCGATCCTCTCCAGCTTTGCCGTCGGCCTCTTGCTCGGTTACCCGGCCCTGCGCGTCCAGCATCACTTCCTCGCCTTCGTCACGCTTGCCTTCAACACCTTGCTGTTTCTCGTGCTGCGCAACGAGGAAGACATTACCGGCGGCTCCTTCGGCCTCAGCGGCATGGAGCGCCCATCCTTCTTCGGCTTCTCGACGGACAGCAACCTCGCCTTCTACTACTTCTCGCTGGTCTGCTTCCTGATTGCCGCCTTCTCGATGTGGTGGATCCTGCGCTCGCCCTGGGGGCGCGCCTTCAAGGCCTTGCGCGAGAACCCGATCCGCGCCGAAAGCCTCGGCCTCAAGGTGCGCCGCCAGACGCTGCTCGCCTTCGCCATCGGCTCGGCCTTCGGCGGTCTCGCCGGTGCGCTCCAGTCGCCGCTGGTGCAGTTCATCGAACCGTCGAGCTTCGCCCTCATGCATTCGCTGAAGCTGCTGCTTATGGTCGTCGTCGGTGGCGCAGGCTTTTTCTTCGGGCCCATGCTGGGCGCCGCGGTGGTCATCCTGCTGCCGGAAGTGTTGCGCTTCACCGAGGGCTATTACCTCATCATCTACGCCTTCCTCGTGATCGTTCTCATGGTCTATTCGCCGAACGGCCTGATCGGCCTCGCGCAGAAGCTGTACGAGAAGCTGAAGCCGAAACATGAAGCCCGTCGCGATCTGAAACAGGGAGTCCAGCTGTGAACATGCGCACCAGGCAACACGACGGCCCCATCCTTTCGGTCCGCAACATTTCCAAGCAGTTCGGCGGCATCCGCGCGGTCAACGGCGTGAGCTTCGATGTCCAACGCGGCGAGATCCTCGGCCTGATCGGCCCCAACGGCTCCGGCAAGTCGACGCTGTTCAACTGCATCCTCGGCCAGCTGCGCCCAACGGAAGGCCATTGCGAGATCGCGGGGCGGTCGACGGACGGGGTGCGCCCCGCAGACCTTTCCCTGATGGGCGTCGGGCGCACCTTTCAGCAGCTTTCGGTCTTCCCGAAAATGTCGGTGCTCGACAATGTCATCCTTGCCGGGCAGGAACATGAGGGCTCGATGCTCTCGCGCCTCTTCGGCAAATCGGATGCGGGGCTCACGGAAAAAGCCGAGCAGTTGATCGAGTTCTTCCGTCTGACGCCATACCGCGATACGGAGGCGGGTTCGCTGTCCTACGGCCAGCAGAAGCTCGTCGACGCCGCCATGGCCTTCATGGCCGGGCCCGGCATCGTCCTTCTCGACGAGCCGGCCGGCGGCGTGAACCTCACCATGCTCGGCCACCTCAAGGAACGGCTGATCACCTATAACCGCGAACACGGCACGACCTTCGTCGTCATCGAACACAACATGGAGTTCGTGATGTCGCTGTGCACGCGCATCATCGTGCTGGCGCAGGGCGAGATCATCGCCGAGGGGAGCCCGGACGAGATCCGGTCGAACCAGATGGTCATCGACGCTTATCTCGGAGGCTGACATGCTGGAGCTGAAGACCATCACCGGCGGTTACGGCCGGATCACCATCCTCAACGGCACCTCCTTCTCTATCCCCAAGGCGTCGATCACCACGGTGATCGGCCCCAACGGGGCGGGCAAGTCCACCGTATTCAAGGCCATTTTCGGGCTTCTCAACATCCAGTCCGGCGAAATCCTGCTCGACGGCGAGACCGTCACCCGCAAGTCGCCGGCCGAAATGATCGCCCGCGGCGTCACCTACGTGCCGCAGGGCCGCAACGTCGTGCCGCAGCTCTCCGTCCTGCACAATCTCGAGCTCGGCGGGATAACGTCGAAAGACCAGACCAAGGTGAAGCGCCGCATGGAAGAGGTCATGGACCAGTTCCCGATGTTGCGCGAGCGCAAGGACCAGAAGGCCATCGAGCTGTCCGGCGGCCAGCAGAAGCAGTTGGAAATCGCCCGCGCCCTGCTGCTCGACCCCAAGCTGATCCTGATCGACGAGCCCTCCATCGGCCTGTCGCCCAATCTCGTGCAGGAGGTGTTCCAGACGCTCATCCGCCTGCGGGACCAGGGCGTGACCATTCTCATGGTCGAGCAGAACGCCAAGGCGGCGCTCGCGATGTCCGACTACGGCCTCGTGCTCGAACTCGGCCAGACACGCATGTTCGACAAGGCCGATGCGCTTTTGAAGGATCCTCGGGTGGGGCAGCTTTTCCTCGGCGGCCACATCGAGGACGCCGCCTGACGCTCCTCCGCAGGCGCGACGCGTGAAAGGCCCGGCAGGATCACCCTGCCGGGCCTTCTGATTTCGGCGCGGGCGCTTCGCAATTTGTGACGGGAAACGAGCGAACCCCGCGATACGCGCAAGCTAAAATCACTATTATATATAAAATTAGTAGATTGTTTCTTATCCCGGCTGCGCAGTCCTTTTAGGTTTGACTAAAGTCCATATGCCCTGAAAGGAGTTCGAGAATGACGGCATCGCGGCCTGTCCCGCCCGCTTTGCGGTTGCGCTCGGTCAACAAGTCCTACGGCCCGACCCGAGCGCTGAGTTCTGTCGATCTGGATGTGCATGCCGGTGAAATCGTCGCGTTGATGGGCGCCAATGGCGCAGGCAAGTCGACGCTGATCAAAATCCTCTGCGGCATTCAGCGGGCGGATTCCGGCGCGATCGAAATCGAGGGCCGCTCCGTCGATATCGCATCTCCCGCACAGGCGCAGGAACGCGGCATCGTCGCCGTTCACCAATCCATCGCCGACGTCGGTGTCCCGACGCTCAGCGTCGCGGAAAACCTGCTGCTGGATCTCTTCTGCACCGGCGCGGGCCCGCTGGTGGCCACGCCCGCCAATGTGCGCCGCCGCGCGCAGGAGCGCGCCGAAAGGATCGGCCTGGACATCGACCTCGATGCGCAGCTCGCCGACGTGTCGCTGGCCGACCAGCAACTGATCGCGATAGCGCGTGCCGTCAGCCATCGCCCGACCGTCATGCTGTTCGACGAACCGACCGCCAGCCTTTCCGCAGGCGAAACGGAAAAGCTCTTCCGCGTTATCGAAGGGCTGCGGGCAAGCGGTGTCGCTATCATCTATGTATCACACAAGACCGCCGACATACGCCGGCTTGCCGACCGGGTGGTCGTTCTGCGCGATGGCCGCATTTCGGCAAGCTTCGGACGCCCTGTCGAGATCAACGCGGCCATTCGCGCCATGATCGGCCACGATCTGCCGGCGGCGCGGCCACGGGCGACGAGCGACGGACCGCCGATTTTCCGGATCAGGAACGCCCGCCTGAGAAAGCGCGAAGCCAGCTTCGACCTCGATGTCGGCGCCGGCGAGATCATCGCCGTCACCGGCCCGCTCGGGTCCGGCAAGAGCGCGCTTGCCGGCGCGATCTTCGGGCTGTGGCCTCTTGCAGAGGGGCAAATGTGGTTGGAAGACCAGCCGTGGCGGCCTTCCGGACCCGCCCAGTCGATCGCCTCGGGCGTCTTTTATGCCGGGGAAGACCGGTGGCGGACATCGTTCTTTCCCTCCACCGTGCCCTTCGCCTCGGTTGCGGGCACGATCAGCTTTCCGTTTCTGCGCCGTTGGCGCGCCTTCGGCCTGCTCCCCATCCGCCAGGAAGGCAGGGTTGCTGACAACGCCATCGCCACCTTCGGCATCAAGGCGCAGTCGCGCGACGTACCGCTCACGGCGCTTTCGGGCGGCAACCAGCAGAAGGTGGTGCTCGCGCGCTGGCAGGCGGAGCCCGCACGGCTACTGCTGCTCGATGAACCCTTCCAGGGCGTCGATGTCGGCGCGCGCGACGACATCATCCGCGCCATCAGGACAAGCAGCGCCGGCCGCGCGACGATCGTCTTCGTCAGCGACTACGAAGAGGCGCTGGAAGTCGGCGATCGCATCCTGACCATCGAAAACGGCGCAATCCAGGCAGATCCGGCCGCCGAGACCGCCATCCCTGCATCATCCCCGGCGGCGGAGCCGCAGTTGGAAACAGTCTAATGTCCATCACAGCATCGTCCTCTCCCGACCATACCGCCGCGGCAACCGGCTGGCCCTGGCAGACTATCGTCATAAAGTCGGGCATCTTCGTCCTGCTCGCAGCCATGATGATCATCTTCCAGCTGAACGAGCCGGCGTTCCTCAGGGTCGCCAACATCTTCAGCATCCTTCAGGCTGTCGCGATCGTGGCGCTGCTTGGCATCGGCGTCACGGTAAGCTGCGCCATCGGCGGCTTCGATCTCTCCGTCGGCGCGCTGGCGGCCCTCAGCCAGATGGCCGCGGCCTATATTCTCATCGTGCTCAACGGCTCCGCCTTCGAGGCGATCGCCGGCACGCTGCTGATCGGCGTGCTGGTCGGCCTTTTCAACGGGCTGCTCATCGTCATCCTGCGCGTTCCGGATCTGCTGGCGACACTCGGCACGCTGTTCCTGCTTGCCGGCGCCCAGCTCATCCCGACGGGCGGGCGCTCCGTCGCTCCCGGCATGGCGCTGCTCGACGGCAGCGCCGCAACGGGGTCCTTCACCGAATTCTTCCTGGCGCTCGGACGCTACAGGGTCGGCGGCGTGGTGCCGGTTCCGGTGATCGTGCTTGGTGTCGTCGCGCTGGTCTTCTGGTTCATCATGGAAAGAACGCGCTGGGGACGCGTCTTCTATGCCGTCGGCGGCTCACCGACCGCGGCCCACCTCGCGGGCGCGCCGACGAAGACCTACCGCTTCACCGCCTATATCGTCTCGTCCGTGCTCGCAGCCCTCGGCGGCATCCTGCTTGCCGCCCGCCTCGGCCGCGGCGATGTCAGCGCCGGCAACTCCCTGATGCTCGACGCCGTCGCAGCCTGCCTTATCGGCTATGCGGTGCTTGGCGCCAACAGGCCCAATGTCTTCGGCACGGTCGTCGGCGCCGTCTTCGTGGGCGTGCTTCTCAACGGCCTGACCATGCTCAACGCCCCCTATTACATCCAGGACTTCGTGAAAGGCCTCGTGCTGATCGGTGCCCTCGCGCTCACCTTCAGCCTGTCGCATCGCCGAAACTGAAACGACAACCGCACTGACATCTCAACATCAGCCCAGACGGGCATCAAAATCGGAGAAACACATGAAACGACGTACTCTTCTCGGTCTCGCAACCGGCGCGCTTCTGGCCGCCTCCGGCATCATGAGCGGCATAGCCAGCGCGCAGGGCATCAGCGGCGCGCCCGCACCCTTCGACAAGGGCGGGGTCAAGGTCGCGCTCATCGTCTACCTCTCGGGCGGCGACTACTACCAGAACTACGAAGCGGGCGTGAAGCGCCAGGCCGACAAACTCGGAATCGAACTGCGCTCTTTCCAGGGCCGCCAGAAGCCTGACGAACAGCGCGAGCAGATCCGCCAGGCCATCAATCTCGGCGTCAGCGGCATCATCATCGCCGGCGGCAAGGGCGAGGCGGTATCCGACGTGGTGCAGGAAGCCCTGGATGCCGGCATCAAGATCGCCGTGCAGAACATCACGCTGCCGCAGAAGGAGATCATCGTCATCGACCAGGACGAAAGCAAGCAGCTGAACCTCGTGCTGGAGCAGGCGGTCAAGGACAACGGCGACGACTTCAAGGCTGGCTATATCTACGTGGAAGGCTTCCCGGCTCTCGACAAGCGCGACGTCGCCTGGCAGGCCTTCAAGAAGAGCCATCCGGACGTGAGCCAGCTTGCCCAGTGGGGCGCGGTCGACGACACGCCGGCACAGACCGTCGCAAACCAGACCGCTGCCGTCTTCCGCGCCAATCCCGACATCAATGTCGTTCTGGCACCGTGGGACGAGTTCGCGCGCGGTGCGAAGATCGCCGTGGACGAAGCCGGTCTCAACGACCAGGTGAAGATCTACAGCGTCGACGTCTCGACGTCGGACATCCAGGCGATCCGCGAACCGAACAGCCCATGGGTCGCGACCTCGGCCATCAGCGCCGCCGGAACCGGCGCGGCTGCGTTGCGCGCCATTGCCCTGTCGCTGACCGGCGAACTCAAGGAAACCAACATCCTTCTGCCGCCGACCCTCATCACGCGCCAGTTCCTGCTCGATAACGATGTGAAGACGGAGGAAGAGCTGAACGCCAAGCTGCCGGAATTCGCGCTTGAACATGCGGTGACGGCCGAGTGGATTACGAAGGCTGCCGCCCCCTCGAATTGAAGCGACGCGCAAACTCTGCAAAAATAGGGGCCGCATCGTCGGCCCCTAATTCGTTGGACCGTTCGAGTTGACAACTCCGGCCCGGCCTAACGGCGCACCGCACTCGCCATCGCGTTCAGATGATGTATTCCGGCTCGCTCAGGCTCTGGTCCATGGTCACGCCCGGCAGAGCCGTGTGAGGTTTTCCCACCGGTCGCGCCGGAACGCCGACGACGGAGGTGTACGGCGCGACCGGAGCGAGGACGACGCTGCCGGCGCCGATCTTCGCGCCGACACCCACCTCGATATTGCCGAGAATCTTGGCGCCCGCCCCGATCAGCGCGCCGCGGCGAACCTTCGGATGACGGTCGCCGGTCTGCTTTCCGGTTCCGCCGAGCGTGACGTTCTGGAGAATGGAGACATCATCCTCGACGACCGCCGTCTCGCCGATGACAAGACCGCTGCCGTGATCCAGCATGATGCCGCGGCCCATGACGGCCGCGGGATGAATATCGATCGCGAAGGCTTCCGAAATCCGGCTCTGGATGTGGCGCGCAAGGTGCCGGCGACCCATCGTCCAGAGCCAATGTCCGACGCGATAGGCCTGCAATGCGGAAAAGCCCTTGAAATAAAGAAATGGCGTCAGAACCTCGCCGTTGCTGGGATCACGATCCTTGACCGCCTGGAGATCGGCCGCCGCCGCACCGAGCAGCCCCGGCTTGTCGGAATAGGCGCCGTAGATCAGGGCCAGCAACTCGTCGCGGTCGACATCGTGGTCGGCGAGCTTGATCGCGAGCCTATGGGAGAGCGCATGGCCGAAACTGGCATGCATCAGCACGGCCGAGTTCATGGCGCGCGCCAGCGCCGGATCGCGTTGCACGGCCGCGGCCGCCTCCTCCCGCAGCGTCTGCCACAGCACGGCGACCACGCCGCGGGCAGCATCCTCGACGGGGAAGAAAACGACATTGCTTTCGGTTCCGGTCATGGCGCAGCCTCCTTGGCGCGAGCAGGCCTCTCAAGAGAACGATGGCGGATGCCGGCACACGGCAGTCCCGGCATGCCGTGCAACCCGCCGCCTAAACCGCCTCCAGGATCTGTCGCTGGAGATCGACGGCACGCGGATCCGCAAGTTCCCGCCGGGGCCGGTCGAGATCGACAGCAATATCGAGCGAGATGGCGCCGCCGCTGAGCACGACGACCCGGTCAGCCAAAGCAACGGCCTCTGCCACGTCGTGGGTGATCAGGACCGTCGTGAAGCCGCGGTCCGTCCATATCCGCTCCAACAGGCGATGCATCTCGATGCGCGTCAACGCATCCAGCGCGCCGAAGGGTTCGTCCAGCAGCAGGATTTGCGGCTCGCTGACAAGGGCGCGGGCCAGCGCCACGCGCTGCCGCTGGCCGCCGGAAAGGACGCTCGGCCAGTCGTTCTCGCGGTCGTCGAGCCCGACATCGGCCAGCGTCCGCCGCGCTTTTTCCTGCCAGTCCGGGCCGCGGGCAATGCCGACATTTTCCCCGACACGCTGCCAGGGCACCAGGCGGGCCTCCTGGAACAGCAAGCGCACAGAGGGATGGAGCCGTTCGACCGTGCGCCCGCCGATGGCGACGCGGCCGCTGCTCGCCGTGTCGAGCCCGGCGATCAGGCGCATCAGCGTCGATTTCCCGCCGCCCGACCGGCCGACGACGGCAAGGAACTGGCCGGCCGGAACGTCGAGATTGAAATTTCCCAGCACGCTCAGCTTGCCGAAGGTTTTCCCGACGCGCGACAACGAGATCGGAAGACCCGCCTCGCTCTCCGGCACGTAGAAGTCGGCGGCGCTCATCGTCCGCCCTCCTGCCCGCCCTGGTAGGCGGGGTGCCAGACAAGCACGCGCTTTTCGATCGCGCGGGTCGCGACATCGGCAAGCTTGCCGAGGAGGGCATAGACGATGATGCCGAGCAGGACGACATCGGTCTGCAGGAACTCGCGCGCGTTCATCGTCATGTAGCCGATGCCGCTGGTGGCGGAGATCGTCTCGGCAACGATGAGCGTCAGCCACATGAAGCCCAGCGCATAGCGCAGGCCGACGAGAATAGAGGGCAGTGCGCCCGGCAGGATGATCCTCGTGATCAGCGCCTTGCGGTCGAGCCCGTAGACCGAGGCCATCTCGACGAGTTGCGGATCGATGGTGCGCACGCCGTAGAATGTGTTGATATAGATCGGGAAGAAGACGCCGATCGAAACGAGGAAGATCTTCGCCGTCTCATCGATGCCGAACCAGAGGATGACGAGCGGGATGAGCGCGAGATGCGGGATGTTGCGCACCATCTGCAGCGTGCTGTCGAGCAGCGTCTCGGCCGGTTTCCAGAGCCCGTTGACGACGCCCGCGATGAAACCGAGCCCGCCGCCGATGGCAAGGCCGATCAGCGCGCGCTGCGTGGAGGCGAGCGTGTGGACGATGAGCGAGCCGTTCAGCAACGACTTCCAGAAGGCAGCGGCAACGGTCGTCGGCGCCGGCATGAGACGCGCCGTCACGAGGCCGGTCCGCGCAGCGATCTCCCACACGACCAGAAGCACGATAGGAAGGGCCCAGGGTAACAGGGCGCTTCCCAGACGTTTGAAATTGGGCTTACTGCGGGTATCGCCGGCAGCATAACCGGCCACCGACGTGTCCGCCATCAGGCACCACCCTTGCGCACGACATCCGCAATCGAGATCTTCTCGGGGATCAGGCCAAGTTCGAAGAACGTGTCGGCGATCGCCTGCTGCTGCTTGACGACGCTCTCGTCGATCGCCTTGACGCCATAGGACTGGCGCTCCAGCGCGACGGCAAGCACATCCTCGGGAATGCCCACGGACGGCGCCAGTTCAGCGGCGGCCGCAGCGGTATTGGCCTTGGCCCATTCATCGATCTCGCCGACAGCCTCGATCACCACGTCGACCGCTTCGGGATTGTTGTCCACGAAGCTCTTCGCACCGAGATAGAACTGATGGTTCGGCACGATGCCTTCCCCATTGCGCAGCTCACGCGCCTCGATCGCCACTTCCGCGGCCGCCTGGAACGGGTCCCAGATGACCCAGGCATCGACCGCGCCCTGTTCGAAGGCGGCACGGGCATCGGCCGGCGGCAGGAAGGAAGTCTTGATGTCGGTATACTTGAGGCCCGCCTCTTCCAGAGCCTTGACGAGCAGGTAGTGCACGTTCGAGCCCTTGTTGAGCGTCACCGTCTTGCCCTTGAGATCAGCCACGGTCTTGATGGGGCTGTCCTTGGGCACAAGGATCGCTTCGCCGCGCGCTGCCGGCGGCTCATGCGCGATGTAGACCAGCGGCGCGCCGGCGGCCTGTGCAAAGATCGGCGGCGTTTCGCCGGTTGTGCCGAAATCAACGGCGCCGACATTGAGCGCTTCCAGGAGCTGCGGACCGGCAGGGAACTCCGTCCAGGTCACGGTATAGCCGATCTTCTCCAGCTTCTTCTCGAGAAGGCCCTTGCCCTTGAGCAGGACGAGTGTGCCGTACTTCTGGTAGCCGATGCGGACCGTCTTGTCGGCGGCCTGCACCAGCCCTCCGCTCAACAGCGGCAAGGCGAGCACGGCGGCAAGGGCCGTCGAGAAAAGGCGGCGTGAAATCGTCATGGCGTTCCCCTGTACCGAAATCTTTGGACTATATATATAATCTATAGATTTCTAGCTATTTCGAGGACGCCCATTCCAAAGCTATCCGGATCTTGTAGTTTTTTCTCCTAGCGACAGATCGGAACGCGTGATGTCGGCGGTCGTTAACGGGCTCTCGCCCGGCCCTGCCGGCGCACCGATGCAGGCATCACAGATGCCACAACCATCATCGTCAATCGCTTGATCGGCCCGCCCGCAACAGATACAGGCCGCGGCCTTTGGAACAGCTTTGCCGCACCGGTGCGGCGGCAGGATTTCGACCGAGCCGTCGAAGAGATTTTCGGTCTGATTATGTGCCATCGCGGGTATCTCCAACGAGAGTGCTGAAGAGATAGGAACAGCCCAACGCTTTGCAATGGCCGGTCAACTTCTCGGACGTCACCATCTTGCTGCAGGTGACGGGAGCGCTATCTGCCCAACAATCCTCAGGTGGAGCTGTCGATTTTCATGGATGATCCTTTCCAGCTCAAGCGGTTCGTCGACGCTCAGGAGCTTGTCTTTAACACCGCTCTTGCGGAGCTGCGTGCCGGCCGCAAACAGACGCATTGGATCTGGTTCATCTTTCCGCAGCTGCGCGCCCTTGGCCGCTCGGCAACCGCGGAATTCTACGGCATAACCTCTCTGGACGAAGCACGAGCCTATCTCCAGCATCCTCTTCTGGCAGACCGGCTGACCCGCGCCACCGATGCGGTTCTCGTTCACCGCGACCGAACGGCCCATGACATCTTCGGCTCGCCCGACGACCTCAAGTTCCGATCGTCGATGACGCTGTTCGACGTGGCCTCGAACCACGAAAACGCGCGGTTTCCGATTGCCCTGGAACGCTATTACGACGGGAGACCGGACGAGCGCACGCTTGAGCTACTTGCGCGCCAGAACGATTGAAACGCCGGAGGCCGCCGCGTGAAGCTCGCCACCTATAATGTCAACGGTATCAACGGCCGACTTCCCGTCCTGTTGCGGTGGCTGGAAGAGGATGCGCCCGACGTCGTCTGCCTGCAGGAGCTCAAGTCGCCGAACGAGCGGTTTCCGCAGCGCGAGCTTCAGCGCATGGGATACGAGGCCGTCTGGCACGGGCAGAAGAGCTGGAACGGCGTCGCGATCCTGGCCAGGGGCACGCCGCCAATCTTGACGCGACGTGGACTGCCCGGCGATCCGGACGATACCCATAGCCGCTATATCGAGGCCGCCGTCGATGGCCTGCTGGTCGGCTGCCTCTACCTTCCGAACGGGAACCCCGCGCCCAGCGCGAAATTCAGCTACAAACTGCGTTGGTTCGAGCGGCTCCAGTCCTATGCGGTCGAACTGCTGTCGCTCGACGTTCCGGTCGCGCTCGTCGGGGATTTCAACGTGATGCCCACGGATCTCGACGTCTATGCGCCACAACGCTGGCGCGATGACGCGTTATTCCGACCCGAGGTCCGGGATGCCTATGCCGATCTCCTCGCCCAGGGTTGGACCGACGCCGTCCGCCATCTCCATCCGGACGAACGCATCTACACGTTCTGGAAATACTGGCGCAACGCGTTCGAACGCGATGCAGGCCTGCGCATCGACCACCTCCTCCTGAGCCCGACGCTGGCGCCCTGGCTGAGAACGGCGAGCGTGCGCCGCAGCCCACGCGGCTGGGATCATACCAGCGACCATGCGCCTGTCATGATCGAGATCGAGCCACCGTCGCGCTGAGCCGGAGAGCCGCTAACGATCCGCTCCAGCTTCATCGGCTATCCGGGAGATATCGGCTTCGAGCACAAACGTGACACCGTCCGGGTCGTAAGCCAGGCGGGCCTCCCCTTTCAGCTCGGCCGCCAGAAGACGCTCGATCAGCGTGGTCCCAAAACCCTTGCGGGTGGGCGGAACGACCTCGGGCCCGCCCGATTCTTTCCATGTCATGCGCAGGAACGGGTCGGTCAGCGGGTCGCATTGCCAGGTGATGGACACGCGTCCATCCGGGGTCGACAGCGCGCCGTACTTTGCGGCATTCGTTGCCAGTTCGTGAAGCGCGAGCGCAAGGGAAATCACGACTTTCGGCGGGAGCGAGACCGTCGGCCCGTTGATACGGAACGCATCTGCCGGATACGGCGATGTCGCCTGTTCCACGATCGCCCTGAGGTCCGCTTTCTGCCAGTCCCTGTGGACCAGAAGGTCCTGCGCCCGGCTGAGCGAGGCAATTCGGCTCGTGAAGGCCTCGATATCGTCGTTGTTGGCCTTGTCCTTGCCAATCGTCTGCCTCGCGATCGCAATGACCGTCGCGAGGATGTTTTTGACACGATGGTGCATCTCGTTGACGAGCACGGACTGAAGGCGATCGGCTTCTTTCTTGACTGTGATGTCATGCGCCGTTTTCGAGGCGCCCACGACACGGCCGCTGGCATCGTGGATGGGCGATACACTCAGCAGAACCTCCACAGCCCGGCCATCCTTGCGCAGGCGCACCGTCTCGTAGGGCTCGACAATACGGCCCGCGCTGATCTTGGAGAGAATCCTCGGCTCTTCGTCCTTGCGGTCCTCGGGAACCAGCATCAGCACCGACCTGCCGATGACCTCGTCTGCGCGATAGCCGTAGAGTTTTTCGGCCGCCGCGTTCCAGCTGTTTATCCGCATGTCGAGGTCGATGCCGAGGATCGCATCGTTCGACGAGGCGATCATCGATGCCAGGTGCTTCTCGACATTTTGCGTGCGCCGGCGCTCCCCGATGTCGATGGCGATGGCGACCGCCTGCACGATCTTGCCTTTCTCATCGCGGATTGCCGACACGGAGTCTGAAACCCAGACAAGGCTGCCATCACCGCGAATGTATCGCTTCTCGATCTCGAAACTTTCGCCGGTTTCAACGAGCCGTTTGAAGAGACGCTCGTTCTCCTCGAGGTCCTCCGCGAACGTCATGTCCTGCATCCGCGTGCCGATCACCTCTTCCCTGGTGCGGCCCACGATTTCGCAGTAACGGTCGTTTACATTGATCAGCGTGCCGGAAAGCTCGCCCAGGGCGATACCTGCCGCAGACTGCGAAAAGATAGCCCGCAGGCGCTCCTCGCTCTCTCGCACGACCGCATCGGCCTTAACGCGGTCGGTGGTCTCGTTCACGATGCAAAACACACCGCAGATCTTCCGCGCTTCATCCCGAACGGGAGAATAGGAGATATCGAAGTACACCGTTTCCGGATAGCCGAACCGCTCGATGTAGAACGGCCGATCCTTCGCCGCCACGGTCTCGCCGTCCTCGAAAACACGTTTTAACAGCGGTTCGAGATCGTCCCACAGTTCCGCCCAGTATTCTCGGCCGGGTCGTCCGAAGGCGTGCGGATGCTTGTCGCCGATCGTGGGCGCGTAAACGTCATTGTAGAGTGCCACGAATTGAGGGCCCCAGAACATGACGATCTGAGCCTGCGACGGCACCATGATGTCGATTGCGGCGTGCAGACAGGCGGGCCATTCCGTCTTCGGACCAAGCGGCCCCGACGCCCAATCCACGGTATCGAGAAGCTCGGTTACCGAGGTCATTGGTGACAGCTGCGCTTCGCGATCCACCCCTGTCATCCCTTGTTCGATATTCGATATACGCCAAGACGCTCATTTTAAACGGAAACAAACATTATAGCACTTCCCGGCGACGGCAAGGGAGCACACCAGGGTTCGTGTAGTTTCACAAAATATCGTTTCGATGGCGCCTTCGGTCTTTCGAAATAGAACCGGAACGCTAATTCAACCATTGGACACATGTCATCTTCTGGAACGATCAAACATGAGCAGTCGGCGATGCACGCGATGCTGGCGACAGGCTGATCGCGACGCAGCTGTCGGAAAATCCCTTTTCGGCGGCGTTCAAGGCGACGCGTATGCCGATGTTGATTACCGATCCGCACCACGACGACAACCCCATCATCTTCTCGAACAAGGCTTTCTCCGAATTGACCGGCTACGCGCCGGACGAGCTTGTGGGGCGAAATTGTCGCCTGCTGCAAGGCCCCGAAACGAGCGGTGAGAGCGTGGCGAAGCTCAGGGACGCGGTCCAGGGCGAATATGACGTCTCGGTCGACATCCTCAATTAAAGGAAAGACGGCAGCGCCTTCTGAAACGCGCTCTTCGTGAGCCCGGTGCGAAGCGCCGGCGAGGTGATGTACTTTTTCGCCTCGCAACTCGACTTCACCGACATCAAACGGCAGCACGAGCCACCGCACATTGTCGGCGACCTCCTGCAGTCGGAGATCGCCGAGAAGCAGGCACGCTCAATCCGCTACCAGCTCAGCATCACCAAATTGCCGTTGGCAAAAGACATCGACGACTTCGACTTCGCCGACACGCCTGTCAATGAATCCCCGGTGCGGGAACTGGCCACCGGCACCTTCGTCGCCGACCAGCGCAACGTCGTCCTCGTCGGCGGCACGGGAACCGGCAAGAGCCATCTGGCTATCGCGATTGCCCGTGTGCTCATCCGCAACGGCACGCGTGGACGCTTCTTCAATGTCGTCGATCTGGTCAATCGCCTGGAAACGGAAACGCGCAACGGCAAGCAAGGTCGGGTGGCCGACTACCTCACACCCCTCAACTTCATCATCCTCGGCGAACTCGGCTATCTGCCGTTCGCGCAGGCCGGAGGTCAGCTCCTCTTCCACCTTATCAGCAGGCTCTACGAGCGCACCTCCGTCATCGTCACGACGAACCTTGCCTTCGGCGAATGGCCGTTGGTGTTTGGTGATGCCAAGATGACGACGGCTCTCCTCGACCGCCTGACCCATCACTGCGAGATCGTGGAAACAGGGAACGAGTCCTGGCGCTTCAAGAACCGTTCTCAAAGCTAAAGCCGAAGATACCCATCACCCCCACCTGGCCTACCCTCTGCAACCCCGGCCAGCGCCGGGCAGGCCAAGCGCTGAGCGCCTACAGGGGGGGGGGGGTGAATATTGGACGCCGATAAGGGGTCAACATTCCGCGCCGATTGACAATGAAGACTGGCAAAGCGCGCAATGCCGATTGAGGCAACCGATATGAGCACCGCTGCCAAGGCAAGTTTCTTTGAAAGAAACATCTCTCATCCCCCATGAGACCGGTTCAACACCCATGCTCGCCGGAGCGTCCTCCCTCCCGACGATTGGGTCGAATCGGCGATGCCTCTAGCTGCAAATGAGGTGCGCACCTCAAATCAAGAAGCTCCGACAGAGAATAGTCCTCGCTTTAAAGATTTTCCTTGAGAAGGACCTCGATCCTAATCCGCTCCTGAGCGGCGAGCGGCTCACGCGCGTCGGAGCGCGCCCTCATGATTCGGATTGCGCTTCGAACTGCATGTCCCGGATCCTGCGCGATAACAGCGTCGATCCGATTGTCGCATAGCGCCGCTTGAGTGAAGGGAGTCCGCTCGTGTGCCACCACGACGAGATTGACAAGATCCACTTTGGCCGCCGCCGCAACCAACGGAACGCGCGCTTCCGAACTCAAGACATAAATAGCGACAATATCCCTGTTGTTATCGAGCACGCGGGGAATAATCTGCCCTGCGCGCGCCTCATCCGCATGCGTTTCGATCGACGGGAGGCACTGAAGATACGGAAATTGCTCGTTTATTTTAGTGTCGAAACCGTGCCTGCGCTGGATGCTGTCCATTGACTGCATCGTCTCGGCAACGACCATCACCTTTCCGGGCTTGCCGCAGGTGAAGCGACCGATCAGCTTTCCAGCGGTCGCGCCCGCGGCAAAGTTATCAACCCCCACGAAGTCCGCTTCCGGGAGTTTCTCTTGGCCGGACAAAAACTGGACAACCTTTATGTTTCGCTCCAGGAGCCGCGCGACCGCATCGCGGACCTGTGGCGACTCCGGCGCCATGAGCGCGACGCCATCAATCTCCTCCTCATCGATCCCCTGGAGATACTTGGCGACACCATGGGCGTCATCGACGGAGATCTGAACGTAGTCCACCTCGGTCAAGTCGGCCTTGAGGACCGCCTTCAGCTCCTTCACGCGCTGGGACAGCTCGCGAAGATAGAGATCCCCCGACCTGGGCAACACAAACCGGAAGCGATAGCTTTTGTTTCGCGCCAGACTGACGGCTGCCGGATTCCGAATAAATCCAATTCGTTCAATGGCTTCGTTGACGCTTCGAACTGCCTTTTTGCTGACATTCGGTCGGTCGTTCAAGACGCGGTCGACGGTCGCAAGGCTGACGCCGGCGGCTTCTGCAAGGTCTTTCGCTGTCGGCCGCATAGGGGCTCCTAACTCGATTTGGGCGGCCTACGTTTCCCGCAAAAACGCAAAAAACGCAAGAATTGATGTGCGGACCTCAAAAATCGCTTGCCCTGAGGTGCGTACCTCAGTTATGCATATATTGTGACGACCCAACGGCAAGGCCGGAAAGGATAGTCGGGAGCCAGGCGCCGCGCGCTGTTTCACCACACGCCACCGCCAAATACTTGCACTTACCCCTCTCGATGGAGGTCGAGAGGTTCAACGGGAGGAACCCTAGTTATGAAGTCTCTTTTGACGAGCTCGGCACTCGCTGCCGGGATGTATGTCGCTGTGTCCGCGACGACGGTTTCCAGCGCCGAAGCTGCCGATCTTACCCTTTGCTGGGCCGCATGGGATCCCGCCAACGCCCTCGTCGAGCTCAGCAAGGATTTCGAGGCGAAGAGCGGCAACACGATGCGCTTCGAGTTCGTGCCGTGGCCGAATTTCGCCGACCGCATGCTCAATGAACTGAACTCCGGCGGCAAGCTATGCGATCTGTTGATAGGCGACAGCCAGTGGATCGGCGGCGCGGCGGAGAACGGTCAGTACGTCAAGCTCAATGATTTCTTCGACAAGGAAGGGATCAAGATGGACGACTTCATTCCGGCAACCGTCGTCGGTTATGCCGAATGGCCGAAGAACACGCCGAACTACTGGGCGATGCCGGCCTTCGGCGACGTCGTCGGCTGGACCTATCGCAAAGACTGGTTCGCACGCCCCGAACTTCAGGCGGAGTTCAAGCAGAAATACGGCCGTGACCTCGCCGTGCCGAAGAACTGGGCCGAACTGACCGATATCGCAGAGTTCTTCCAGGGCCGCGAGATCGACGGCAAGAAGGTCTATGGCGCGGCCATTTATACCGAGCGCGGCTCGGAAGGCATCACAATGGGCGCCACCAACGCGCTCTACAGTTATGGCTTCAAGTATGACAACCCGGAAAAGCCTTACGAACTCGAAGGCTTCGTGAACTCGCCTGGCGCGGTCGCCGGTCTCGAGGCCTACAAGAAACTCTACGATTGCTGCACGCCGCCGGGCCATTCGGACGCCTACATGACCGAGGACGTGGATGCCTACAAGTCCGGTCAGGTCGCCTTGCAGATGAACTTCACCTTCACCTGGCCGGGCATCAACGCCGACGCCAATGTCGGTGGCGACAAGTCGGGCTATTTCCCGAACCCGGCCGGCCCCGATGGCGTGCAGTTCGCGCAGCTCGGCGGCCAGGGTATCTCGGTGGTGGCGGCCTCCGAGAAGCAGGCCGAGGCGCTTGCTTACATAAAGTGGTTCTCGCAGCCCGAGATCCAGCAGAAATGGTGGAAGTTCGGCGGCTACTCGGCCCTTCGCGCCGTCGTGGAAGACCCGAGCTTTGCTTCCAGCCAGCCCTACGCGAAGCCGTTCCTCGACTCGATGGCGATCGTGAAGGACTTCTGGGCGGAACCGTCTTACGCCTCGCTCCTGCAGGCCTCGCAGAAGCGGTTCCACGACTATGTCGTCGCGAACCAGGGCACCGCGAAGGACGCGCTGGATGGTCTCGTGAAGGACTGGACCGCGGTCTTCGAGGACGAAGGCAAATACTGACGCTTACGCCCGCTTCCTCCTAGCAGTGAGCGTCATGCAGGGCCGACCCCTAGCGGACCGAGCCGGCCCTGCAATTCTTCATTTTTATGCCCAAGGAGACGGACATGCTCCAATCCCAGATCGATCGGATCGCCAGCGCGACCCCGCCTGCTATCGCCGCGCGCGTCAAAGGCCTATCCGATCGTGCCATAGCCTGGCTCTTCGTCGCGCCGTCGATCGTGTTGCTGCTTGCCATCAACATCTTCCCTCTGATCTGGACGATAAGGCTTAGTTTTACGAATTTCCGCGTGAACCGGCCCAATGCTCAAGTCGAGTTCGTCGGCCTCAGGAACTACATCAACATTCTGACGGATAGCGATATCTGGCTCAGCATGCAGGCGACCGCTCACTTCCTGATCTGGACCATCGTCCTGCAGGTGCTGATCGGTTTCTCGCTGGCCTATCTGATCAACAAGAAATTCCGCGGCAACGATCTGTGGACTACGATCATCGTGTTGCCGATGATGCTGAGCCCGGCCGTCGTCGGCAATTTCTGGACCTTCCTGTACCAGCCGCAGATCGGCCTGTTCAATTATGTCGTCGGCTTTCTGACCGGAAGCGACCCCTCCAGTTTCTCGATGATAGCGAATACGTCGCTCGCGCCCTGGGCCATCATCATCGTCGATACCTGGATGTGGACGCCCTTCGTCATGTTGATCTGCCTTGCGGGCCTTCGCTCCATTCCGCCGAGCATCTACGAGGCCGCCGAATGCGACCGCGCCAGCAAATGGCGCCAGTTCTGGACGATCACCATTCCGATGGTGTTGCCATTCCTGATGCTCGCCGTGCTCTTCCGCGGCATCGAGAACTTCAAGATGTTCGACCTCGTCGTGCAATTGACGGGCGGTGGACCGGGCTCGATCACCGAACTGACGTCGATCAATCTCAAGCGCGCGGCATTCGAGCAGTGGCGCACCGGCTATGCGTCCGCCTATGCCGTCATCCTTTTCGTCACCGTTTTCGGCCTCGCGTCGATCTACGTGAAAGCCCTGAACAAGGTCAAACAACGATGAGCACCTATTCCGTTACCGAGCCGTCGGGACGTCAGAAGTGGTTCGCCGGTATTCTGGTCGTTCTCTACGCCGTCATCACCCTTCTTCCCTTGTTGTGGATCATCGGAACCGGCTTCAAATCTCCCGCGGACGCCATCGCCTATCCGCCGAAGATGATCTTCGAGCCAACCGTGGAGGGCTACGTCAATCTCTTCACGACCCGGACCCGCGTGCCTGAGGAGCAGCTGAAAGAACTGGGCGAGCCGACCACCTGGTATGACAAGCTGGTCCGCAAGGACGGCGTCATCATCACCGGCGCATCACGCTTTGCCGAACGGTTTACTAATTCCGTCATCATCGGCTTCGGTTCAACGGTCCTTTGCATCGTGCTCGGTACGGCGGCTGCCTATGCCTTCTCCCGCTTCAAGGTGCCGTTGAAGGACGATCTCCTGTTCTTCATCCTCTCCACGCGCATGATGCCGCCGATCGCCGTCGCCATCCCGATCTTCCTGATGTTCCGCTCGCTCGGGCTCAGCGACACCCATGCCGGCATGATCCTGCTCTATACGGCGGTGAATCTCTCGCTATCCGTCTGGCTGCTCAAGGGCTTCATCGATGAGATCCCGGTCGAATACGAAGAGGCGGCCCTGATCGACGGCTACACGCGCTTCCAGGCCTTCTACAAGGTCGTGCTGCCGCAGGCCGTCACCGGCATTGCCTCCACCGCGATCTTCTGCCTGATCTTCGCCTGGAACGAATATGCCTTCGCCGTGCTCCTGACCTCCGGCAATGCCCAGACGGCGCCGCCGTTCATTCCGACGATCATCGGCGTCAGCGGCCAGGACTGGCCTGCGGTCGCCGCCGGCGCCACCATCTTCCTCGTCCCGGTCATGGTCTTCACCATCCTGCTTCGCAAGCATCTCCTGCGCGGCATCACCTTCGGAGCGGTTCGCAAATGACGACGTTTCTCAATCGCCTCCTTCGCCTGCGCCGCGACGCATGGGAGATGGTCGCCTCGGTCCTGATCGCGCTCGGCGTCGTCATGCTGATGCAGCCCCTGTCGCTGACGCTCTTCTCGTTTTCCTTTCTCGTGACGCTGGTGGGAACGGTCATGTTCATCATCGTCAGCCATTTCCCGGAGTGAACCATGGCACAGATCAGAATTGAGAATCTGCGCAAGGATTTCGGGGCCTTCAACGCCGTGAAGTCGTCCAGTTTCACGGTCGAAAACGGCGAGTTCTTCATGCTGCTCGGCCCGTCCGGCTGCGGCAAGACCACGACCCTCAGGATGATGGCCGGGCTTGAACTTCCTACCAGCGGTGAAATCTACATCGGCGGCGAGGAAGTCGGGATGAAGAGGGCAAGCGAGCGCGACATCGCCTTCGTTTTCCAGATGTTCGCCCTCTACCCGCATATGAACGTGCGCAAGAACATATCCTATCCGCTCGTCAGCCAGGGCCTGAACAAGGCGGAAGTCGCCTCGCGCGTTGCCGAGGTCGCAAAGATCCTGAGGATCGAGAACATCCTCGATAAGCCCGTCGGCGGGCTTTCGGGCGGCGACCGACAGCGCGTGGCGCTCGGCCGCGCCATCGTGCGCAAGCCGAAGGCCTTCTTCATGGACGAGCCGCTAGGCGCACTCGATGCTGAGTTCCGCGAGCACATGGCGGAAGAGTTGCGGGCGCTGCACGATCGCATGGGTGCCACCACCGTCTATGTGACCCACGACCAGCTCGAAGCCATGCAGATGGGCGACAAGATCGTGGTGATGAACCATGGGGTCGTCGAACAATTCGGCAAGCCGCAGCAGATCTACGACTGGCCGGCGACGAAGTTCGTCGCGAAGTTCATCGGCTCGCCGCCGATGAACTTCCTGGAGTTTGACGGCGCAATCGATATCGGCGGTGATGAGGTCAACCTCTCCGGTACATCGGTAAAAGTACCGGTGTCTCGTGACAAGCGACTCGGCAAGCTGGCGCTCGGCGTGCGGCCGGAACATGTCCGGTTCAGGGACGGCGCGGCACTCGCCGGGCGGGTGATTGCCGTCGAGTATCTGGGCACGACACAGATCGTGACATTGGAAACGCCGCACGGAGACATCAAGGCACGCACACCTTCGAACCAGGCTGCACGCGTCGATGAGCTGATCGGCCTGGAGTTCGACGCCAGAACGCTGACGGTTTTCGATTCAATCTCCGGAAAAGCTCTTGTTTCCGAGGCCAACGAGGGAGTGCTGCGCCGTGGCTGAGGTCATCCTGCAAAACATCACGAAGTCGTTTTCGGGAAACCGTGCCCTCGACGACGTCTCCATGATCGTACCGGACGGTTCGTTCGTCGTGCTTCTCGGGCCGACGGGCGCCGGCAAGACGACGACGCTGCGCATGGTTTCAGGTCTCGATACACCCGACAGCGGTGATGTCATCATCGGCGGGCAATCGATGCGTGGCCTGACGCCGGCGCAGCGCAACGTCGCGATGGTGTTCCAGCAATATTCGCTCTATCCGCATCTGTCGGTGCGGCAGAACCTCGAATTTCCACTGAAGTCGCCGCTTCTGAAGACACCTCAGCGGGTGATTGACGAAAAGGTGAACGCGGTCGCGGAAACCCTGCAGATTTCCCACAAGCTCGACAACAAAGCGACGGCTCTTTCGGGCGGAGAAATGCAGCGCGTGTCGATCGGGCGGGCGCTGGTGCGTAATCCGCAAATCTATCTGATGGATGAGCCTCTCAGTTCGCTCGATGCGAAGCTTCGCTCCGACCTGCGCATCGAACTGAAGAACATCCAGGCCAAGTCAGGCGCGACGCTGCTCTATGTCACGCACGACCAGATCGAGGCCATGACGATGGCGACCCATGTCGGCGTTCTCCATGAGGGCAGACTTGTCCAGTTCGGTTCACCCCGCGAAATCTATGAGGAGCCGATCAGCATCTACGCGGCCACCCGGCTCGGACAGCCACGCATCAACGTGCTTCCCGCGGAACTCTTCCCCGGCGCGCCGGCGAAGGCGAAGTCGATCGGCCTGCGCCCGGAACACATCTATCAGGGCGAAGGACAGAACGCGACGGTCATGCGTGTCGAACACCTAGGCGACCAGACGCGTCTGCATCTCTCGTTCAAGATGCACAATCTCATCACTGTCACCGACGCCCATACCGAGCTCAAGGGCGGCGAAACCGTAAAAATCCAGCCGAGCAGGCCGCTCTACTTCGACGCCGCCGGCATGCGTTTAGTTTAAGGGAGGCGAGAATGTCGCAGTTTCTCAACAGCAAGGAAAATGCAGTCACCGAAGCGATCGACGGTGTGCTGGTCGCCTCCGGCGGCGCGCTGAGCCGGCTTGACGGCTACCCGCATATCCGCGTCGTCGTGCGGTCGGATTGGGACAGGAGCAAGGTCGCTATCGTCTCGGGCGGTGGATCGGGACATGAGCCTGCGCATGCAGGTTTTGTCGGCAAGGGCATGCTGACGACCGCCGTGTGTGGCGATGTGTTCGCCTCGCCCAGCGTGGACGCCATCCTCGCCGGCATCCTGGCTGTCACCGGCCCGGCCGGCTGCCTGCTCATCGTGAAGAACTACACCGGCGACCGGCTGAACTTCGGCCTTGCGGCAGAGCGTGCCCGTGCCTACGGGCTGAATGTCAGCATGGTCATCGTCGATGACGACATCGCCCTACCTGATCTGCCGCAGGCACGCGGTGTGGCCGGCACGCTGTTCGTGCACAAGATCGCGGGCGCTCTGGCCGAACGTGGCGCGGATCTGGAGACCGTCACCAAGGCGGCCCGCCGAGTCATCGAGAATACGAGCTCGATCGGCATGTCGCTGGATACCTGCACCGTGCCGGGCTCTCCCAAGGAGAACCGGATTCCGGAGGGTCATGCCGAACTCGGCCTCGGCATTCACGGCGAAGCCGGCGTCGAGCAGGTCGAATATACCGGGGCAAAGGGTGCGGTCGCCGCTATGGTCTCGCGTCTTGCGGCCTCGATGGACGACCAACCTCACGTCGTGCTCGTGAACAATCTTGGTGGGACGTCCGTGCTGGAAATGTCGGTCGTCGTGCATGAACTGGTCAACTCGGCCATCGGGAGCAGGATCTCGCATATCGTCGGCCCGGCGCCGATGATGACCTCGCTCGACATGCAGGGTTTTTCGATCTCGGTCTTCCCGGCCAACAAGGCGGAGCTGGAGTTGCTTTCCACCCCGGTGGTAATGCCTGCCTGGCCGGGCATGACGGCCATCGTCCCCGCGACCGTCATATCGCTACCGGATGGCCTGACGCCGATCGCACCTTTACCCTCCAGGCATGAACCCACGCGTCAGTTTCTCACGGATTGCTGCACCCTTCTTATCGGCGCCGAGAAGGATCTGAACGCTCTCGATGCGAAATCCGGCGACGGCGATACCGGCTCGACGCTGGCGGGGGCTGCACGTGCGCTCATCGAGGCTCTTGATCGGCTCCCTCTTTCCGACCACACGCAATTGTTCCGCGCAATGGGGCAGGAGCTCAGCCAGACGATGGGCGGTTCGTCCGGCGTGCTGCTGGCGATCTTCTTCGCAGCGGCCGGTGATGGTGCGTCCAGCGGCCTGACCATCCGGGAAGCTCTGAAGGCAGGCCTTTCCCGTATGCAGGAGATCGGCGGCGCGCGCCTTGGTGATCGCACTATGGTCGACGCACTCGCGCCGGCACTGGACGCCCTTGACCAAGGGTTTATCCCCGCCGCCGACGCGGCCCGCGCGGGTGCGAACCTGACCGCAACGCTTTTGCACGCCAAAGCGGGACGGGCAGCCTACATCAACGCAAAACAGCTCGATGGCCATATCGATCCGGGCGCCGAGGCTGTGGCGCGGTTGTTTGAGTATCTCGCCGCTCGGGCCGATGCTGCCAGTCCGCAGGCGGACGGGCAATCGGCTGGCGCGCGCATAACGGGCTGATTTATCTACAATGGCAACTGAACGCGACATCAGCCTGAACGATTATCTTCGTGCCAGGAAGATTGACCCCGCGCTTGCGTCCCTGGTTGAACACATCGCCAAGTCCGCAATTGTCATGGCTGACCACCTCAAGGCCGCGGCATTCCACGATCAGATTGGAAACGCCGGCACGAGGAACGTGCAGGATGAAGAGCAGAAGCTTCTCGACGTCCTGGCTGACAGAGTGTTTCGGGAAACATGTGCCGAAGCGGCTTCGCTTGCGGCATATGTCTCCGAAGAGGTCGATGATGTCGCGTGGCTGAAGGCACCGTTGGCGGGGGATCTCATCCTGTATGTCGATCCCCTGATCTACCTGTCTAATGAGCAGATACGAGCGTCGCGCCGCCTCGCGGCCAATCCGCGGACGGTCGTGCGTGGAGCGGCCGGTACGGGCAAGTCGGTTATCGCGCTGGAACGAGCGCGCCAGCTCGCCGCTAATGGCAAGCGCGTATTAATGCTCTGCTTCAATCAGCTATTGGCCGCCCATGTGCGAAAGGGGT
>NZ_WUMM01000015.1:0-103574 GCF_009826875.1 Shinella sp. AETb1-6 | reverse complement strand
GATCCGATGAAACGGCTCGTTACGATCCTAAGGGCTATGGATTTCTGCAACGCGGATGAGTGCGCCTACGTGTGGCATAATGCGAATTGATGCGGCGCAATCTGGGAAAAGCAGGAGCCAAATAAAGCAACAGTCACGCCAACGGTTCAGACCCGTTCAACAGCTTATAAAGCTCCAAGAGGGGATACCATTTACACAAATACGCGCCAAGCGGCGCGTATTTGTGTTGGACATCACGTCCTCCGAAGCGAGGATCACGACATGATCAGGCCACCATCGACATTGATTGTCTGGCCGGTGATATAGGCTGCGTCGGCGGAGGCGAGGAAAGCGACGAGCGCGCCGACTTCGGCAGGCGTACCGGCACGGCCCATCGGAATGCCCTCGACCCATTCGGCCATCAGTTCACCTGGACCGTATTCGCCGAGCATCTGGCCCCAGACGCGGTCGTTATAGTCCCACATCTCGGTGTGAATGATGCCGGGGCAGATGGCGTTGACGGTGATGCCTTCGCGGGCGAGCTCTTTGGCAAGGCTCTGGGTCAGGCCGACGACGCCGAATTTCGAGGCGGCGTAGTGCGGCGTGTAGATGAAGCCCTGGCGGGCCTGGCCGGAGGCGGTGTTGATGAGGCGACCCCTGGTGCCGCTGGCGCGGAAGCGGCGGACCGCCTCCTGGCAGCACAGGAAGACGCCCTTGGTGTTGACGTCGAGATTGAGGTCCCATTCGCGCTCGGTCAGGTTTTCGACCTTGGCGATGGTGATGACGCCGGCATTCTGCACGGACACGGAGATCGCGCCGAGCTTGGTCTCGGCCTCGCCATAGGCTTCCTGCACGGCCTTGGCGTCCGTCACGTCGAGTGTAAGGCCGAGAATTTCAGCGCCGGTCTCGTTGGCGAGTGCGGCTGCCGCGTCCGCCGTGTCCTGTTCGATCGCGGCGATCACGACCTTCGCGCCCTCTTCGGCAAAGCGCTTGGCGATGCCGCGGCCGATGCCCTTGTTGCCGCCGGTCACGAATACCGTCTGGCCTGCAAAACGTGTCATGGTGTTTTCTCCATAATGCGCAGCAGGCCGACGTCGGATCCCGAATGGATCAGGCCGTGAGCCGTGCCGCAGTGAACTTGTCGGTGACAAGCACATCGATGACGCCCAGTTTCAGGGCGCCGGCGATGGCCTGGGTTTTCGATTCTCCGCCCGCTAGCGCCATGACGCGTGCGGTCTTGCGCAGTTCCTCCAGCGACAGGCCAATGACGCGGTCGTTGAGGGGTGTTTCGACCGGTTTGCCGTCCCGATCATAGAAGCGATAGGAAATCTCGCCGACCGCACCGGCCTCATGCAGCATTGCCATTTCCTGGGGGGAGAAGGTGTTGCCGGATCGGGCGAGAAGTTCCGACGGTTCCACGGCACCGATGCCGACGATGGCGAGACTGAGGCGGCCGAAGAGATCCATCGTCTCGCGCACCGCCGGGTCCGCGAGCATGACGAGCTTGGCTTCACGCGAGGAGGTGATGCCCTGTACGAGAAGCAGCCGCGGCTCGCCGCCGGTCAGCCGGGCGAGGCGGGCCGTCAGCTGCGTCGCGTGGGTCTGCACCGAGGCGTCGCCCATGCCGCCCAGAATTTGCACGATGTACTTGGCCTTGGCATTCTTCAGTGGGTGGATGTTGTCCACCATGCGCAGGATCGTCTGGCTCCAGCTCGAAACGCCGATGATCTCATCCTGTTGCAGCGTGACTTCGAGGAAGTGGGCCGCCGCTTCGCCGATGCGTGCCATGATTGCGCCATCACGATCTTCCGAACAGTCGATGACAATGGCTTCTGTCAGGCTGTAGCGCTCCCGCAGCGCCGTTTCGAGATCGGCGAAGGTGCCCGCGGGAGGAATGACCGTCGTGCGTACGATGTCTTCCTGCTCGGCTCGCTTGAGCATGCGCGATACAGTGGCCTGCGACATGTGCATGAGTTCGGCGATCTCAGCCTGTCGCTTGCCCTCGATGTGATACATCTGGGCGATACGGGCGATCAGTCGCAACTCGTTGAGCCGTCCCATGGAACCTCCGGAGGTGAATTTTTATTCACTCATAGAGGAAGGGGCCGATACGGTCGAGCGGTAGATTGCGTCCTGCCAGACGAGGAGGCGATCCGCGACATCGGACGTCCGGGGAGGGAGGATGTTGACGGCGCGGGGTAAGGCGGCAATGGCAGCGAGATCCCGCCAGACGCCGAGCGTCAGGCCTGCCATATAGGCCGCGCCCAACGCTGAAGCCTCTGGCGCGTCGCACTGGATGATCGTGTGATCCAACGTATCGGCGACGCATTGCATGAGGAACGTGTTCTTGCTCGGGCCGCCATCGGCATAGAGACGACCAAGCCGCGTGGGCGATTGCGACGACATGGCCTTGAAGACATCATGAACTTGAAAGGCAATGCTATCCGTCACGGCACGGGCCATCTGGGCGCGGCTCGTGTTGAAGGTGATGCCGCAAAACAGCGCACGAGCATCCGAATTCCAGTAGGGTGCGCCGAGGCCGACGAAGGCCGGAACGAAACCGGGTCCGCCGGGAGGAGCGGTGGCCGCGAGTTCGGTCAGCGCCTGCACATCCGGCAAGCCGAGCATGTCGGCCATCCAGGGCAGCGAGGCAGCGGAAACAAGGATGTTGCCCTCGAAGGCATAGGTCGGCTGTCCGTCGATCGACCAGGCGATGGTCGTGGTGATCCCCTGCTCGGGCGCAATGAAACGGGGCAGGGTCGTCATGATCGACGAGCCGGTGCCGAACGTCACCTTGCCATCACCGGGATTGAAGGCGCCGTGGCCGAACAATGCCGCGTGGCTGTCACCGATGGCGGAGGCGATCGGAATGCCATCCGGCAGACCCGGTACATTCTTCGTGACGCCGAAGTGCGATGCGCTGTCGCGCACCTCCGGCAAGGCGGATTTGGCCACGCCGAAGAGGGCGCAGAGTTCATCGCTCCAGACCTGCGCGTTGAGATCGTAAAGCTGGCTGCGGGCAGCATTGGCAGCGTCGCACGCATGGACCGCACCATCGGTGAAGCAATGGATGAGCCAAGCGTCGATCGTTCCGAGCCGAACCTTGCTGCCTGAAGGCATGCGATCGAGCAGCCACTTCATCTTCGGGCCGGGGAACATCGGGTCGATCGGCAGGCCGGTGAGCGCCTGGACCTGCGGCGCATGCCCGGCGGCGATCAACTCGGCGCAGGCCGGCGCGCTGCGGCGGCATTGCCAGCTGACCACAGGACCGAGCGGTTCTCCGGTCACCGCGTCCCATACGGTGACGGATTCGCGCTGGTTGGAAATCGCGATGCCGAGGACTTCAACGGCGGGTGCGGCTGCACGGCAGGTGGCGATGGCTTCGAGCACCGATTCCCAGAGACGCTGCGGGCTCTGTTCAACCCAACCTGGCTGAGGATGTTCAATGCCGACGGGGGACGAGCCGCGCGCCAGGATTTCGCCACTCGTGGAGACGAGCACGGCCTTCGAGTTCGTGGTGCCCTGGTCAATGGCAAGAATGGCGGTCGTCATCGCGGCTCCGGTCGGCGGAAAGAAGAAAAGGACGCGGCATGAGGGAGGTCTTGCCGCACCCCGCACGAAATCTGATCGCGCACGATTACGTGCGGGAAGATTTTCGCGCGATCAAGTCCACGGCTGCTTGCGCGATGCCGGCGGGCGCCATGCCGAATTCGTCAAGCAGAAACTCCGCGGAGCCGGTGGGCGGGAAAATGCCGGGCACGCCAAGGATTTTCATCGGCACGGGGGCTTCCGCCACGACCACTTCGGCGATGGCCGAGCCAAGACCGCCGAAGATGGAGTGCTCCTCTGCCGTGAGAATCGCCCCGGTGTCGCGGGCCGCGGACACGACCGCCGCGATGTCGATGGGGCGCACGGTTGCCATGTTGAGAACGCGCGCCTGGATACCCTGCTCGGCAAGAATGGCGGCGGCCTTCATCATACGGTGGGTGACGGTGCCATTCGCGATGAGCGTGACGGCATCGCCGTCGCGCAGCAAGTTCGCCTTGCCCAATTCGAATTTATGGCCTTCCGGCAGCAGATCCGGCACGCCAACGCGTGAAAGGCGCAGGAAGACCGGGCCGTCATAGGAGGCTGCCCATTCGACGGCAGCGGCCGTCTCGATGGAATCGCAGGGGGCGACGACCGGCAGGTTCGGCAACACGCGCGTCCAGGCAAAGTCCTCGATGGAATGGTGCGTCGGGCCGAGTTCACCATAGGCCATGCCGGAGGAGATGCCGATGAGCTTCACATTGGCATTGGAATAGGCGATGTCGGCCTTGATCTGCTCCAGCGAACGGCCGGTCAGGAAGCAGGCCGCGCCACAGACGAAGGGTAGGAGGCCACCATTGGCGAGGCCTGCGCCGACACCGACCAGCGCCTGCTCGGCAATGCCGACATTGACGAGCCGTTCGGGCCACTTGGCCTTGAAGCCGCCGAGCTTGGAGGAGCCGACGGAGTCGTTGCAGACGGCGACGATCTTGGGATTGTCGGCGCCCAGGCGCTCCAGCACGGCGACGAAGGCGTCACGGCAATCGTGCAGCTTGGGAGAGGGGGTGATGGCGTTCATGACAGGGCCTCCGAAAGCTCAGCGACGGCAATCTTGTATTGTTCGGCATTGGGCACCTTGTGGTGCCAGTCGACCTTGTCCTGCATGAAGGAAATGCCGTGGCCCTTGTTGGTGTGGGCGACGATGCAATGCGGTCGGCTACCGCGTTTCTCGAGCGCGGGGACGATCTCGTCCATGGCATTGCCGTTGATCTCGGTAACATCCCAGCCGAAGGCTTCGAGTTTGGCCGGGAAGGGCGCGAGATTGTTGGTGTCCTTCAGGGACGCACCCTGCTGGAAGCGGTTGTGGTCGATGATGAGCGTCAGGTTGTCGAGGCCGAACTGGGCGGCCGAAGCGATGGCTTCCCAGTTGGAGCCCTCCTGCATCTCGCCGTCGCCCGTCAGGACATAGGTGCGGTAAGTCGCACCGGTCAGCTTGGCGGCCTTCGCCATGCCGACGGCCACCGGCAGGCCGTGGCCCAGCGGGCCGGTGTTGGTTTCGACGCCGGGAACCTTGTTGCAGTTCGGATGGCCGTTGAGGCGCGAATGGGGCTTTAGGAAGGTCGCGACCTCTTCTTCCGGAATGAAGCCGCGCTTGGCGAGCGTCACATAGAGGGCGAGCGCCACATGGCCCTTCGAGAGCACGAAA
Source organism: Shinella sp. AETb1-6 (assembly GCF_009826875.1). NCBI lineage: Bacteria > Pseudomonadati > Pseudomonadota > Alphaproteobacteria > Hyphomicrobiales > Rhizobiaceae > Shinella > Shinella sp. AETb1-6. The sequence goes on along the minus strand of NZ_WUMM01000015.1, from coordinate 98,362 downwards.
CGGTCGCGATCGGGGTGCTTCGGCTGGTCCGGCCAGACGCGCAGGACGCGGAAATAAAGCGCCGTCAGGATGTCGATGGCGGACATTTCGCCGCCGATATGGCCTGCGCCAGCTTCAAAAACCGCTTGCAGATCACGGAGACGGATCTGTTGAGCGATGCGGTCGAGATCATTCGGCTGCATGAAAACCTCGTTGTGAATAAATATACAGTTACAGATATACTTGCACGGATAATCGTGAAGTCAAGCGAAAATGGGGGCGGGAGTGCGGAATGAAATTCGCCTTGCTCGTCTTGACACCCGCCGATATGTTGCGATACGAATTTACACACAGTTATGAATATTTATGCGATAAGCCGAGCGCGAAGCCGCAAATGACCGGGAGGAGCGTCCATGGTGGCGGATGTGAAGGAACGACAGGGGTTCGCGGGCATCGTGTTGCCTTCGCTGCGCGGAGCCACAGGCCCGCTCATCGGCCTCATAGTGCTGTGCCTCTTCCTCACCTTTGCCACGGACAAGTTCCTGTCTGTGCGCAACTTCCTGAACGTGCTCGACCAGATCACGGTGCTCGGTGTGATGGCCGTCGGCATGACGCTCGTCATTCTCATCGGCGGCATCGACCTCGCGGTCGGTTCGGTCATGGCGTTGGCCATGATGGTGCTCGGTTACCTGAACGTGGTTGCCGGTGTGCCGATGGGGATCGCCATCCCGCTTGCCCTGCTCGTCGCGTCGCTGAACGGGCTGATTGCCGGGATATTGATCACGCGCTTCAACGTGCCGGCCTTTATCGCGACGCTTGCGATGATGTCGATCACGCGCGGTCTTGCCAACATGATAACCGACGGCCAGCAGATCATCGGCTTTCCTGCCTGGTTCAACATGATGGCCATCGTGCGTTTTGGCGGCTTCCTGACATTGACGGTCGCCGTGATGGTCGTCGTCTTCATCGTCGGCCTGCTCTACCAGCGCTACCGCCACGGTGGCCGCGTTCTCTACGCAATCGGCGGCAATGCCGAGGTGGCGCGCCTCGCCGGTATCAATGTTCAGCGCGCAACCGTGCTCGTCTACGTCGTGTGCAGCTTTCTCGCCGGCCTCTCGGGCATGGTGCTTGCCGCCCGTCTCGACTCCGTGCAGCCGTCCTCGGGCGTGTCCTATGAACTCGATGCGATTGCGGCGGTGGTCATTGGCGGTACGTCGCTGTCGGGCGGCACCGGCGGCATCGGCGGGACGATCATCGGTGTCCTGATCATCGGCGTGCTGCGCAACGGTCTCAACCTGCTTAGCGTCTCGCCCTTCATGCAGCAGGTCATCATCGGCGCAGTCATCGTGCTCGCCGTCACGGCCGAAACCTATCGCAAGCGCAAATAACGACGTTCACCCCCATCGCGATCGCGATGGGGCGGAAAAACGGTCGGCAATCGTGCAGGCCGGCAAAGGGAAGGCGGTTTTCTGCGAGGCAGGCACCGCCGGGTAACGTGGAGGAGAAATCATGAAACTGTCCAAACTGCTGCTGGCGGCAACCGCCGCGTCCATGCTCGCACTTCCGGCTTCCGCCGCCGAAGTCAAGAAGATCGGCCTTGCCGTGCCGAACCTGCAGGCCGACTTCTTCAACCAGATCAAGCTCGGCGTTGAAAAGCATGCCAAGGAAAAGGGCATCGAAGTTGTCGTCGTCGATGCGAAGAACGACACCAATACCCAGGTCAGTCAGGTTCAGGACCTGATGACGCAGGACATCAACGCCTTCATCTACATCCCGGCCGGCGCCGCTGCCGCTGCCGTTCCGACCCGTCTCGCGCGTGAAGCCGGCATTCCGGTGATCAATGTCGACCGCACGCCCGAAGGCGCGCCGGGCGATACGTTCATCGCTGGCGAAAGCGTCCAGTCCGCCTACGAAGTCTGCAAGTACATCATCGGCAAGGCCGGTGGCTCGGGCAAGATGGCGATCATCCACGGCCAGAAGGGGACGACACCTGAAGTCGATCGCTTCACGGGCTGCAAAAAGGCAATCGACGAGAACAAGGGCGTCGAACTGGTCGACCAGCAGTGGAGCAACATGTGGTCGGCCGACGAAGGCTTCACGATTGCGCAGAACATGCTCCAGGCGAACCCGGACATCACGATCATCTTCGGTCAGGCCGATGGTCTTGCGATGGGTGCCGCCAAGGCTGTCGACGTTGCAAACCTCTCGGACAAGGTAATCATTGGCGGTTATGACGGCGACGTCTCTGCGCTCGAATACCTCGCGAAGTGCAAGGGTCCGTTCATCGCGACCGCGACGCAGAGCACGCAGAAGATGGGCGTTCTGGCCGTTGAATCCGCGCTCGCCGTCGCAGCCGGCCAGAAGGTGGAAGAGCGCCAGACGCCGAACGCCGTCCTGACGACTTGCGAAAACGCACCGGAATTCGTCAAGAGCCATCCGTAATCCGGGACAGTAGCAAAAGGCAGCAGCGCCATGACGAACCGCTCTTCCCTCCTGTCGCTCCGTGGAATCCAGAAATCCTACGGTCCGATCAAGGTGCTCCACGGTGTCGATCTCGACATCTATCCGGGAGAGGTCGTGGCGCTGCTCGGCGAAAACGGTGCGGGAAAATCGACCCTGTCGAACATCATTTCCGGCACCGTCCAGCCCTCCGACGGCGAAATGACCTGGCTCGGCAAGCCCTATGCCCCCGCCAATCCCCGCGCCGCGATGGACGAGGGCGTGGGCATGATCCATCAGGAATTGAAGCTTCTGCCGAAACTCTCCATCGCCGAGAACGTCTTCGTCGGTCGCTACCCCATGAAATCCGGCGGTCTCGACCGCCGTGCGATGGAAGAGCGTGCCCGCGCCGGCCTGCAGCGTCTCGGTCTCGACGTGTCGCCCGACCGTCTTGTCGAGGGGCTCTCGACCGGTCGGCAGCAGCTGATCGAGATCGCGAAGGCGCTAACGCTGAATGCGCGCCTGCTCATTCTGGACGAGCCGACGGCAGCACTCGGTGGCGAGGAGACGCAACTTCTCTTCCACCAGATCGAGCGCCTGAAGGCCGAAGGCGTCGGCATCATCTATATCTCGCACCGCCTCGAGGAAATCCGCCGGATCACCGATCGCATCGTCGTGATGCGCGATGGCGCCAAAGTGCAGGAATTCGACCGTGGCGACGTACCGATCCGCACGATTGTCGAGGCGATGGTCGGGCGCTCGCTGGAGCGCATGTTCCCGACATTGCCCACACCGACGGATGAGGTGACGCTCGAAGTGCGTGGCCTGTCGGCGCCATCGAAGGCATTTCGCGACATCAATTTTTCCGTTCGTAAAGGCGAGGTCTTCGGCATCGCCGGTCTGATGGGCGCTGGTCGTACCGAGCTCGTGCGGGCGATCACCGGTGCCGACCCGATCGCCAGCGGCGAAGTGCTGCTGCACGGCAAGCCGGTGACGCCGCGTTCGCCGATCGATGCGATCCGCAACGGCATCGTGCTCGTGCCGGAGGATCGCAAGCTGCAGGGCGTCGTGCTCGACCATTCGATCGCCGAAAATATCGGCTATGCCAATCTCGGCGAGATTTCCCGCAACGGCTGGATTTCGTCGCGCCGCATCCGAGAATTCGCGGAAGACTACATCAAGCGTTTCGGCGTGAAGGGGCGTGGCGGGCAGAATGCCGGCGAGCTCTCCGGCGGCAACCAGCAGAAGGTGGTGCTGGCCAAGTGGCTGGCGCGCAAGCCGCAGGTGGTGGTGCTGGACGAACCGACGCGCGGCATCGACGTCGGCGCGCGCTCGTCGATCTACGATCTCATCGTGGGCCTGGCGCGCGAAGGCGTCACCGTCATCGTGGTCAGCTCCGACCTCGAGGAGGTGCTGGGCGTCTCCAGCCGCATCATGGTCATGGCACAGGGCAAACAGGCCGGTATCCTGAACCGCGAGGACGCCAACGACGTCTCGGTCATGGAACTGGCGACACTTTGAACAGGAATAGACAGCATGTCGGAAATCAAACTCAACGCACCGAAATTGTTCGATCTCTCGGGCAACGTTGCCCTCGTCACAGGTGCCGGTAGCGGTATCGGCCAGCGCATCGCGATGGGCCTTGCCCAGTGTGGTGCGGACGTCGCCCTGCTTGACCGTCGGACGGATGATGGCCTCGCCCAAACGGCTGATTTCATCGCGCGTGCTGGCCGTCGCAGCGTCCAGATCGCCGCCGACGTTACAAGCGGCGCGGCGCTGACCGACGCGGTTGCGCGCACCGAAGCAGAGCTCGGCTCTCTTACGCTCGCCGTCAACGCCGCCGGTATCGCCAATGCCAATCCGGCGGAGGAGATGGAGGAGAGCCAGTTCCAGACGATGATGGACATCAACCTGAAGGGCGTGTTCCTCTCCTGCCAGGCCGAAGCGCGCGCCATGCTGAAGACCGGCCGCGGCGCCATCGTCAATATCGCCTCGATGTCTGGCGTCATCGTCAATCGCGGCCTGAGCCAGTGCCATTACAATGCCTCCAAGGCCGGCGTCATCCACATGACCAAATCCATGGCCATGGAATGGGTCGGCCGCGGCATCCGCGTCAACACGATCAGCCCCGGCTATACCGCAACGCCGATGAACACCCGGCCTGAAATGGTGCATCAGACGAAGCTGTTCGAAGAGCAGACGCCGATGCAGCGCATGGCCAATGTCGACGAAATGGTCGGCCCGGCCGTCTTCCTTCTCTCGGATGCGGCAAGCTTCGTGACGGGTGTCGACCTGCTCGTCGATGGTGGCTTCTGCTGCTGGTAATCGCCAAGCGGCATCGAAGACATAGCCGTGATTCAGGCGGGCGTGTAGGGCCTGACTGATACGTCACTTGTTTTGGCTGACGGATGAGCAAACGGCCCCGGGCGTCATATCTGTTTCATCGCATTTGCCAGGGCGGACTCATCGTAGGGCTTTCCAAGGATGACCGCATCGGCGATCCATTCGTGCCCGTCCACACGCGGAATCCCGGCTGCACCTGAAGAAAATATGATGCCGAGTCCCGGCTTCTGCCGCCGGCATTCAACCGCAAGCTCCGCTCCGGACATGCCCGGAAGCCCGATATCAGAGCAGAAGGTCGATCGCCTCTCGTGACAAGACCTTGAGTGCCTCTTCGGCGCTGACGGCCTCAAACACCACATGCCCCATCGCCTCCAAACCGACGACCAAGGCACCCGATCGTCCGGTTTCGCCCGTCGGCATAACGGGAACAACCGCTGCGGATTTGGGCGGGATGCGCCATCCTCCGGTCGGGAGATCACGTGCGGTGATCGCGGCGAGATCGTCGATAAGAACCGGCCGCTGGCCATGGAGCGCCTCCGCTATCGGAAGGATTGATGCTTCACGAAGACGGATCGCTGTCGCGAGGCCGGAACCTTGCGTTACAGATGGCAAGCTTCACCGGCGTTGCCATCTGTGCAACTCATCGGATTCAAGTGAATCGGCTTGTGATCGTTCCGAGGAGCCGAACAGCCCATTGGCACACGGGTTCGCGGCCGGCAGACCTGCGAGGGCCTCCATCGGACCGACGCTGCAAATGCCAAGGCCGAACAAGAAGAACTTGTCTAAGCGCGTTAATTTCTTCGTTTAAGCGGGTGGCTTCCGCGGGCATGCTCCAACGTGCCTCATGGGGATTGTGTAATGACGAAAGCACTTGTCACGGGGGCGACGCGGGCCCCCGGACGCCCGATCGCCACGATGCTTGCAAAAGAGGGTTGGGACGTGCGCGCGCTGGGCCGTGACCGCATCGCGCTGGACGAGATGCACGGTGAACACAAAATCGTGCCGCTGGCTATGGATCTGACGGATCGCGCGTATGTCTGCGCCGTCGCGGAAGGGCTGGCTATCGACTCCGGCTTTCAACCTCACATCATCGAACGACAGGAAGATGGGTATGGAACGTAATGGAGGGCAGCTGCTCGTCGAGTGCCTCTTGGCACTGGGGGCGACGAAAAGCTTCGGCGTGCCGGGGGAGAGCTACCTCGCGGTTCTCGATGCGCTGCATGATACTGGCGGACGCCTCGATTATATCCTGTGCCGCAATGAAGGTGGTGCCGCGTTCATGGCCGCCGCCTACGGGAAGCTCACCCGCCAGCCGGGCATCTGCTTCGTGACCCGTGGTCCCGGCGCCGCCAATGCCTCGATCGGCGTGCACACCGCCATGCAGGATTCTGCACCGATGATCCTCTTCGTCGGACAGGTTGGAACCGACATGAAGGGTCGCGAGGCTTTCCAGGAAGTCGATTACAAGGCCGTTTTCGGCTCCATGGCAAAGTGGGCCGTCGAAATCGATCAGGTCGAACGTGTCCCCGAAATCCTCTCTCGCGCCTGGACGCTTGCGATTTCGGGCCGTCCCGGCCCCGTCGTGATCGCGCTGCCGGAAGACATGCTGACCTCGCTTACGGGGGCCGCGCCTCTGTCAGGCCCTGTCGAGATCGCTGAGCCCGCGCCGTCGGCTCCTGCCATGCAGCGGCTGCACCGGATGCTGGAAGGCGCAGAGCGTCCCGTCATTCTCTATGGCGGCTGCAACTGGGCCGATGGTGCAATGGACGCGGTCCGGAATTTTGCCGAGTCGTCCGACATTCCGGTGGTGTCCGTCTTCCGTTATCAGGACCAGTACGACAATGCCTCGCCGACCTTCTGCGGCGAAGCCGGCGTGGGCATGGTCGCCTCCGTCAAGGAATTGTTGCGCGAAGCCGACGTCATCCTCGCGGTCAACAACCGCTTCGGCGAGAACTCGACAGACGGCTACACGCTGTTCGATGTTCCGCAACCACGCCAGCAGATCATCCATATCCATGGTTCGGACCTGGAGATCGGCAAGGTCTACAGGCCCGCGTTCGGTATTCACGCCGGCCCGAACGCCTTTGCGGAAGCTCTGGGCGCGCTTGAGCCCGTCAAGGGCGGGTGGGCGCAATGGCGGGCCAAGGGGCGTGCCGCGTACGAAAAGAGCTTCGACCTTCCCGATCTGCCCTCGCCGGTAGACATGGGCAAGGTGACCGCTCTCCTGAACGAAATTCTGCCTGACGACGTGATCCTGACCAACGGCGCGGGAAACTTCACCGTCTGGCCCAACAAGTTCTTCAGGTTCGGGCCGAAGGCGCGCCTCCTGGCTCCGCAGTCGGGCGCGATGGGCTATGGCGTTCCGGCCGCCATCGCCGCCAAGGTCGCCCATCCCGACCGCACCGTCGTCTGCTTTGCCGGCGACGGCGATTTCCAGATGAACTGCCAGGAACTGGCGACGGCCCTTCAGCACGGCGCGCAGCCGATCATCCTTCTTCTCAACAATGGCATCTACGGCACGATCCGCGCCCATCAGGAGCGGCATTACCCGGAGCGCGTCTCCGGCACAACGATGGTCAATCCGGATTTCGTGGCCCTTGCGAAGTCCTACGGTTTCCACGCCGAGCGTATAGGGGCGACTTCGGACTTCGCGGCCGCCTTCGAAAGGGCGCGGGCGTCCAAGACCGGCGCGCTTCTCGACCTTGACATTTCACCCGAAGCGTTGACCCCGCGCCAGACGCTGAGCCAAATGCGCAAGGCCGCTCTTTCTGCAAAGGAAACCGCATGACAAAGCGTCACGACATCCGCCTCGGCGCCGATATCGGCGGTACCTTTACCGATATCGCACTCGATGTGCGCGGCAAGCTCTTCTCGACAAAGGTCCTGACCGATTATTCGGCACCGGAACAAGCGATTCTGGACGGTATCGAAATCGTTATCTTGGATGCGGGCATTTCGGCTGACGATATCGACATCGTCATCCACGGCACGACGCTTGCCACCAATGCGCTCATCGAGCGCCGCGGTGCGAGGACAGCCCTCATCACCACCGAGGGGTTCCGTGACGTCATCGAGATGCGCACGGAAAACCGGTTCGAACAATACGATCTCAGCCTCGTGCTGCCAAAGCCATTGATCCCGCGTGAGGATCGCTTTCCGGTCAAGGGGCGCATCGATGCGCAGGGCAAGGAGCTCCAAGCGCTCGACGAAGCGGCATTGGAAGCTCTTGCGGACGTTATCGCCGAGGGTGACTTCGGGTCCGTCGCCATCGGCTTCATCCATTCGTACATGAACCCGGCGCATGAGCAACGCGCTCGCGAAATCCTGTCCCGGAAGCTCTCGATCCCGATCTCGCTCTCGTCGGAGGTCTCGCCGCAAATGCGCGAGTTCGAGCGATTCAATACGGTCTGTGCCAATGCCTATGTCCGCCCGCAGATGGCCGACTATTTGTCGCGGTTGCAGGTGCGGCTGAAGGAGATGGGAGCGGAGTGCCCGGTCTTCATGATCCATTCGGGCGGCGGGCTGATCTCGGTCGAGACGGCGTCCGAGTTTCCGGTTCGGCTTGTCGAATCCGGCCCCGCGGGCGGCGCGATCTTTGCTGCCGACATCGCTCGCCGCTTCAGCCTGGACCGTGTCGTCTCCTATGACATGGGCGGCACGACGGCGAAAATTTGCCTCATCGAGGATTACCAGCCGCACACGGCGCGCACTTTCGAAGTCGCCCGCACCTACCGCTTCTGCAAGGGCTCGGGCATGCCGATCTCCATTCCTGTCATCGAGATGATCGAGATCGGTGCGGGCGGCGGCTCCATTGCCTGGGTCGATGCCATGGGCCGCATCCAGGCCGGCCCGGAATCGGCGGCCTCGGAGCCCGGCCCGGCCTGTTACCAGCGTGGCGGCGAGCGGCCGGCGATCACGGATGCGGATCTCGTGCTCGGCAAGCTCGATCCCGACAACTTCGCCGGCGGCAAGATCAAGCTTTCGGTCGAAAGCGCCAGTGCGGCGATCGCACGCGACATCGGCGACCCACTGAAGCTCGCCACCGAAGCGGCCGCCTTCGGCATCGTCGAGGTGGTGGACGAGAACATGGCCAATGCGGCACGCGTCCATGCGGTCGAGAACGGCAAGAATATTTCCGAAAACATCATGATCGCCTTCGGGGGTGCTGCCCCCCTGCACGCCGCCCGTCTCTGCGAAAAACTCGGCGTCGACCAGTGCCTCATCCCGCAAGGGGCGGGCGTGGGGTCGGCGATCGGCTTCCTGAAGGCGCCGTTCGGCTATGAAGCGCTGGCATCCAAGATCATGGCCCTGTCCAAGTTCGATGCCGGATCGATCAACGCCATGCTCGACGACCTGAAGGCGACCGCCGAAGGGTTCGTGCGCGCTGGAACCGATGGAGCGATCGTGCGCGAAATCACCGCCTTCATGCGGTACAGGGGTCAGGGTTGGGAAATCCCCGTGCCACTGCCCGACCGCGCCTTTACGGCGGCGGACACCGGCATGATCGAGGCGGCCTTCAAGGAGCGCTACGCCCAGTTCTTCGGCCGTGCGGTCGAAGGCCCGGAAATCGAATTCGTCACCTGGTCCGTCAAGGCGCAGGACGTGCGCCCCGAGGGCGAGCGCTTCACGCTTGAAACGGACGGTGCCGCGATACCCGCGCCCACCACGAGAGCCGTCTTCGACCCGGCCTCCGGCAGGACGCTGGAAACCGCGATCGTGCCGCGCGAGACGCTGTCACCAGGCGCGCGGGTCACCGGCCCTGCGGTCATCGTCGAGCGGGAAACCTCCACCATCGTCACGTCGCCGTTCGATGCCGTCATCCAGATCGACGGCACCATTCTTCTCGTGCGCAAGGGTCACTGATCATGAGCGATATCAATGAAATCCGCATGCAGGTCATGTGGAACCGCCTGATCTCGGTCGTTGAAGAACAGGCGCTGACGCTGCTGCGCACGGCGTTCTCCACCTCCGTCCGCGAGGCGGGCGATCTCTCGGCGGGCGTCTACAACGCCAAGGGCGAGATGCTTGCCCAGGCCGTCACCGGCACGCCGGGCCACGTCAACACAATGGCGGAAGCCGTGCTGCACTTCATCGCCGAAATCCCGCGCGAGGATATGTATCCGGGCGATACCTATGTCACCAACGATCCGTGGAAGGGCACCGGACACCTGCACGACATCACCATGGTCTCGCCGTCGTTCAAGGGCGGGGAACTGATCGGCTTCTTCGCCTGCACGGCGCATGTCGTCGATGTCGGCGGGCGCGGCTTCGGGGCGGATGGCAAGTCGGTCTATGAGGAAGGCATCCAGATCCCGATCATGAAGTTCGCAGAGCGTGGCGTGGTGAACAAGGACCTGCTGAAGATCCTGCGCCTCAACGTGCGCGAGCCGAACCAGGTGATCGGCGACTTCTATTCGCTCGCCGCCTGCAACGACGTCGGCCACAGGCGGCTTATCGAGATGCTGGACGAGGTCGGTTACGACAATCTCGACACGCTGGGCGACTTCATCCTGTCGCGCACGCACCGGGCGACGATGGAGCGCATCGCCGGCCTGCCGAAGGGCGCCTGGACGAACGACATGCTGACGGACGGCTATGACGAGCCGATCAGGCTTGCGGCGGAGGTCTCGATCACCGACAGCGGGATCAATGTCGATTTCTCCGGTACGGATGGCGTGAGCCGCTGGGGCATCAACGTGCCGCTGATCTACACCAAGGCCTATGCCTGCTACGCGCTAAAATGCGTGGTGGCACCTGACATTCCCAATAATTCCGCCTCACTTGCCGTCTTCAACGTCTCCTCGCCGGTCAATATCCTCAATGCCGAGCGGCCGGCCCCGGTTTCGGTGCGCCATGTCATAGGCCACATGGTCCCGGACCTCGTTCTCGGTGCGCTCGCCAAGGCGCTGCCCGGCCAGATCCTTGCCGAAGGCGCGGCCGCCCTGTGGAACATCCATATATCGGCCCGCCCGGTTGCCGGCGCTGCCGGCCGCCGTGCCGAGGTACTGATGTTCAACTCGGGCGGCATGGGCGCACGTCCCGGCATTGATGGCCTGTCCTCGACAGCATTTCCGTCCGGCGTCCATACCATGCCGATCGAGGCGACCGAACATACTGGCCCCATCGTCGTCTGGCGCAAGGAACTGCGTCCGGATTCCGGCGGCGCGGGCAAATATCGCGGCGGTCTCGGCCAGATCATCGAAATCGCGCCGGCGGAAGGCCACGAATTCGACTTTTCGGCGATGTTCGACCGCATCGCGACGCCAGCGCGCGGGCGTGATGGCGGTGAAGACGGGGCGCCCGGCTCTGCGAAGCTCGATGACGGCACGAAACTACGGCCGAAAGGCTGGCAGCATGTGCCGGCCGGCCGCCGGCTGATGCTGGAACTGCCGGGTGGCGGCGGCTTCGGAAACCCGTTAGAGCGCACCGCCGAAGCCAGAGCCGAAGATCTGTCCAAAGGCTATGTGACGGAGAAGAAATGATGAGCCATATCGCCAGCAGGCTTTCCGCCGTCAAACCCTCGGCTTCCATGGCCGTTTCGCAGGCCGCCAAAGACCTTGCGGCGACGGGGGTCGACGTGATCGACCTCGGTCTCGGCGAGCCGGATTTCCCGGCTCCCGCCCACATCACCGAAGCCGCCTTCGCGGCGGCGCGCAAGGAGCGCATGCTCTACACCGCCTCGCTCGGCACACCCGATCTTCGTAAGGCCATCGTCGCCAAGTTTCGCAACGAAAACGGCCTCGACTACGCCATAGACCAAATCGCCGTCGCCAATGGCGCCAAGCAGATCATCTTCAACGCGCTGATGGCCACGGTGGAGGAGGGTGACGAGGCGATCCTGCCAGCGCCCTATTTCGTCTCCTATCCTGAGATGGTCAAACTTTTCGGCGGCGTTCCGGTCACGCCGGCCTGCCCGGCGGAGAACGGTTTTCGCCTGACGCCCCAGGTTCTGGAAGCGGCGCTGACGAAAAAGACCCGCTGGCTGTTCCTCAACATGCCGGGCAACCCGTCGGGCGCGGTCTATACCGAGGCCCAGTTGAAAGCACTCGGTGCGGTTCTCGCAAACTATCCCGATGTCATGATCCTGTCGGATGAGATCTACGAGCACATTATTTTCGACGGACGCAAGTTCGTCTCCTTCGGCGCGGCCTGCCCGGAACTTCGCGATCGCTCGCTGATCGTCAACGGCATGTCCAAGGCCTATGCCATGACCGGCTGGCGCGTCGGCTATGCCGCCGGCCCGAACGATCTGATCAAGGCGATGGCGACGATCCAGAGCCAGTCCTGCACCTCCGTTTCCGCCCCGGCGCAGATCGCGGCCAAGGCGGCGCTCGAGGGGCCGCAGGATTGCGTTGCCGAATTCCGTGCCGCGTTCGAACGGCGCCGCGATCTCGTGGTCGAAGGCATCGCCAAGATCGATGCGCTGAGCCTCGACCCGCCGGAAGGCGCCTTTTACGCCTATATCGGCTGCACGGCGCTGATCGGCGCGAAAACCCCGTCGGGCCAGACGCTGGAAGACGACGTCGCGGTCGCGAAATATCTCCTCGACGAGGGGCATGTGGCAGCGGTTCCGGGCACCGCCTACGGCTTGTCCCCCTTCTTTCGCATTTCCACGGCAACCTCCGAGGCGGTTCTGGAGGAGGCGGTGGAGCGTATTGCGGCCGCCGTCGCCAAACTCGAATTCTGATTGGAACCAAGAATGTCCAAGTCCTACAAGACTATTCTCATCACGGGGGCCGCCGGCCGCCTGGGTACGGAGCTGCGACGGGGCCTTTCGCCGCTCGCCGACACGCTGCGGCTGGCGGATATCGACGAGATCAAGGACCTGCAGCCGAACGAAGAGGCGATGACCTTCAATCTCGCCGACGAGGCCGCTGTCATGAAGGCGGTCGAAGGTGTCGATGCCATCGTGCATTTCGGCGGCGTTCCATTGGAGCGTCCCTGGGAGGAAATCCTCGACGCCAATATCCGCGGCAGCTATCACATCTACGAGGCTGCCCGAAAGCACGGCGTCAGGCGCGTCGTCTATGCGTCCTCCGTTCATGCGATCGGCTATCATCCGCTCGAAGCCCATATCGATACGGACGCGCCGGTACGACCCGACAGCCTCTACGGCGTTTCCAAATGCTTCGTCGAGGCGCTGAGCCGCTTCTACTGGGACAAGTTCGGGCTGGAGAGCGTTTGCTTGCGCATCTTCTCCTCGTTCCCGGAGCCAGCAGACCGTCGCATGCTCTGGTCGTGGCTCTCGTTTGAGGACTGCATCCGCCTGGTGACGGCGAGCCTGACGGCGCCGCGCGTCGGCCACACGATCACCTTTGGCCTCTCCGACAATGCCGTCAAGCCGGTCGACAATGGCAAAGCCGGTCATCTCGGCTATATGCCGCGGGACAATACCGAGCGCTTCCGCGCCAGGGTCGAGGCGGAAAAGCCGCCGGTCGATCCGAAGGCGCCCTCCACTCTTTATCTCGGCGGATGGTTCGTCGATATCGGCCATCCCAACGACGAGGCCTCGAAATGAAAGACCAGTATGACGTCGTCATTATCGGCGGCGCGGTAATTGGCTCCGCCGTCGCGTATTATCTTGCGGCCAATCCCGATTTCGATGGATCGGTGCTCGTCGTGGAACGCGACCCGACCTATCTGAAGGCGGCAACTTCGCTGTCTTCGTCTTCGATCCGCACCCAGTTCTCCAATCCGATCAATGTGAAGATCAGCCAGTACGGCTCCGAAGTCATCCGCAATTTCGGTGAGATGATGCAGGTCGGGGACGACAGGCCGGATCTCGGCTTCCATTCCGGCGGCTACCTGTTCCTGGCCAGTACGCCCGAGCAGGTGCAGATCCTCAAAGAGAACCACGAAGCGCAGATCTCCTGTGGCGCCGATGTCGTGCTCTGGGACCGCGCCGCGTTGGCGAACGCCTTTCCGCACCTGAACGTCGCGGATATCGAGCTCGCCTCCTATGGCCGCTCCGGCGAAGGCTGGTTCAACAATACCGGCCTCATGTATGGTTTCAAGAATAAGGCCCGCTCGCTTGGCGTCGACTACGTCACGGATGAGGCCGTGGCTGTCGGCCGCGATGGCGATACTGTGACGTCGGTCACCTTGAAGTCCGGCGCGGTCGTCGAGGCCGGCACGATCGTCAATGCCTCCGGTCCGCGCGCCGCGCTAACGGCCCGCATGGCGGGACTCGATATTCCGGTCGAGCCGCGCAAGCGTACCCTTTTCGTCTTCGACTGCGCTCATACGCCGGAGGGAACGGCTGCTGTCAACCAGGGTCGGCTCCCGCTGATGATCGATCCGTCTGGTGTGTTCTGCCGGCCCGAAGGCCGATTCTTCCTGACGGGCTGCCCGCCGGTTGAGGACCCGGCGGTTGACTGGGATGATTTCGAGCCGCGCTACGAAGAGTTCGAGGAGATCATCTGGCCGGCGCTGGCCGAGCGGTCGCCCCAGTTCGAAGCGATCAAGGTCGTGAACCAGTGGGCGGGGCACTATGACTTCAATACGCTGGATCACAATCTGGTTGTCGGCCGTCATCCTGTCGTGCGCAATTTCCTGTTCGCAAACGGTTTTTCCGGCCATGGGCTGCAGCAGGGACCCGCAACGGGAAGGGGCGTATCCGAGTTGATCACCTACGGTGAATACCGCACCCTGGACCTCACGGAGGTTGGCTACGAGAGGATCGTGGAGAATCGCCCCTTCCTCGAAAAAGCTGTGATATAACGGCCGCCGGCTCCACCTATGGGCTATGGGCGGAGCCGGTCGTCATTGAATATCGCCTGCGGAGGGTGACTTGGCTGGACAACACACGCGGCTTCCCCCTCTCAATGCGCTGCGCGCATTCTGGGCGGTCATGCGTCAGGGCACATTTCGCAGCGCGGCCGACGAGCTTCTCGTAACACCACAGGCGATCAGCCAGCAGATCAAGCTGTTGGAAGATACATTGCATGTGCCCTTGTTCGAGCGGAAGGCGCGGGTCATCGAACCCACAGAACATGCGATCATCCTGTCGCATTTCGTCCAGGCGGGCTTCGACGAGTTTAGTGAAGGCATTCGCCGGGTTACAAACTCGACCTACCGCAATCGCATCAACATCAATGTCAGTCCGTATTTCGCCACACGCTACCTGATGGAGCGGCTGGAGCGCTTTCGCCAGCGCATGCCCGGTGCCGACATCCGTTTGACGACCATGGTCAACGTGCGCGACTTCGCCGCCGACGAGGTCGACGTTTCCATCCAGTGGGGCTTCGGCAACTGGAAGGAGTATGATGTTAAACTGCTGATGCATGATCCGAAGATCATTTGCTGCTCGCCGGAACTGGCAAAACAAATCTCTTCACCCGCCGACCTTGGCCGCATGACGCTGCTTCATCCGGTCATGGCCCGCGATCTCTGGCGCAAGGTGCTGGCGCATCTCGGCCTGCCGTCGATGGAGATGGCCGGCGAAATCGAATTCCAGGATGCGGCGACGATGCGCAGGGGCAGCATTTCCGGCATCGGCGTCGGGCTTGTCTCGAAGCTCGATGCGCTTGCCGATATCAAGGCCAGCACACTCGTCGCGCCGCTCGGCCTTGATATCCTCGATACGATGGACAAGAAGGACGTCCCCGGTTTCTATCTCGTCGTTCCGAGGGCGCACAAGCGCGTCAAGATCATCTCCGCCTTTTGCGACTGGATTACCGCAGAGCAATGGTGAGGGATCGCTAGGAAGAGGCGCGCCTTGTCAATTGAGTCTCGCGCCAGATCGTGAAGAGGCCGGCTCCGACGACGATGATGGCGCCGACGATCATGTTGAACGTGACGATCTCACCGAACAGCCACATGGCGAGGATGACGTTGAGAACGAGCTGGAAATAGGTGACCGGCTGAACTTCGGCCGCCGGCAGCAGGCCATATGCGCGGATCAGGAAATAGTGGCTAAGAGTACCGCAGACGCAGAGCGCGGCGAGGGCTAGCCAGTCGCCGGACCTGACCTCCGTCCAGTAGAACGGACCGATCAGCGAAATCGCCACCGCCCCCGCGATGCCGGCATAGAAGAGACTGGTCACGGCCGAGTCTTCCCGGCTCACCGCACGCGTGGCGATGCTGTAGAGCGCAAAGAGCACGGACGCTCCGAGGGGCAGAAGCAACGACAGGTCAAAATGGACATCCACGGGGTTGATGATCACCAGAACGCCGAGCAGGCCCACCAGCACGGCGGTCCCGCGGCGCCATCCGACAGCCTCGCCGAGCAGCGGGATCGAGAGGATCGTGATGATCAGCGGCGTTGCCTGGAAGATCGATTGGCTCATGGCAAGACCGGCATGCACATAGGAATAGACGATAAGGATGATTTCCGCGACAAGCAGAAGCCCTCTGGCGATCTGCAGTCCGGGGCGGCGCGTCCGAACCGCTTGCCGGATGCCACCCTTCGATGAGGCGGCGAAAGCGCAGACGAAAAGCGCGAAGGCCCAGAACCGGATCATGGTTATGAACAGTGCCGGATAGCGATCGCCAAGGTATTTCGTGATCGCATCCTGGCCGGCAAAAATGCAGACCGCAAGGAATGCAAACAGATAACCGCGGGTTTTCGGGCTCATGACGCCTACAAAATCAAAATCGTTTGAACCCGCTCATAGCATAGGGATGGCCGGATGCGACGAGCGAGTTCAAGATAATTGTGGTGCGCGCAACAGCACCCCCTCGGGTCATCCCTTTACAGCGCCTTTTCGAGCTGCGGGAGGCTTCGAAGAGGTCACCGACGAGGCCGTAGTCCGCGACAGCATCGTCTTTTCCGTTCAGTGCAAGCCCAGATAGGCCTTGCGGACGTCTTCATTGTCGAGCAGCGCAGCGCTTTCGCCCGAGAGATGGATGCGGCCGTTGACCATGACATAGGCGCGCTTTGACAGTTTGAGCGCGTGGTTGGCGTTCTGCTCGACGAGGAAGATGGTCTTCCCCATGGCGGCGATCTCCCGCAGCACCTCGAAGACACGTTTGACGACGAGCGGTGCAAGCCCGAGCGAGGGTTCGTCGAAGAGGATCAGCTCCGGCCGGGCCATCATGGCGCGGGCGATGGCGAGCATCTGCTGCTCGCCGCCCGACATGGTGCCCGCGGTCTGGTTGCGACGTTCCTTCAGCCGCGGGAAGAGGTCGAACATCGTCGTCCGGTCTTCCTCGAAATATGCCATTCCGATGGGCGTGGTGCCCATCATCATGTTCTCCTCCACGCTCATCTCCTGGTAGATCTGCCGACCCTCCGGTACGAGCGCTATGCCTCTGCGCGAAATCCGATTGGTGGGAAGCCTGGAAATGTCCTCGCCCTTGTGCAGGATCTTGCCGGTGGAGGCACGCGGTGCACCGAAGATCGACGAAAGCAGCGTCGTCTTGCCGGCGCCGTTGGCGCCGATCAGACTAACGATCTCGCCCTTGAAGATGTGGACATTCACATCCTTCAGCGCCTCGACAGGCCCGTAATGGGCACGAACGCCAGAAAATTCCAGCAAGGGGGCTTCGCTCATGCCTCAACCTCTTCTTCGCTGACGCCGAGATAGGCTGCGATGACGGCAGGATCGTTCGCCACATGCTCCGGCCTGCCGTCGGATATCACCTCGCCGTGGTCGAGCACGACGACGTGGTCGGAAATGCGCATGACCAACCCCATGTCGTGCTCGATGACGAGCACCGTCTGGCCATGCTGCTTGCACAGTCGCTGAATGACCTCGGAAAGTTCATGTGTTTCCGACGGGTTGAGCCCGGCGGCCGGTTCGTCGAGGCAGATGAGACGCGGTCCCGTGCACATGGCGCGGGCGATCTCGAGACGGCGTTGACGCCCATAGGGCAATTCGCCCGCAAGCCGATTGGCATCTTCGATGAGGTTCATCTCGCCAAGCCAGTGGTAGGCGCGGTCGACGGCCTCGCGCTCGGCCCGGCGGAAGGCCGGCGTTCGGAACACACCGCTGACGAGGTTGTTGGCCGTCACGAGATGCTGGGCGACCAGCAGGTTTTCGACGACCGACATCTCCTTGAAAAGACGGATATTCTGGAAGGTGCGGGCGATGCCGGCGCGGGTCACGAGATGCGAGCCGCCGGTCACCGGTCTGGTAATCAGCGTACCGATATCCTGTTGTCCTGCGGGACCATTGAGCAGGATCTGGCCCTCGCTGGCGCGATAAAAGCCGGTAATGCAGTTGAACATCGTCGTTTTGCCGGCGCCGTTCGGGCCGATCAGGGCCGTGACGCTGCCCAGCGCGACGGAGAAGCTGACATTGCGGTTTGCGACGATGCCGCCGAAGCGCATGGTCACGTTGCGAACATCCAGGAGCGGCGCGTTCATCGTGCAACCTCCGGGCTCACGGACAGTGGCGCCGTGTCGCCCCTCGGCGCGGTGCTCGGGAAGAAGGCCGGGCGCCTGACGCGGACAAGGCCACGGGGCTTCCAGATCATCATCACCACCATCAGCACGCCGAAGATCAGCACGCGGTACTCGGCAAAATCGCGCAACAATTCGGGCAGAATGGTAAGGACGAGGGCTGCAGCGATGACGCCGACCGTCGAACCCAGGCCGCCGAGCACGACGATCGCAAGGATCAGTGCGGATTCGAAGAAGGTGAAGGATGTGGGGTTCACGAACCCCTGGTGAACGGCGAAGAAGACGCCGGCCAACCCGCCCGTCGATGCGCCAAGCATGAAGGCGGTGAGCTTGGTGAAGACATGGTTCACGCCCAGCGAGCGACAAGCGATCTCGTCCTCGCGCAGCGCTTCCCACATGCGGCCTAGCGGCATCACGCGCAGGCGCTCAACAGCGTAGATGACGAGGCAGACGACGAGAAACAGGACGAGATAAATGAACCAGAACTTGTAGTCGGCACTGTAGGCGATACCGAAATAATCATGCAGCGGCACGCCGCCTTGCTTGGCCGTACGGGTAAACTCCAGGCCGAGGACGGTCGGGGGCGGGACCGATGCGCCGTTCGGGCCACCGGTGAACTCCAGCCAATTGTTGAGAACGAGGCGGATGATTTCGCCGAAACCGAGCGTGACGATGGCGAGATAGTCGCCGTGCATCTTCAGGACGGGGAAGGCGAGGATCATGCCGCAGAGGCCGGCCAGGAAGGGGGCGATGATCAGCGCGCTCCAAAAGCCGATGCCGAGATACTGGTAGCCCAGCGCAAGCAGGTAAGCGCCGACGGCATAAAAGGCGACGAAACCGAGATCGAGCAGGCCGGCAAGGCCGACGACGATGTTGAGACCAAGGCCGAGCAGGCAATAGATCAGAGCAAGGATTGCGATCCCCAGGAAGTACTTGTCGGCGAAGAAGGGGAGTGCAAGACCGGCCGCGAAAAGCAGCGCAAGAATCAGGACTGGCGATTTTTCGTTGCCGGTCATGACGATCACGCCGCCGCCGTTGCGGGCTGCGCTGCCGGCAAGCTTGCGGCCGAGCGCTGTCATTCCCATGATGGACAGCACGACGCGCCCAACCGCAACAAGAGCGGCAAGCAGAACGGCGCGCACAAGCTCGTTGCGGAAGCCGAACCCTTCCAGCACGAGACCCGAGATCGGCGCGAAGAGTATCAACGAGACGGTGAAGGTTAGAAGCGCTTGTTTGGCGAGGGTGAGGATTCGGTTCGTTTCCATCTCCGTTTCCTCACACTTTCTGGATTTCCGGCCGGCCAAGCAGGCCATAGGGGCGGAAGAACAGGAGAACGATGAGGAGCGCGAAGGCGAAGACGTCCTTGTAATCTGTGCTGACATAGCCGGCGAACAGGGCTTCCGTCAGGCCAAGCAGCACGCCGCCGAGCACCGCGCCTGGCAACGAGCCGATGCCGCCCAGCACAGCCGCAGTGAAGGCCTTGATCCCCATGACGAAGCCGATGAAGAAATTGAAAGAACCGTAGTTGAACGTGACGAGCACACCGCCGACGGCAGCTGTCGCGGCGCCGATGACGAAGACGGTGGAGATGATGCGATCTGTGTTGACGCCGAGCACGGCCGAGATGCGGATGTTCTGCTGGACCGCACGGCACTCGCGGCCGATCCGCGTGTAATTGATGACATAGGTCAGGATGCCCATGGCGATCAGCGAGGCGAAGAGGATTACGGTCTGCATGTAGGTGATCTGGGCGAAATGGACACCGTCACCGAAGCGGAACGCGCCGCTGATGAGCGTGGGAACGCCCTGGTCGCGCGCGCCTTGGGCGATCTGCACATAGCTTTGCAACATCAGCGAAATGCCGATGGCCGAGATCAAAGGGGCGAGCTTGGTGGATCCGCGCAACGGCCGATAGGCGACGCGCTCGATGGCCCAGCCGTAGACAGCGGTAATAACGCAGGTGATGACCAGCACCGAGATCAGTGCGAAGGGCACGGACTGCACGCCGAAGAAGGTGAGGACGGCAAGCGCGATCGCGGCGATGTAGGCCGAGACCATGTAGACGTCACCATGGGCGAAGTTGATCATCCGGATAACGCCATAGACCATGGTGTAACCGACGGCGATCAGGCCATAGATCGTGCCGAGCGTGATGCCGTTGAACAATTGCTGGACGAGGATGTAGGCATCCATACGCGGACCCCCTGAAAATAGGCGCGGAGAGCCGACCGGACGATAGCCCGGCCGGTATGAGCGGATCGCCCTTACTTCACGAGAACGGGGGTTCCCTTGTCGTCGAAGTTATAGAAGACGAACTTGAAGTCCTTGATATCGCCCTTCTCGTCCCAGCTGATCTTGCCGATGGCGGAATCGACCGTGTTGGCGCGCAGCCAGGCGGCCTGGGTATCGAGGTCTTCGCCGGCCTTCAGCGCCGCGACGACAGCCTGGGCATTGGCATAGCCGTAGAGCACATAGTTGGCGGGCGTGACGCCTGCCTTGGTCAGTGCGTCCTGCACGCCCTTGGTCGAGGGGTCGGCGAGCGGGTCCGGGGTCGCGGAGTAATAGACATCCTTCAGGTTGGCCGGTCCGCCGGCGGCCGCGACGAGTTCGGCCTGGGCGAAGGCATCGCCGGTCACGAAGACCACGTCAACGCCCTGTTCCTTCAACTGGCGTACCAGCGGGCCGCCCTCCGGAATAAGGCCACCGAAATAGACGGCATTGGCGCCAGTGCTCTTGATCTTGGTAACGAGGGCGTTGAAATCGCGTTCGCCGCGCGTAAGGCCTTCATAGAGGACCGGCTCTACGCCGCGCTTTTCCATCGTCTTCTTGACGGCGTCGACGAGGCCCTGACCATAGGTGTCCTTGTCATGGATGAGGGCGATCTTGTCGCGCTTCAGCGTGTCGAGGATGAAACCGGCGGCGACGACGGCCTGCTGGTCGTCACGGCCGCAGCCGCGGAACAGGTTGTCGAAGCCGCGGTCGGTCACGGTGGGATTGGTCGAGGACGGCGTCATTTCGAGGATGCCGGCGTCGTTGTAGATTTCGGAGGCCGGGATCGTGCTTGACGAGCAGAAGTGGCCGATCACCGCCTGTACCTTGTCCTGATCAACGAAGCGGTTTGCGACGGCCACAGCCTGTTTGGGTTCGCAGGCGTCGTCGCCCTTCACAAGCTCGACCTGCTTGCCGTTGATGCCGCCTGCGGCGTTCACTTCGTTCACATAGGTGGAAACGCCATTATAGACCTGCTCACCAAAAGTGGCGTTGGCGCCGGTATAAGGACCGGCGACGCCGATCTTGATCGTGTCGGCGGCAAAGGCCGGCGCAAGGAACAGGGAGGAGGCGATGGCGGTCGCCGCCAGGAACTTCGAAATCCGTGTCATGTGTGGGCTTCCCTCTGGTTAAGCCATGATCTCTTCACTGGGATGCGGTTTGTTCCGCATATCTTGTGATTGCAGGGGCAAATGCCGGCTTTCGGCCTGCCTCACCCCTGGAGGGCGGGATAACAGGAGACAGTGATGTGCCCATCCCGGTCTGCGCTCCACGCGCTTGTCGTGTGGAGACCGCTTTCAAGTTTCTTCGCCACTGCAGAGAGTATATGGCTGCCCCGCAGGCGGACCTGCGTAAGAAATTCCGTCAATCGACAAGCTGTCCTTGACGAAGTTGGCGCTATCGGGAGGCCGGAACGACGCACAGAAATGCGGGTGATCCCGCGACCGGGAGCCGTGCGGCGGGATGGTCCGTCAAAGGACGTCTTGTCTTTTGATCGGCAGGGAAGGGGTCATACCTTGGCCGTGGCGCCCGCAGGCTCTGCGAGCAGGGCCCGGTAGCGGTTGAGGCTTTCTTCCAGGTGGGCAGAGAGCGCCTGTTTCGCCGTCTTGGTGTCGCCTTGCGTTATCGCCGCGAGGATCGCGGCGTGCTCCTTGTTGATCTTCTTCAGATAGGCATTGTAGGAGCGGCCGGACTGGCTGTGCTTGAGAACGAGATCGAAATTGATCTCGCCCATGACCGCCTCCAGAAAACGCGGGAAATGCGGGTTGCGCGTTGCTTTGGCGATGGCGAGGTGGAATTCGAAATCGGCGCGCGCCTCGACCTCGGCGTCATCCGTGTCGAGGTTTTCGATATGGTCGAAGGCGCGGGCGATCTCGGCCAGCGCCTCGGGCGTACGGCGCTGGGCGGCAAGCGCCACCGATTGCATCTCCACGCCGAGCCGCAGCTCCAGGATCTGCATGGCCGAGCGGATGTCGTCGATGCGGCTGATTTCGAAATTCAGTGTTCTGGCGTCCTTCTCCGTCACATAGGCGCCGGCGCCCTGACGGGTGATGACGCGGCCCGCGACCTTCAGCGAGGTCAGGGCCTCCCGGATGACGGTGCGCGAAACGCCGAATTCCTCGCAGAGCTGCGCGCTGGACGGGATTTTTTCGCCCGGAGCATACAGTCCGGAATCGATACGCTCGGTCAGCTTGGCGACGACGATTTCACCGAGATTGCCGCGCTGCGTGATAACCGACATTCCGATACAGCCTCTGCCCTTGATCTTCTAATTTGTCATACATCATACGTCCCATCTCTCTCCAGGGGAAGGGTTCGGGCCTGGAGGGCGGTGAGGATGGTCTGAAGGGGATGTGGAAGCTTCACCCCGTCCATCAGCTTAACCTGCGACCGGCAGGAATATCCCGTCGCCATCACCAGATCGACCCGATCTGGTGCGGCCAGCGCGGGCTTCCAACTCATGGCATAGAGAGTTTCGGAGAGCGCGCGGTTGCGGACCTCGTGGCCGAAGGTGCCCGCCATGCCACAGCAGCCGACGTCGTCCACGACGAGCTCGATGCCGAGTTTATCGAAAATGGTCTTCCACTGGCCAACGGCCGCCGGTGCATTGGTGCGCTCCGTGCAATGGGCCATCAGGTGGATGCGCCTGCGCTCCCCGACCGCACCAGAGGGAAGGCGGTCGAGGATGGTGGCCAGCCATTCCTGCGGCAGCAGGACACGTCCCTTCATTCCGGTGCCGGAATACTCGCTGCGAAAGGTGAGGGTCATCGACGGATCGATACCGACCAGCGGCACGCCGGCTTCCGCCATCCTGTCGATGGCCGCAGCGGTGCGGCGGGCCACTTTCTCGAAGGCGCCGAGATAGCCATGCACATGCAGCGCCTTGCCATTGACCAGCGGCGGCGCGATGAGGGGGGCCAGTCCCAGCAGCCGCGCCACTTCCACGGCATCGAGAAGAACCTGTGGGTCGAAATGCTCGGTGAAGGCATCCGGCACGAAGATGACGGCCTTGGCCCGCGCCCCTGCGTCGAGGCGCGCGAGCAGTGCCGGCGTGGCAACGGGCACGTTTTGGGCTGCAAGTTTTCGGCGCAGCGATAGGGGTGGAAGAAGGGGCAGTGCCGTGAGGCCTGCGCGCCGCATCACGGCCTGGCCTATCTGGGTCCCGGCGACGGCATTGTAGAATGGCCGCATCCGCGCCATCAGCGGCAGGGTGCTTTCGATGGCGGCGACCAGCGGGTCCTTCAGTGGCCGCAGGTAGCGCCCATAATAGAGCGCGAGGAACTTGGAGCGGAAGGCTGGAACACTCACTTTGACGGGACATTGCCCCGCGCATGCCTTGCAGGCGAGGCAGTTGTCCATTGCCGCGCGCACTTCGTGGGAAAAATCCTCGCGATTGGCGGGACTGATGCTGTTCCACAGGCGGCTTACGACGCCAAACGGGTGTCGCCGAGCGACCTCGCGGCGCGCGTCGACACCCTTTTCGGCAAGGCGCCGCAGCCATTCGCGCATCAGGGAGGCGCGTCCTTTCGGCGAGAAGCGCCGGTCGCGCGTCCCCTTGTAGGAGGGGCACATGAGGCTGTCCGCGTCGAAGTCGAAGCAGGCGCCGTTACCATTGCAATAGGCCGCATTGTCGAAGGCCGCGCGGATGTCGTTGCCGATGTCACGGTCAAGCGAGCCCCGCAGTTGGACGGCATCGATCTTCGGCAGGCTGCGGCCGGCGAGCGCGACGATCTTGCCAGGATTGAGCTGCCCGAGCGGATCGAAGGCCGCCTTGATCTCCTGCAGGCGCGGATAGAGCGCTCCGAAGAATTCTGGCACATATTCCGAGCGCATGCCTTTGCCGTGTTCCCCCCAAAGCACGCCGCCATATTTGCGCGTCAACGCCACAACGGTGTCGCTGACGCGGCGCACCAGCGCGGCGTGTTCGGGGCGGGTGAGATCGAGCGCTGGGCGCACATGAAGCACCCCGGCATCGACATGGCCGAACATGCCATAGGTGAGGCCTTCTTGATCGAGCGCCGCCCGGAATTCGCGGATATAGGCGGCGAGGTTTTCCGGGGGAACAGCGGTATCCTCGACGAAGGGCACCGGCCGCACCGGCCCCTCGACATTGCCGAGCAGGCCGACCGACCGTTTTCGCATCGTCCAGACGGCCTCGATTTCGGCTTTTCCCTGCGTGACCGTAAAACCTTTACGGCCAGCAAAGGGACGGTCTTGGAGGGCTGCCGTCACGCCGGAAAGCTTTTCGGCAAACTCCTCGGGCGTATCCGCCAGGATCTCCGTGATGTTGATGCCGTTGGCCGGTCCGTCAGCATCGTCGGGGAAAAAGGCGGCGATGTGCGGCCAGACGATATCGCCCTTGGCCAGCCGCAGCAATGTTTCATCGATCGTCTCGACCGAGGCAACACCGAGTGTCACGAGATTGCGGGCATCCTCCAGTGCCGCGTTGAAATTGTCGTATCGGATGTTGACGAGCGCGGCATGCGCCGGGATCGGCAGCAGGTTCAGCTCTGCCTCGGCGATCATCGCCAGCGTGCCCTCTGACCCGCAGAGCACCGCGTTCAGATCGAAAAGGCCGTCGTCGCGCCACAGATGGGCGAGGTCGTAGCCGGTCATGAAGCGATTGAGTTTCGGGAAGATGCGCTCGATCTCGGCGCGATCGTCGTTGGCGATCCGAGCGAGGGTGCGGTGGATATCGCCGATCCGGTCACGCCGCGCCTGGAGCGCGCGCAATTCCTCTTCGCGTACCGGTCGGGAGAGGAAGTCGGTTCCGTCGGCCAGCACGACGCGCAGGCCAAGTACATGATTGCTGGTCTTGCCATAAAGGCAGGAGCCCTGGCCACAGGCATCGGTCGAGATCATGCCGCCGATCGTCGCCCGGTTGGAGGTCGAAAGCTCGGGTGCGAAGAACAAGCCATGCGGCGCCAGCGCCTTGTTGAGCTGGTCCTTGACGACGCCTGCCTCCACCCTTGCGATGCGGCGTACCGGGTCGATCTCCAGGATACGGTTCATATGCCGCGAACAATCGACAATGATGCCCGATGTCAGTGACTGGCCGTTCGTTCCCGTTCCGCCGCCGCGCGGGGCGACGCTGATATCGGTAAATTCCGGTCGGGCGAGAGCCTTGGCTATGCGCTTCAGATCGTTGGCATTCCTTGGGAAAATGACGGCTGCCGGTTCCACCTGATAGATGGAATTGTCCGTAGCGAAGACATTGCGCTCCGCCGCCGTTCGGCCAATCTCACCTTCGAGGCCCATGCCCGCGAGATGCGCGAGGAAGGCAGCCGCGGGCGAAGCGTCAGGGTGGGCTGCAGCAAGGCGAGGGATCATCTCGACGTCCAAAAGGGGCTTGTGCTTCGTATGGGTTGGCATATAAGTGATAACATGCCAATACGGCCACGCAACCCAAATCCCTGAGGTCCGAACATGAAGAGCCAGTCTGTTGTCATCGTCGGCGGCGCCTCGGGGCTGGGGCTCGTGACTGCAAGGCTGATGGTCGACCGCGGTGCTGCGAAGATCGGGCTCATCGATCGCAACGAGGCACTACTCGCCTCGTCTGCTGCGGAACTTGAGGCGATGGGCGCAGAGGTTGCGACCGCGGTCGCCGACATTTCCCGCGCCGACACGGCGCATGGGGGCTTCGAGGCGGTGGCGAAGAAGCTCGGCCGCATCCATGCGCTGGTCAACAGTGCGGCGATCTATCCGCGCAAGCCGATCCTCGAGATTTCCGACGACGACTGGGATCTCGAAAACGCCATCAACATCAAGGGCACCTATCACATGATGGTGGCGGCGGTGCGCCATATGCGGCAATTCGTCAGTGCGCCGGAGGTGACCGGACGCATCGTGAATGTAACCTCGGTCGATGCCTTCAAGGCCCATCCGCAGAACGCCCATTACGCCGCCACCAAGGCTGCCGTCGTCAGCCTCACCAAATCCTTCGCGCAAGAATGTGCCGCAGACCAGATCCTGGTAAACTCCGTAGCGCCGGCCGGCTTCGCAACCGATCGCGCCAAGGAACTCGGTTTCCTGCCGGAACTTGCCAAGGCGAGCGCGCTCGGCCGTGCCGCGGAACCCGTCGAGATGGCCGAGTGGATCGTCATGATGGCCTCCAGCCGCAACACCTATGCCACCGGCGAGAATGTCGTGATCAGCGGGGGCTACATCTATGTCTGACGCCTATCGTGTCGCCGTCGTCACCGGCGCCACCAGTGGCATCGGCAAGGCCATCGTGCCCATGCTGCGCGCTCGTGGCCTCACCGTCTATGCCGTCGGCCGCAATGAAGCGCAGCTTGCTGCGCTGGCAGCGGCAACCGGTGCTATCCCCATTCAGGCCGATGTGCGCGACACCGCGCAAATCGCCGAAGCGCTCAATGGCGTCGAGGTCGACATCCTCGTCAACAATGCTGGAATTCTTTCGACCCGCGCGGCGTTCCAGGTAATTGATCCCGCCGAGATCGACGCGATGATCGACGTCAACCTGAAGGCGCCGCTGCATCTGACGCGCATCATGCTGCCGGGTATGGTGGCGCGCAGGCGCGGCCACCTCATCTATATCGGCTCAAGCGGAGGCCAGGCGCCCTATCCGAGCATGGGTGCCTATGGCGCCTCGAAGGCCGGACTCAGCCTGTTCTGCGACAACCTGCGTTGCGACCTGCTCGGTACCTCCGTACGGGTAAGCGAGATCGTGCCGGGCCGCGTTCAGACCGACCTCTACCGGACATCGATTGCCGACAACAAGGCGCAGGCGCTGCTTTATGACGGCTACCGACCGATCCAGCCGGAACATATCGCGCGCATCGTCAATGATGTTATCGATCTTCCGGTCTATGTCGATGTCGCCCGCGTCGAAGTCTTCCCGACGGACCAGGCGACAGGTGGTGGTACAATGGTTAAATTCGAGGCACAGTGATGTCAGCGGGAGGAGCGGGCATGACCAGCACGGCGTCTGAGGAACAGTGTCGGCCGGACCTCTTGCGGAATTATCGTCCCGTAGCGATCCGCTCTGTCGTTGCGGCGCATGCGATGATCCCGAAGCCGCGGCCGGAGGTCCATGCGGAACCGCCGGCGTCCACGTCTGGCTTCAACCTTCCGCCCGGTTTTCATGATCCCGCCGAGGACTGACGTTTCATGGCATTCCCAAAGCCCCGGCTTGGCTTCATTGGTACCGGCACGATCACCGAAGCAATTGTGACGGGGCTCGTCTCAGGCGAGGAGCCGGCACCGGAAATCATCGTATCGCCCGCTCCGCAAAAACCGCCGCGCATCTCGCGGCGCTCTCGTCGCAGGTAACCGTTGCTGCCGACAACCAGCATGTGGTCGATGCCGCGGATATGCTCTTCCTTGCGGTCCGGCCTGATGTCGCCGAGGAGGTCGTGCGCGCCCTCCGCTTCCGTCCTGGCCAGCAAGTCGTCAGCCTGATTGCGACGATCGATCATGCGACCCTGCGCGAGATGATCGGCGTTCCCGTCAATCTCGTGCGTGCGGTGCCGCTGCCGTTCGTTGCGAGCCGCAGCGGCGTCACGACGATCTTCCCGCCAGACCCGGACGTCGAAGCCTTCTTTTCCCCATTGGGAACGGCCGTCGCCTGCAAGACCATCGAGGAGTTCGACGTTCTGGCCGCGGCAAGCGCGCTGATGGGCTCCTACTTCGGCATCATGGACCACGTTGTCGGCTGGATGCAGTCAAACGGCCTGCCGCAGGAAAGTGCGCGAAAATATCTCGCACAGCATTTTCTGAGCCTCTCAACGGTCGCGTTTCGCAATCCATTGACGCCTCTGGTAAATCTCCGCCACGAGTATTCCACCAAGGGTGGACTGAATGAGCATATGTTTGCGCAGTTCCGGGATAGTGGTGGCCTTGATGCCCTGTCATGCGCCCTCGATGTCGTCTTGGCCCGAATCCAAGCGCGCTGAGATTGGCTCACCAAACTTCAAGCGATGAACGGCGGACCCGGAACCCAAGCGATTCACGTGCATCGGAAGATTGGACAGGCGGGCGCTCGGCCACCACCGTCGTCGGGCTTGTCTGATCGAACTCAAATGGCGCGAACAGCGACAGCGCACAATGAATAGCCCCTGGATTTGTAGACACCTTCTTTCCTGCTTTTGAGGCAGGAAGAGCATCATGAGCAAATCGAATTTCAGCGAAGATTTTAAGCGCGACGCCGTGCGTCAGATCACGGAGCGAGGCTATCCGGTTGCGGAGGTTTCTCAGCGTCTCGGCGTGAGCCAGCATTCCCTGTATGAATGGAAGAAGAAGTTTGCCGCGTCGAACGCCAAGGGCAACGACGAGGCCGAGGAGATCAGGCGGCTGAAGAAGGAACTGGCTCGCGTCACCGAGGAGCGAGACATCCTAAAAAAAGCGGCCGCGTATTTCGCCAGGGATGCAAAGTGAAGTACGCGTTCATTGCTCTGCATCGCTTGCAGTTTTCGGTGCGGACGATGTGCCGCCTTCTGCGGGTTCACCCGAGTGGATTTACACCTGGGCGTACACAAAGGCACGCGGCATGGGGCTCTCCATTCCGCTGTCCGATATCGCCTTCCGGTTTGGCGAAAATGGACACCTGACGACGACGTTTGCGCAGTCATTCGCCGACACGCCATCGCTTCTGGAGCCTTGGCAATGCGAGCGGCTTTTCACTTACGGTCGCTGCCGCCGCCGCCGGACCGGCCCCAAACATTCGCATCTTCGAGGGTGTGCTGGACGACCGCTGGCGCGAATCCTCGGCGAATATTCTCTGGCACTATGGCGTTTTGTGATGCTCTGGGAACACGACCCGCGACGAGCTCAAGATAGATGTCGTTCGGGGTCGGTGGCGATCAAGCTCTTCCTTTTCTCCGTCGTTTGAGGTCGCGAACGACTGCCAGGAGGTTCCAAGTGGTTCAAGGCCTGCTAATTCCTCATCAGCGCGAACGGGGGGCGAATTCAATGTCAGGTGTATCGAAGTCAGCTCTTGACCGAGCCCGCCGTCATGCCCGCCAAGAAGTAGCGCTGGGCGACCAAGTAAAGGACCAACAACGGCAGCGACCCCAGCACGCTCATCGCCATCATCTCGTTCCACTCGAAGGCATGCTGCCCCATGAGAAGCTGGATGCCGATCGGCACCGTGCGCAGGTCCATCGACTTGGTCAGAGTCAGCGCGAAGAGAAACTCGTTCCAGGCCAGAAGGAACGTGTAAACGGCGGTCGCGACAATACCGGGTATCGAGACGGGAACGATTACCCGCCACAGCGCCGTCCAGCTCGAGCCGCCATCGACCAGAACCGCTTCGTCCAGTTCCTTCGGCAACGTGTTCAGGTAGCCGGTCATCAGCAGGACGGCATAGGGCAGGGTGAAGACTAGGTAGGTCAGGATCAGCGCCAGGTAGGTGTCGAAAATCCGGAACGCTACCACCATGCCGAAATAGGGGATGAGAAGCGTGATCGGCGGCACCGTCTGCGTGCTGATGATGAAGATGTTCAACGTGTTCTTGAAGCGGAAGGAGTAGCGGCTGAAGGCATAGGCGGTAAGGATTGCGATGAACAGCGTCAGCGCCGTCACCACACCGGCGACGAAATAGCTGTTGATGAAGAAGCGGACCTTCGTCGGGTCGTTGAAGATCGTCAGATAGGCGGAAATCGTGAAATCGTCCGGCAGCAGCTTTGGCGGAAGGGCGAAGATCTCGGTGTTGGACTTCAGGGAGCTGAAGAACATCCAGACGATCGGGAAGGCTGCGAAGACCAGGCCAATCGCCAGGCCAAGATACGTCAGAACGGTCGGCAGGACCGAGTTTTTGAGAGAACGCTTTGCCATGGTCGTCTACCTGCGCTGCTGATGCTTGATGTAGAAGTACGTCACGCTCATCGAGATGAGGAGGATGACGATGGCGCTCGCCGAAGCCAGCGAAAACTCGTACTGGGCGAAAGCCAGCTTGTAGGTGAAGGTGGACAGCATTTCCGTCGCATAGATCGGGCCGCCGCCGGTCGTCATCCAGACGAGGGGGAAGACCTGCATGGTCCAGATGAAGTCGAGCAGCGCGATGCTGATGATGATCGGCATGAGCTGTGGAATGGTGATGTGCCAGAACTTCTGAAACTCGTTGGCGCCGTCGATGCCGGCCGCCTCGTAGAGTTCCTTGGAGATGCCCTGAAGTCCCGCAAGCAGGCTGACCATGAAGAGCGGATAGCCCGCCCAGATATTGGCGAAGGTCAGCGCATGGATCGCCGTGTTGGTCGAGGAGAACCACTCGACCTTGAAGTCGATGATGTGCAGCGCCATCAGCACGCTGTTGACCACGCCGTTCGGATCGAGCAGCAGACGCCAGATGATGGCGATGATGACGGCGGTGAACAGCCAGGGCAGAATGAAGAGCACGCGCAGGATGCTACGGATCGTCGGGTCGACGCGATTGGTGTTGAGCAGCATCGCGAAGGCAAGGCCGAGCACGAAATGGAACACCACGCTCATCACTGTGAAGTAGAGCGTCTGGTACAGCGACTGCCAGAAAACCGGATTCTGGAAGATGGTGATGTAGTTCTGCAGCCCGACGAAGGCGGCGTCCCGCTTCATGATGGCGCCGTCCATCAGCGAATAGCGCAGCACCATCGCCATCGGAAAAAGCATCAGCAGAACGAGGAGAAGCGTGGCCGGTGTCACATAGAGGTAGGGCACCAGCTTGCGCAGCGTCTTGTAGCTGAATTTGACCTTCCTGCCTGCCTTCGACAGTGCGGGGGCCGGAGCGGTAATGGAGCGGTTCATGGCGTGACTGTCCGATCTGCCGGGAATTGACGACGGACACCGGCAGCCGCGTCGGCGCTGCCGGTGTCGTTGAGCATGCGCCGGCTTAGAACTTGGCGAGCCAGGCTTTCTGCGTGTTGGCGGCGGCATCCTTGGCGCTCTGACCGCCGTCGAACATCTTCTGCACTTCGACGTTCATGTTGCGCATCAGCTCTTCGGCGACCGGCAGGCCAACGAATTCGTTCGCCGGATAGCCGCTCTGATAGATCTTGAAGGCTTCGGCGAAGATCGGGTCGGAGGCCACGAAGTCGGGCTTGGCGTGAACGTTGCCCGGGAAGGCGTTGGCAATGGAGACGAGCTTGCCGTTGACCTCGGGGCTCATCAGGAATTCGACCAGCTTCCAGGCCTCCTCTTTGTGCTCGCTGCCTTCGCTGATGCCGATGCCCCAGGAAGCGTAGGGCATGCCGCGCTTGCCGGTATAACCGTCGGCGGCGGGCAGGGCGGAAATGCCGAAGTTGAGCTTCGGATTGCGCTCGCGGATCAGGTTCACGTGGGCGAGCGTATCGACCATCATGCCGACGCGACCGTTGACGAATTCCTCGACCTTGTCCTGCTCCTTCTTGGCGAAGATACCGGGCGAGATCACGCCGTCCTTGTTCAGTTTCTCGATATATTCCAGCGTGCCGACCACAGCCTCGTTTTCGAGGTCGGGCTTGCCGTCCTTCATCATCGAGGCGCCGGAGGCCCACACCCAGGACATCACGTCGTTCTGAATGCCGCTTGGCGACTGCAGCGACAGCGGCAGGACCCAGCCATACTGGTTCTTCGAGGCGTCCGTCATTTTCTTGGCGGCTTCGGCGAATTCGCTGCGGGTCGAGGGCATCGTCTCGACGCCGGCCGCCTTGGCGATGTCCAGGTTGACGAAGACCGGATAGACGAAGGAGGCCAGCGGGAACATGACGCTCTTGCCGTCGACCTTGACGATGTCGGCGATCTGGCTCTTGTCGTAGTTGGCCTTCTCCATCAGCTCGTCCATCGAGGCAATGGCGCCCTGCTTCGACAGGCCGTTGACCCAGGCGCCGTCGAGGCCGACCACGTCGCTGAGCGTGCCCGAGGCCGCGCCGACGACGATCTGGTCGCGGGTCGTGGCATAGGGGCCGCTGACGAGTGTCACCTTGATGCCGGGGTTCTTGGCTTCGAAGTCGTCCATGATGCCGCGCAATGCGCCGGCGGGCATTTCGGGTTCCCACCACTGGATGAACTCGATGGTGGTGTCGGCAAGGGCCGAGGTGGCGCAGAGCGCCCAGACCGCTGCGGCGGTCTTCAGAGTCTTGCTGAGTTTGCTGAAATTCATGTCTGCCTCCCATTAGACTTTCAGGTGATCGATCCTCTCCCAAGATCGTGCGATGAGTAGGCTTCTGGAACCATCCGACTGTCAACGGGGTGGCTCCAGGATTACGCATCGCATTGATTGAAAAACAGGATAGCAATATGATTTTAAACATAAAATAAATTTTGCGCGCGCGAAATTTTCGTGAACGTTTCTGTTGCTTGTGCTGTGTTTTTTCTTTACTTTCGTAAACAAACGAAAGTTTGCCGCCGCATCCGCAATCCGTGCGCTTGCGGCGCTTCGAGCCATGACGCGAGACCCGTAGAGTGCCGCCCCGGCGATGAGGATTGGAATGGCCAAAAAGACTTACAGATCGATGGACGACTTTGCCGCCGTCTGCGGCGTTTCTCGACCGACATTGTCGAAATATTTCGACGACCCGACGCAGATCAAGGAGGTGACGCGCAAGCGCATCGAGGCTGCGCTGAAAAAATCGAACTTCGAGCCCAACCTTTTTGCCAGGCACCTGAATCGCAAGCGCACGAAAAATATCGGTATTCTCGTCCCGACCATGTCCGACCCTTTCTATGTGCAGGTGGTTTCGCTCATCGAGCTGGAGTTGCGTGCCAAGGGGTTCTGGCCCGTGCAGATTTCTTCGCACACAAGACCTGAGCTTGAGGAGGAGGCGGTGCGGACGCTTCTCTCGCTGAAGGTGGCGGGTGCGATCGTCGCGCCGCTCGGCACAGGCTCCCGTCGATCGGCCCTGGCTCGCCTGACGGACGCAATCCCGGTCGTGTGCTTCGATAGCCCTTCGGCTTTCGATCTGCCTTTCGTGGGCAACGACAACGCGCAGAGCGTGGCGGCGATCGTGCAGTACCTGTGTCGCTCCGGTGAGCCACCGGTGTTCTTGGACGTGCCGCACATGATGGCCAATACCAACGAGCGGACGGAGAGTTACCGCGCCACGATGCGGCGCGAGGGGCACGAGCCGCTGGTGATCGAATGCGAGTCGTCGCCATCATGGGAGTTCGAGCGGCTCGGCTACGAGCAGATGCAGCGCATGCTTGCCCGGGGCAGCCTGCCCGGAAAGACGCTGCTGTGCGCCAACGACCGCTTCGCCTTCGGCGCGATGGCCGCAGCCTTCGCCTCGGGTCTCAAGATCGGGCGCGCGGAAGGATGCGATATCCGCATTGCCGGCCATGACGATCATCCGCTCAGCCGTTATACGTGTCCGTCGCTGACCACTATGGCCCAGAACGCGCCCGAAATCGCGGCCAAGTCCGTCGAACTCCTGCTGAAAAGCATAGAGGATGAAGAGGCCGACCGTAAGGTGGCGCCGTCGCGGGTGATCCTCGAGGCGACCCTCGTCATGCGCGAATCCGCCTGAGTTTACGTCCCAAGCCGAGGATCCATTTCCCGCCAGGCATCGAGGACGGCGTCCAGAGCTTCCCGGGCTTCCGGTATGGCGCGGCTCATGGAGACGAAGCCATGGATCTGGCCCGGCCAGATGCGGCAACGCGCGCTCGCTTCGGCCTCCAGGCGCTTCGCATAGGCCAGCCCTTCGTCGAACAGCACGTCATGGCCGGCCAGGACGACGAAAGCGGGTGCGACGTCTTGTAGCGAGGGTACTAGGAGCGGCGAGGCTCGCCAATCCATTCGTCTGTCTTCGTCCGGTACGTAGTGATCGCGGAACCAGCGCATCGCCTCTGCGGTCAAGCCGAAATCGGTTGCAAAGCGGCGGTAGCCGTCGGAGGTCTGCCTCTGGTCCGTCACGGGATAGATCAGCATCTGGCCGAGGACGTTCGGAACCTGGCGATCCCGCGCCAGAAGGGCGATGATCGCGGCGAGATTGCCGCCTGCACTGTCACCGGCGACGGCAATACGGGTCGCGTCGATGCCGAGGGATGCCGCCTGCTCTTTCATCCAGTGGAGGGTGGCTGCGCAATCCTCGATGGCCGCCGGGAAGGGATGCTCAGGAGCCAGCCGATAGTCCGGCGAAACGACGACCGCGCCTGCGGCATTGGCGAGGATGCGGCAAATATCCTCATGGGTCTCCGGCGCGCCGATCACGAAGCCGCCGCCATGCAGATAGAGCAGGGCGGGCGCGGCGTCGCGCGGGGCACTGCGGCCGCGCCAGACCTTCACGCGGATGCCGCATGCATCCCGCTCCGCGGTTTGTTCGACCGATTCCGGAGGGCATTGTATGGCAGCGAAGCCGTCGAGATACTGCTTGCGTGCTTCTGCGGGCGTGCAGTCCTCGACGGGTTTTTGCGGTTCGCCAGGCCAGGCGAGGGCGCGTGTGGCGGACGGGTCGAGCCCCGTCACGCCAGCAGGCTCCGCGCTTCGTCCTCACGAAGCTCCTTCGGCTGCTCCGTCCTGCCGGCGATGTCCTGCCCGACGCCGGTCTCACCGGCTCGCAGGATTGCTTCCATGACTTCGAGGACGTGGAGCGCCAGGTTTCCGGAAGCGCGGGGCGCGCGGCCCTCGACGATCGAACGGGCGAGATCCGCAAGGCCCAGCATGCGATAATTGGCGCGGTCCGGTGCCGCGACCGGCCAGTTGACGGCGCCGAACAGGGCGCTGGCCATGTCCGTCTCCTCCCATGGCGCGCCCTGGCGCGACAGGGCGATGACGCCGCCGAAATTGTCGGGATCGGGCAGGCGCAGCGAGCCTTCCGTGCCATGCAGTTCAATCGGGTGGTTGGAATGGCGAAACACGTCCCAGGACGCGCCGAAGGTGATGGTCGCGCCGCACGCGAATTCCAGCAGCGAGAGCACACTGGTTGGCGTGCCGACCTTGAAGGCAGTGCCTTTCTTGGGGCCGTCGGCGGTGATCACGCGCTCCTGCTGACCACTGGTCGCGACCGCCTGAACCCGGCGCACCGGCCCCAGCAGATTGACCATCATGGTCAGGTAGTAGGGGCCCATGTCCATCACCGGGCCGGCGCCCGGCTGGTAATAGAAGCTCGGATCGGGGTGCCAGTGCTCCATGCCGCGCCCCATCATGAAAGCGGTGCCGGTAACGGGTTTGCCGATGACGCCCGATTCCATCAACCGACGTGCGTGCCGGCCGGCAGCGCCAAGGAAGGTGTCCGGGGCCGAGCCGATGGCAAGTCCTCGGGTGGCGGCGGCCTCGACCAGCTTGCGGCCTTCCTCGGCGTTCACGCCGAGCGGCTTTTCCGTGAAGACGTGCTTGCCGGCCGAAAGCGCACGCATCGAAATGTCGAAATGCGCTGCCGGAATCGTCAGGTTGAGAACCAGATCCACTTCCTTGTCTTCCAGCAGGGAATCAACATCCGTAGCGCGTAGCCCGAACTCCCCGGCTCGGCGCGTCGCAGCCTCCCCGTTGAGGTCTGCGCAAGCCGTAATCTCGACGTTACGGAAAAGCGGGGCATTGCGCATGTAGGCAAGCGATATGTTGCCGCAACCAACCACGCCGATCCTGAGCTTCGGTTCGCTCGTCTGTGTCATCTGATGAATCTATCCTGCTGTTCTGGTTGACGAAAATAAAGGAAGCCGGTGCAATTTCATGTACGCATAGTACAAATTAAGTTGACGCACGGTAACATTTTATCTTACGTAATGACAAGACGTTTGGGAGGCGTCGCCATCCTCTTGTGTTAGCATTTTCGGAAGGTTCCCTGCGCGGACTCCGGTGATACGGGCCGGGCGGACCTGCGGCCAAGTGGGAGCTCTTCCATGTCGACGCGATGATCAACTGACAGGTCAGGACCACCTAATGAAAACTGCGGAACTGCAAATCGGCTGCCAGACATTCACCTGGGAAATGCTGGGCACGAAGTGGACAGGCGGTCCGGACGATCTGGTGCGCGCCATAGCGGCCGGCGGTTATTCGGGTATCGAAATCACCGATACGATGATCGGCGACTATGCCGGCAGGCCCGATGCCTTTGCCCGCACACTCTCGGATGCAGGCCTCAGCCTCGTTTCCTTCGCCTTCGGCTCGTCC
Source organism: Shinella sp. AETb1-6 (assembly GCF_009826875.1). Lineage (NCBI taxonomy): Bacteria > Pseudomonadati > Pseudomonadota > Alphaproteobacteria > Hyphomicrobiales > Rhizobiaceae > Shinella > Shinella sp. AETb1-6. The sequence continues at coordinate 61,970 of NZ_WUMM01000015.1, read as the reverse complement.
AGCGGCTTCACGCTGCCGGAACAGCTGACGGCCGATCTGGAGGCGGCGCGACGCTGGGTGGATTTTGCGGCGCATTTCCCGGGTGCGCTCGTCTCGATGGGTTCGGCGACAGTGGTTTCGCCGGGCGCGCGGGCGGATAAATTTTCGGCTGCCGCCGATTGCTACAACCGTGCGAGCGAGATCGGTCGCGCGGCCAGCGTCACGGTTGCCGTGCATCCGTCTTCGCACCACAACACCTTGCTCTTTACTCGCGAGGATTACGACGCGCTCTTTGCTCTTCTCGACCCGCAGGTCGGCTGGGTGCCGGATACGGGCCACATCCTGCGCGGCGGCCAGGTCATGGGCGATACGCTCGCGGCCTTCCGGGATCGCATCCGTTACGTGCACCTGAAGGATGTCGATGCCAGGGGCGACTGGGCCATGCTGGGCGCGGGCGTCTGCGATGTGCGGGCGGTGATCGACGTCGTGCGGTCCGCCCCGCTCTTCAACGGCTGGATCGTCGTGGAGGAGGAATCCGACAAGGCCGGCGAAGATCCCGCCGCTGCCGTCCGCGTCAACCGTGAGACGCTGCGCGCGCTCGGGCATTAAGCGACCTCGCGTCAGGCGTAGCGAACTTCGACGCCGAGTTTCTCCAGGCGGTGCCGGATGCCGTGCGGCATGTTGCTGTCGGTAATGATGAGATCGACGCGAGACAGGGAAAACGCCTTTGAGGAGGCGCCAATGTCCCATTTGCTCGAATCGGCGACCAGAACGACGCGGCGTGCCATACGCACCAGGTTGCGCTTGGTGCGCGCGATATCCTCCGACACATCCACCACGTCGAAGGATGAATCGATTGCATGCGCGCTGACGAAAGCCTGATGTGCGACGAGGCCGCCGAGTGCCTTGTCGGAGTCCGAAACGATCGTGCTGACCGTGCTTGGAAACACGCGACCGCCGATCATATGCACGTCAAGGCCGGGACGATACATGAGGTGCTGTGCGATGTTCATGGCGGTCGTGGCCACCACGACATTCTTCACCGGCGGCATCTGCATGGCGACCTGAAGCAGGGTTGAGCCGCTGTCGAAGACGATCGACTGGTTGTCGATGATCTGGCGGGCGGCCATCTGGGCGATGCGCCGCTTGGCATCGAAGTTGCGCTGCATGCGTTCCTCGAAGGCGGCGGCGGGCGAATCTGCGGGCAGGGCGATGGCGCCGCCATGGGTTTTGATCAGCAGCTTCTTGCCATCCATGATGTCGAGATCGGAGCGGATCGTGACTTCCGATACCTCGAACAGGTCCGCAAGCTGGCGCGTGCGGGCCTGCCCGATGCGCTGGAGTTCGATCAGGATCTGCTGGCGTCGTTGTTCTGCAAGCATGGCTCGGCTCCGTCTGTCATTGACGCTTTAGGGTGCTATTTCGATTTTCGAAAGACATTTTTCTCTGGCGATCGCCTTCTATGTCTGATCGCACCATTTAATGCAGCGTAACACAGGAAGAAATCGCATGCGAAGGGTTAAATGAAAGAAATCGAAAGATTGAATGTTGTTTTACTTTCGAGTTAGGGTCCGTTCAGCAAAAAACGGAGGAGCTTTTCCATGGGTCTCGGAACCAAAATTCGTCTTTCCCGCCTGTTTTCGAATGCCTCGGGCAATCTGTTCGGTGGCGCCGTCGATCACTTTGTCGGCTATGGCAACGTGCGCGAGGGCGGCCTTGCGGACCTGCCGGGCGCGCTGAGCCGGGTCATGGCCGGCGGGCCTGACTATGTCAGCATCCAGCCGGGCGCCGCGCGGCACCTGTGGTCCGATTACGCCGGCAAGGCCGCGCTGGTGATCCAGGCCGGCTGCTTCACGGCCGACGACCGGATCCGCCAGCTCATCGCCACCCCGGAGGATGCCGTGCGGTACGGCGCGGATGCGCTGGCCGTCGCCATTCCGGTCCGGGGCAACACGGAAGGCGAGTATATCCGCTGGCTGACCGACACGGTGAACGCCGCCGCGCGGTTCGAAATGCCGGTCATCGCCCATGTCTATCCGCGTGACTTCGCCAATGGCGGCAAGATCGTCTTTACGCCGGACGAGATCGCTTACGCGGTCCGCATCGGCTACGAGACGGGCGTCGACGTGGTCAAGGTCGGTTACACCGGCGACTTCGCCTCCTTCCGCGACACGGTCGCCACATGCCCCATTCCGGTCGTCATTGCCGGCGGGCCGAAGACCGATACGCTGCTCGGCGCACTGCAACAGACCGCAGACGCACTGCGTGCCGGCGCACGGGGCGCCGTCGTGGGACGTAACCTCTGGGGCCATGGCGATACGACGAAGGCCGCACGCGCCTTCAAGCTCGTCATTCATGATGGCCTTGCGCCGGAGGAGGCGCTGGCCGCCGCCGGCGCGTGACCCGTGCCACGCGTCTTTGACGTTCTGGGTTTCGGCGCCTTGGCGGTCGACGACATCGTCTATGTCGACCGCCCCCTATCCGCCGGCAAGGGAAAGGTGACGAAGCGTGTCTCCGATCACGGAGGCAACGTCGCCACCGCGCTGGTTGCTGTCGCCCGTCTTGGCGGCCGCGCGGCCTTCATCGGCTGGCTCGGCGATCCGCCGGACGCCGATATCGGCGGGCGTGAACTGGAGCGTGAGGGTGTCAGCACCGTGTTTGCGCCCCGCCACGCCGACGCCGTACCCATCCGATCCGTCATCACCGTCGGGTCGGACGGCGAGCGCTTTATCGCCTATGACGACGACGTGCTCCATGGCACGTCATCCGATCTGCCGGATGATGTGTTTGCAAAGGCGCCTGTTCTGCTCATTGATGGTTATGCCGTCCATTCGGAAGCCGCGGTCCAGCGAGCCCGCGATCTCGGTCTTTCCATCGTGGCTGATATCGAATGGGCCATCGGCCCCGCGAGCGACCGGATCCTGTCGCTCGCCGATCACCTCGTGCTGCCGATCGCATTCGCCAGATCCTACCTGAAGCAGGATGATCCTGCGGCTCTCCTCAAGGGGCTCTGGACGCCAAACCGTTCGGCGGTGGTGCTCACCGACGGCGACCGCGGCAGCTATGTGCGGCAGAAAGGCGATCCAGTTCTCTGGCATGTGCCGGCCTATGTGGTCCAGGCGGTGGATACGACCGGTGCCGGAGACTGCTTCCATGGCGCCTATGCGCTGGCGCTGGCAGAGGGCGCGCGCCCGCTCGATTGCGTTCGGTTCGCCGCGGCAGCAGCGGCTATCTCGGTGACGGCGCATGGCGGTCGCAGGGGGCTGCCGGATCGGACCGCATGCCTCTCCTGGATGAAGGACGGGGCCGCGCCTGTGCCCGTGCCACCTCGCGCTTAACAGTTTTGTCCTCATCGCGATACTTTGCTTCTCTATCGACATGCCGATACGGCCGGCGCTGGCGTAAAGTCGACGCCGGCCATACTGGTATGTGCTGGGTGACAAAAGTTTCGCGCGTAAAGAAATAAAATATCATGCTGACGATTTTTTTATCTTGGAATAATGATTATATACCAATGGCTTGGCGATGAAATTAGCTTCTCCAGTTGTCTATGGCCTCGCTTACTATCTTGACTTTCCCGGCTAGCCCGAGCCTTCTGTCGAAAACCGGACGGTGGCAGTGGAGGCCGCCGGCCGGGTTTGGGACAGTGGAGGATACGCAGTGGCTGTGGTTGTGCTGGACAAGATCTGCAAGACCTACGGGAACAATTTTCATGCGATCAAGGATTTGAGCCTGACGATCCATGACGGCGAGTTCCTGATCTTGGTGGGGCCGTCCGGCTGCGGAAAATCGACGGCGCTGCGCATGATCGCCGGCCTGGAGGATGTAACCAGCGGCACGCTGAGCATCGGGGATCAGGACGTCGTGGATCTGCCGCCGAAGGATCGCGACATCGCCATGGTGTTTCAGAGTTACGCCCTCTATCCGCACATGACCGTCTTTGAAAACATCGCCTTCTCGATGAAGCTGGCGGGAAAGAACAAGGCCGAACGCACCAAGCGGGTGAACGAGATCGCCAAGATCCTGCAGCTCGAAACGCTCCTGCAGAACAAGCCGGCGCAGCTTTCCGGCGGCCAGCGCCAGCGCGTTGCGATGGGCCGTGCCATGGTACGCGAGCCGGCCGCGTTCCTGATGGACGAGCCGCTGTCCAACCTCGATGCAAAGTTGCGCGTCCAGATGCGCGCCGAGATCGCCAGCCTGCAGCGCCAGCTGGGCGTGACGACCATCTACGTCACCCACGACCAGACCGAGGCGATGACCATGGGGGACCGCGTGGCAGTGCTCAAGGGGGGTGTGCTGCAGCAGGTCGATACGCCGAAGGCGCTGTATCACAAGCCGGTCAACGCCTTCGTCGCAGGCTTTATCGGCTCTCCCTCGATGAACCTTTTCGAAGGGCGTCTGGAAGGCGGCTCGATCCGGCTTCCGGACTTTTCCATTCCATTGCCGGCGAGTGTCCTGGAGCGTGTTCCGGGCCTTTCGGGCTTCGACGGCAAGCCTGTCGTTTTCGGCATTCGCCCCGAAGACCTTCATGATAGCCGACTGCCGTCGGGCGCGGCCTATCCTACCATCCCCGCACTGGTGAGAACGATCGAGGAACTCGGTTCGGAATTGATCGTGCACCTGAAGATCGACGCGCCCCGGGTCGATTCCGGCGACCCCGATGCGGTGGAGGATTTGAGCGGCGCGGCCAATGCGGTTGCCAGATTCGAGGCCACCAGCACCATCAAGGCCGGCGAGCGTATCGATCTCGCCATCGACCCGGCCAAGCTGCACTTCTTCAACCCGCAGACGCACGCGGCCCTGTGAGCGCCGATTGACGGCGTCGCCCGTAAACGACGAAAACAAAAGGGGCTGAAATGCCAGCAAAACAGGAACGCCGTCTTCGTGTGGGCGTGCTCGGTGCGGGCCAGATCGCGCAGGCCGCGCATTTCGAAAGCTGCACCAAGGCGGCCAACGCCGATCTCTACGCGATCTGCGATGTCGCCGACGACCTGCGCGAGCGCATGGTCATCACCCACGGGGCTGAAAAGTCCTACAACGACTATGACAGGATGCTTGCCGATCCTGACGTGGAAGCGGTGATCATCGCGACGGCCGATGCCTTCCATGTACCGGCATCGCTGCGCGCGCTTGAAGCCGGCAAGCATGTGCTGTGCGAGAAACCCGTCGGGGTTACGGTGGAGGAATGCGTCGCGCTGAAGGCCGCTGTCGAACGCTCCGGCAAGGTCTTCCAGGTCGGGCACATGAAGCGCTTCGATGCCGGCCTGCAGGCGGCAAAATCCTTCATTGCCGACGAGATGGGCGAGATGGTCGCGCTCAAGGCCTGGTATTGCGACAGCACGCATCGTTATCCGATGACCGACGCGGTGCAGCCGCTCGTGGTCACCAGCGCCAATGCGAAGAAGCCCACCACCAATCCGAAGGCCGATCTCAGGCGCTACTACATGCTGGCACATGGCTGCCATCTGATCGACACAGCCCGCTACTTTGCCGGCGATATCCTCTCGGTGCAGGCGCGGCTTTCCGAACGTGCGGGCATCTGGTGCTGGTTCATCGATGTGGAGTTCGCCTCCGGCACGCTCGGACACCTCGACCTCACGGTGCAGGTGCGCATGGACTGGCACGAGGGGTTCCAGATCTATGGCAGGAACGGCAGCGTCCTCGGCAAGACCTATAATCCCTGGTACTACAAGACGAGTGAGGTGGATATTTTCCGCGAGGCTGACGGTGCGACGCATCGGGTGCTCGGCGCGGACGGCCATTTCTATCGCCGTCAGGTCGAAGGGTTCGCCCGCACCATTCTGGATGGCACGCCGATGGAGGGCGCCAATATCGATGACGGCCTCGCGTCCGTGCGGGCCATGGTCGCCATCGCCCGCTCCGTCGAAATCGGCAAGTCCGTTGCGCTGGCCGACGTGACGGGCGGCGTGTGATGAAACTCGGCATCTTCGCCAAGACCTTCGAGGGGACGCAGCCCGGGCCGGTGCTTAAGGCTGTCGCCGGTGCCGGCTTCGTCTGCGCGCAATACAACATGGCCTGCTCCGGCCTTGCCTCCATGCCCGATGCGATCGACGAGGGGCAGGCGCGTGCCATCGCCGGTGCGGCACACAAGGCCGGTATCGAGATCGCCGCGGTCTCCGGCACCTACAACATGATCCATCCCGATCGGGCGGTGCGCGAGGCGGGACATCGCCGGCTTGCCGTACTGGCGGAGCGTAGCCACGCAATGTCCACCCGCCTGATCACGCTCTGCACCGGTACGCGCGATCCGTACGACCAGTGGAAGGAGCACCCGGACAACGGCACGCCGGAAGCCTGGCGCGATCTGCTGGAGGCCATGGAGACGGCGATCGGCATTGCCGAGCGGTACGATGTCGATCTGGGCATCGAGCCGGAGCTTGCCAATGTGATCAACTCCGCCCATAAGGCCCGACGCCTGATCGATGAGATGCAGAGCCGGCGCATCAGGATCGTGCTCGATCCCGCCAATCTGTTCGAGACCGCCACGCTCGACGAACAAAGGACGACTATCTCCGCGGCCATCGATCTTCTCGCCGACCGCATCGTGATGGCGCATGCGAAGGACCGGAACCCGGATGGCAGCTTCGCCACGGCCGGCAAGGGCGTGCTCGACTACAGTCACTATCTTGGCTGCCTGAAGGCGATCGGCTTTACCGGCAGCCTGATCACCCACGGGCTTGCGGCAAAGGAAGCCGAAGATGTTTCCCGCTTCCTGTCGGAAAAGCTTGAGGCGGGACGATGAACCGCGTCTTCCGAACCGGCGACGGCACATCTCTGAACGTCGACATGGCGGGTGAAGGCACGCCGGTCGTCTTCCTGCACGGGCTTTGCGGTGATGCCGGCCAGTCGGCCGAGGCGTTCCCGGACGACCCCGGCTTTCGCCGCATCACCATCGAGGCCCGCGGCCACGGCCGCTCGCAATCCGGCGCGCTGGACCGGTTCTCGATCGAAACCTTTGCAGGTGATGTCGCGGCCTATATCGAGACCCATCTGGAGGCGCCGGTCATCATCGGGGGTATATCCATGGGCGCGGCGATCTCGCTGCGCCTTGCCGTCACGCGGCCCGATCTCGTCCGTGCGCTTGTCCTTGCTCGTCCGGCCTGGTTCGTCGCCTCGGCGCCGGGCAACATGGCGCCGAATGCCGAGGTCGGTCGCCTCCTGGCAGAGCTTTCGCCTCACGAGGCGAAGGCGGCGTTTCTGGCGGGGCCGATTGGCCAGCGCCTTGCCGCCGACGCCCCGGACAATCTGGCCTCGCTCACCGGCTTTTTCGCCCGCGAACCCGTCGACGTCACCGCAACGCTTTTGACGGCCATATCGAAGGACGGTCCCGGCGTGGCGGAGGATGAGATTGCCCGCATAGCCGCGCCGGCGCTCGTCATCGGCCACGAGCGCGACGTCATCCATCCCATCGCCCATGCGCGCGCACTTGCGGCAGCAATCCCCGCCGCGCGCTTCGTCCAGATCACCCCCAAGGCGGAAGACAAGACGCGATACGTCGCCGATTTTCGCCGCGCCCTCCATGCTTTCCTGAAGGACCTCTAAGAAATGACTGCCCCCGCAAAAACCTGGATCGACGACCTTCCCAAGGATCGCCTGATTGCCGAATTCTCCGTCTGGTCCGCCGATCTCGTGCGGCTTGCCGATGATCTCGCCCGCGTCGAGCCGCATGTCGACGTCCTGCATATCGACGTCGCCGACGGCCACTTCGCGCCGGCCATGCTGTTCTTCCCCGATCTGGTGGCCGGCGTGCGAAGGGTTTCTAGGCGCCCGATCCATGTTCACCTCATGGTGGCCGATACCGTCTTGCTGTCGCAGATCGAGCAGTTCGCCGACGCCGGCAGCGACCTCATCAGTATTCATGTCGAGAACGACAGTGTCGTGGATGCGGCGCTCGATCTCCTTGACCGCCGTGGCGTCGCCGCCGGCATGGTGTTGCGGGTCGAGACGCCCGTCGAACGGATCCGGCGTCATGCGGCGCGGCTGCGTTTCGTAACGCTGCTCGGCACCGCGATCGGTGTAAAGGGGCAGGGCCTCGACGAGAAGGCGGGCGCGCGCTTGCAGGAGGCCCGAAAGATCATCGCCGAAAGCGGCGCAGGCCACCGCGTCGTGCTGGCGGCCGATGGCGGCATTCGCGAGCACACCGTACCGTTGCTGCGCCAATCCGGCGCCGAGACGGTCGTGCTTGGTTCGCTGGCTTTCAATGCACCCTCGCTTGAGGAGCGCATGTCCTGGCTTCATTCCCTCTGAAGGTTCGTCCGATCATGAGTGAGATCGCCATCGGCATCGATCTTGGGGGTACGCAAGTTCGCGCCGCACTTGTCAGTGCCGACGGCAGGGTTCTCGCGCGCGCCGAGGACCGGACCGATGCGATGGCAGGTCCCGAGCGCGTGCTGGCGCAGATCCAGGCCCTTGCCGACGGCCTTGCCGCGGCTGCCGGAACGGCTACGGTCGTGGGCATCGGCGTCTCCACGCCCGGACCGATTGATACGGTCTCGGGAATCACACGGGATATTCCGACACTGGCCGGCTTTGCAGACTTCCCGCTGAAGGCGGAGTTGCAGAAGCGCTTCGCGTTTCCAGTCAGTCTGGAGAATGACGGCATTGCCGCCGCAATCGGTGAATGGCAGTTCGGCGCGGGCAAGGGATTGGAAAACCTCGTCTACGTGACCGTCAGCACGGGGATCGGTGGCGGCGTCATCGCCGATGGGCGCGTGTTGCGCGGCCGCAAGGGCATGGCAGGCCATGTCGGCCACATGTCCGTCATGCCGGACGGCGCGCTTTGCCCCTGCGGTAACAAGGGTTGCTTCGAAGCTTATGGGTCGGGCACGGCTTTTACCCGGCGGGCGCAAGATCGTGCCTTCGCCTGCACCGAGACGCGGCTCGGCGCCGGTGGCGACGTCATCGACAGCCGCGCGGTCTTCGCTGTCGCACGCGCCGGCGATGCGCTCGCCAACGATCTGATCGAGGAGGAAGCGGAAATCCTCGGCCGCGGCTTCACAAGCCTCCTCCACATCTTCAGCCCCGAGATCGTCATCATGGGCGGTGGCCTCTCCCATGAATTCGAGCGCTTGCATCCCGGTATCCAGCACTACATCACCGAGCGGGCCATGCCTGCATTCAAGGATGTACCGGTTATGCGCGCTGCGCTCGGCCAGAATTCCGGTCTGATCGGCGCGGCGGCTCTCTCTTTCCTTGCCGCGGAGTTTGATTTTTCGTGGTGATTGACGCGAAGTTTCTGACACAGGCGTCGCCAACTTAAGAAGCGTCGACTTTCCGACGCCAGGGACTGGCATCAGGCAGGAAGGCCAAAATCGCTTTTACTTGATCGCGGCTCTCAACACCGCATAGATCCGCTCGATCACGCGGCGGACGTCCGGCAGGAATCTGTCCTCGTCGTGCGTGACCAGCCACTGATCGTGCTCCAGTTCGCCGATCGGTTCTGTCACCTGTTTCAGCCCGCTCTGGTTGTTCCCGACGAAGGTCGGCAGCGCGACACGCGCTACGCCTGCCAAAGCCAAATCGAGCGCGTTGCGCGAGTTCGTCACTTCAATCGAGGGTGTGTCACCCACATGCTCGGGGCCGCGTTCAGCGGAAGGTGCACGAGCACTACCAGCAGGATTGCCAGCGAGCGTAGAACATCGGGACCGACCATGCGAGTGCCCGTTGCCACGACGCTCGTATGCGAGAGTGAGGAGAAGTTGCCTGTATGCGCATTGTTCGTGGTGGCAAGAATGGTCATGCGCAACGCTCCGGATGTTTCATGGCAAAACTGATGCCGGTAAACTTACCGATCTGCGATTGCGCTGAAACGGTCCAATATGGAAACCGTCAATTAACCTAAATATTTCGTAAAATTGTAAACGATCTACCCCTCTGGCGCTGGGATAGTGAGATTGGATGAGTTCGCGCTGCAGCGTTCAGAATTCCCGCGACAAGGGCGCCAACCTGATCGTCGTCCATATCACGGAGCGCCCGGCGCCGACGATGCCGATCCGGCCGGACATGAAGGATTAGGCGGGAGAGTAGAGCAGCCATGTCATGTCTCAACCGCCCGAGAGAAGGATGACGCCGGCGATCAGCACTTGGCGCCTGGCGAGCCGCGATGGGCCGCCCCTCTCGCGCAGGATCACCATGCCCGTGAGCGCGCCGAACAGAGATGGGCGAGGGCGCATGGGATGAATTGGCTTTACAATCCTTTTTCCAGCCGTTCGACGATCATCTCCGCGATTGGAATTGCAGAAGTGGCCGCGGGCGAGGGCGCATTGCAGACATGCAGCATCCGGTCTGTCTCGGCGAAGAGGAAGTCGTGGACGAGCGTGCCGTCCTTCCGCACCGCCTGGGCGCGGATGCCGGCCTCGTAGGGCAGGAGGTCTGCAAGCGTGAGGCTCGGGCAATATTTGCGGCATTCCGCCAGATAGCCTGGCTTCCACAGCGAGTTGCGCAACTCCGTCACGGCGGATTTCCGGTTCGCAACGACGGTTTTCCAGAAGCCTGGATAGAGCGCGTAGTCCGCGATGTCGGCCAGATTGACCGAGAGGCGCGGATAGCCCTCGCGCGCAAAGCCGATCACGGCGTTCGGTCCGACCGTCACGCTGCCGTCGATCATGCGCGTCAGGTGCACGCCGAGGAAGGGCAGGGCGGGGTCCGGGATCGGGTAGATGAGGTGTCGAACGATGTCGTTCTTGTCGGGCGGGAGGCGGAAATATTCACCGCGGAACGGCACGATGCGGTGCTCGATCGAAAGGCCGGCGAGAGCCGCCAGCCGATCGGATTGCAGGCCGGCGCAGGCGACCAGTTTTCTCGCCCGCCAGCTCTCGCCCTCGGAGGCGACGTCGACGGCGTCAATCGTCTCGCGGATGCCGGTGACGCGGGTCGAAAGGCGGATGTCGCCGCCGAGTTTAGCGATGCGCCGCCCCATCGCCTGGCAGACTTCGGCATAGCTGACGATGCCGGTCGAAGGCACGAAGAGTGCGCCGCGGCCACGAATGTTCGGCTCGCGCTCCTTCAACTCTTCCTCGCTGACGCGGTAGACCTCGATCGTGTTCTGTTTCGATCGCTCATAGAGGGCGTCCATGCGCTGTATTTCGAGATCCGACGTCGCGACGAGCAATTTTCCGCAGGTCTCGAAGCGAATGTCGTTTTCCGCGCAAAACGCCTTGGTCGCCTCCGCGCCCTTGCGGCAGAGTTCGGCCTTGAGGCTTCCGGGAGGGTAGTAGATGCCCGCGTGGATGACGCCGCTGTTGTGGCCCGTTTGGTGTCTGCCGAGCGCATCCTCCTTCTCGATGAGGATGAGGCTGCAGCCTGGCCTGCCTTCGAGAAGACGCATGGCCGTTGCCAGGCCGACGATGCCCCCGCCGATGATGCAATAGTCGAATATCATCTGTCTTGCCTGATCACGCGTGTGTCGTCTGGCGTTCGCCATACCCGAAGTAAGCATCCTCCAGCGCGTGGCCGTCCGCAAGATCGCTTGCCGCTCCCTCCAGCGCGACATGGCCGTTGCGCAGGACGTAGATGCGGGAGGCGAGATCGAGGATGCGGGCGGTGGATTGCTCGACGACGAGCAGCGTCAGTCCGCCGGCATTGAGCTGGCGAAGGCTCTCGTAGACCTGATCGATAACGAGGGGGGCAAGGCCGAGCGAGGGCTCGTCGATCATCATCAGCGAGGGGCGTTGCAGGATGGCGCGGGCGATGGCCAGCTGTTGCTGCTCGCCACCCGAGAGATGGCCGGCGACGCCGCGATACCGCGCCTTCAGGATTGGAAAGGTCTCAAGTACCCGCTCGAGATCCGCGGCTGCCTCTTCCTTGTCCTTGCGGATCATGCCACCGAGCAATAGGTTCTCCTGCACCGTCAGGGTGCGAAAGATGCTGCGGCCCTCAGGCACCAGCGCCAGGCCCTTGCGGCACAATTTTTCCGGCGGCTGGCCGGCGATCGCCTCGCCATTGAAGGCGAGCGTTCCGCCCGTGGGCGCCATGAGCCCGGAAATCGTCTTCAGAAGCGTGGACTTGCCGGCGCCATTGGGGCCGACCACGAAGACGATCTCGCCCGTATGGACCACAAGATCGACGGATTTCAGGGCAGCAAGCCGGCCGTAGCCGGCCGTAAGGCCGCGGATTTCTAACATGTCGTTCCCCTCTCGCGCGGTTGGGTCCTTCGATGGAAATCGGGAGGCCGCGCCATTTTTTGCCGTTGACAAAAAAAATCTAACCCGCATTCTGTCTTCTGTCCACAGAGGACTATGTGCAAAAAATCAGGCCGAGCATCGCTACGGCCGAAGGGGAACGACAATGAAATCTGTTGCTGTGGCCGCCTCGGCCGCAATCGCCCTGCTATTGCCGGTGACCAGCGCTCAGACCGAAGAGCCGATCAAGATCGGCTTCGCCATCGCGGAATCCGGCTGGCTTTCGAACTACGACAGCGCGCCCTTCAAGGCGGCCGTCATGAAGATCGAGGAGATCAACAAGGCCGGTGGCCTGCTGGGTCGCCAGATCGAATATTCCGTCATGGACACCAAGACGGAGCAGGCCCGTGCCGCAACGGTCGGCGCACAGTTGGTCGACAGCGGCGTCGACATGCTGGTTGTCTCGTGTGATTACGATTTCGGCGCGCCGTCCGCACTTGCCGCCAAGCAGGCCGGCAAGATCGCCTTCAGCCTCTGTGCTGCCGATCCTAAGATGGGCGTGCAGGGCGTCGGCCCGCTCGCCTTTACCGCCAACAGCGCGGCGCAGTCGGAAGGCATCGCAATTGCCGAATACGGCAACAAGAAAATGAACCTGAAGTCTGTCTACGTGCTGGAAGACCTGACGATCGAATACAACAAGTCGGCCTGCGCCGGTTTTCGCGCGGCCTGGACTGCAAGTGCCGGCGCTGAGACAATCCTGGGCAATGACACGTTCAAGAACGACGACCCGTCGATTGCCTCGCAGATCACCCGCCTCAAGGGTTTGGCGACGCAGCCCGACGCGGTCTTCGTGTGCTCGTTCACGCCGGGGGGTGCTTCGGCCGTGCGCCAGCTTCGCGCTGCCGGCATCGACCTGCCGATCCTTGCCAACACGGCGATGGTCGACAATTACTGGCTGAACGCCGTGCCGGGCCTCAAGGATTTCTACCTGCCCGCCTTCATGTCGCTTTACGGCGATGATCCACGCCCGGAAATGAACACGTTCCTTGAAAGCCACAAGGCGCGTTACGGCGAGCCGCCGGTCTCTTCCTATTCGGTTCTGGGCTATAGCCTCATCGAGCAGTGGGCCTATGCGGTCGAGCAGGCAAAGACGACCGAATCCGAAGCCGTGGTGGGCGTCATGAACACCTTCAAGGACCAGCCGTTCACGGCAGGCCCCACCTCCTTCACCGACCAGTTGCATATTCAGGTCGACCGGCCCTGGCTGATCATGAAGGTCGAGAACGACTCCTTCCGCGCCGTCGAGGTCTACCGGAACACGTTCAAGCCGGACATGAAGCTCCTGTTCCGCGTCGGTCAGTAACCGGCTGCGATCCGTCGGCTGCATGGCGGTGCAGCCGACGGAACCAAAATCTCCAAGCAAATTCATAGCCGAGCTTACGAATAGGTCTCGCCCGATATGTCACGTCCATCGAAAGAACGGCTGGAAGCCCGCGGCGTTGCCGTCGCCTTTGGCGGCATCCGGGCCTTGAGCGGGGTCGACCTCGAACTCCGGCGCGGCGAGGTGCTCGGCCTCATCGGCCCGAACGGCGCCGGCAAGACGACCATGGTGAATGTATTGAGCGGCTTCCAGCGGCCGACCAGCGGCAGCATCAGCCTCGACGGTATTGACGTCTCGAAGCTCACGGCCCGCAAGATCGCGCAGGCCGGCGTCGGCCGCAGCTTCCAGGCGGCGCGTCTCTTCCGGGCGATGACGGTGGAGCAGAACCTTTCCGTCGCCGCAATCGGCAGCGGGCTTTCGCGCAAGGCGGCCCGGGAGCGGGCGCTGGAAATCCTCGACTGGATGGGCCTTGCGAAAAAAGCGGACAACCGCTGCGACAGCCTTTCCTATGGCGACGAGCGGCGTGTCAGCATCGCCCGGGCACTCGCCTTGCAGCCGTCTTTCGCGCTGCTCGACGAGCCGGCCTCGGGCATGAACGACGCCGAATGCGAGGCCTTGATGGAAGTCATCGCCGAGCTGCCGGCGCGCTTCGGCTGCGGCGTGCTGCTGATCGAACACAATATGAAGGTGATCATGGGCGTCTGCCAGCGCATCCATGTGCTCGATGGCGGCCAGAGCCTTGCCGAGGGCTCGCCCCAGGACATTCAGAAAAACCCCGCCGTCCGCCGCGCCTATCTCGGCGAAAAGGCGGCCGACAGCACCCTCGCGATCTAGGAACCGGACGCCATGGCAAACATCGTTCAAGTTCTCGTCGATGCCATCGCGCTGGGCAGCCTCTATGCCCTCGTCGCGCTGGCGATCGGTCTCGTCTTCGGCGTCATGCGGCTCGTCAATTTTGCCCAGGCCGACTATATTACCATCGGCGCCTATGCGCTGGTGCTGCCGACCGCGAGCGTCACGCCGCCGCTGCTGCTCGGCGCGCTGCCCTCGGCCTTGATGATCGGCGGCGTGCTCGTCGTCGTCATGGCTCTGGCGCTTCTGACCGAGCGTGTCGCCTTCCGGCCGCTGCGCAATTCCAATCCATCGACGCTGCTCATCTCCTCCTTCGCCGTCAGCTATTTCCTGCAGAACCTCGTCATGCTCATCCATACCGGCCGGCCGAAATCGGTCGGCATCGGGCAGGGGCTGGCGAATGCGGTGGAGATCGGCGGCGTGCGGGTTCCGGGCGTGCAACTCCTCACCATGGTCGTCACCGCCGGCCTGCTCGTCGCCCTGGTGCTCTTCCTCAAGAAGACGCCGCTCGGCATCCAGATGCGGGCGGCGGCGGAGAATTTCCAGATGGCCCGCCTGCTCGGCATGCCGGCAAACCGGGTGATCGCACTTGCCTTCGCCATTTCCGGCCTGCTCGGCGGCGCGGTCTCGCTGCTCCTGACGATCCAGACGGGCACGCTCGACCTGCGCATGGGGCTTATGCCCGTCGTCTACGCCTTCTTCGCCACCGTCATCGGCGGCATGGGTTCGCTGCCGGGCGCGGCACTTGGCGGCTTCCTCGTGGGTGTCGCCAGCGTGCTGCTGCAAACCTACCTGCCAGCCGATCTGCGCCCCTTCCGCGACGCCGGCGTGTTCATGATGGTCATCCTGATCCTCCTCGTGCGCCCGCAGGGCCTGATCGTCACCAGCGCCGCGAAGGAGCGCGTATAATGAAGAGCGATACCATGTCCTTCGCAACGATCGGCCGCTTCTGGTTTCCGGTGCTCGCCCTCGTCATACCGCTCGCGGTCATCGTGGTGGTGACAGGCCAGTTCGGCGGCCTCTCCATCCAGCGCACCGTCATCGAGATGCTGATCAGCATCGTCATCGTCGTCGGGCTCTATGTCTTCGTCGGCAATTCCGGCATCATCTCCTTCGGCCATGCCACCTTCATGGCGATCGCCGCCTATGCCTCGGCGTGGCAGACCTGCTGCGAGATGCTGAAGCCGATCACCATGTCCGGCCTGCCGCCGCTCCTGCGCGATCAGAGCATTCCGCTGCTGCCGTCGGCCGTGGTCTCGGTGCTGCTAGCCGGCGGCGCGGCTTTCCTCACCGGCCTCGTCATCATGCGGCTCACCGGCCTGGCGGCCTCGATCTCCACGCTTGCCGTTCTGTTCATCCTCAACGTCGTCTATTCCAACTGGGACAGCGTCACGATGGGCTCGGCGTCGATCGTCGGCCTGCCGACCTATGTCACGGCCTGGCTGGCACTTGGCTGCGCCGTCGTCGCCATCGTCATCGCCTATCTCTACCAGGTCTCCGCCTTCGGCCTGGCGATCCGGGCGACGCGGGAAGACGAGGTGGCGGCGGCCGCATCGGGCATTTCGCTCTACTGGTCGCGGCTGATCGCGTTCACGCTGTCCGGCTTCATGGTCGGCCTCGGCGGGGTGTTGCAGGCGCATTATCTCGGGACTGTCTCGATCAACAGTTTCTTCCTGAGTTTCACCTTCCTCGCGCTCGCCATGCTCATTGTCGGCGGCATGGGCAGCCTTGCCGGGGCGGTGGTCGGCGTCGTCGTGATCACCGCGATGGTCGATATCTTCCGTCGTCTCGAAGGCGGGATTTCGATCGGCGGCGAGCAGTGGTCGCTGCCGGCGGGCACGCAGGAGCTTATCATCGCGGCCTTTATGCTGTTGATACTGGTCTTCCGCAAAGACGGAATCATGGCAGGGCGGGAAATGACCCTGCCGGGGCAGGAACAACGCGAGAAAGGGCTCATCAATGGCTAGCAACCTCCTCTTCAATATAGACGAACCGGTTGGCATCATCGACCACCGGATGCTGTCCGATCAGGTTTCGACCTTTCTCGTGCGCGAATTGATCTTCGGCCGGCTCCAGCCGGGCCAGCGCATCAACGAGGCGGAACTTGCCCGCCAGCTCGGCATCAGCCGCAACCCCATCCGCGAGGCGATCCGCCGGCTGGAAGAGCGCGGCCTGCTTGTTGCCGTACCACGCAAGGGCACCTTCGTGCGCACCTTCCTGCGCAGCGACATCGACGAGATCTTTTCCTTCCGCGTGGTGGTCGAGCGTTTCGCGGTGGAGCAGGCGCTGCCGCAGATGACGGATGCCGATGTCGACCGCATTGCCGGTTTCGTCGATGCCATGGTCGCGGCCGCCAACGCCAATGACGAGATCGTCCTCGTCGAGAACGACCTCGCCTTCCATCTGGAGATCTGCAAGCTCTCGAAGAACCGCCAGACGCTGCACGCCTTCACCAATATCCAGGCGGAAGTGCAGATGCTGATCACCATGGCCGAGCGCCAGTTCGAAAGCCAGATGGCGGCCGCTGTCGATCACTGGCCGGTCGTCGAGGCGCTGCGCACCCGCAACCCCGAAAAGGCGATGGACGCCATCCGCGATCACATCCGCGATTCCTGGCGCCACCTGCTTGTAGCTTACGAACGGGAAAAACCCCGCTCGTCCTGACCCTATCCATGAGAAAAGAGGGAACAATGCCTGACAGAAAAATCATCGGCATCGATATTGGGGGAACGTTCACCGACTTCGTTTCCTACGATGCGGCGACCGGCACGATCGAGAACTGGAAGAACCTGACGACGCCCTCCGAACCGATCGAAGGCGTGCTCCAGGGTCTCGGACAGGTGGAGGATGTCGCCGGCGTCGACAAGATCCGTCTCGGCACGACGATCGCAACGAACGCGCTGCTCACGCGCCGCGGCGCCAAGGTCGCCTATGTCACGACATCAGGCTTTCGCGATGTCCCCTTCATCCAGCGCGGTGACCGCCGCAGCCACTACGACATTACCTGGATCAAGACCAAGCCGCTGATGAAGCGCGCCGACACCTATGAGATCGGTGGCCGTTTCAGCGCCAAGGGCGAGCTTGTTACGCCGCTCGACGAAACGGCCGTGCGCGAGCTTGCCGCGACGATCAAGGCCGATGGCACGATCGAGGCGATCGCTGTCTGCACGCTGTTCTCCTATATCGACCCGAGCCACGAGCAGCGCATCCGCGACATTCTTGCCGAAGAACTGCCGGGCATGCCAATCTCGATTTCCTACGAGGTCCTGCCGAAGTGGAAGGAATACGACCGCGCCTCGACGACGATCGCGGACGCCTATCTGAAGCCCATCGTCTCCGACAATTTCCACCGCATGCAGAAGCGTCTCGACGCCATCGGCATCGGCGACAGGATCGGTGTGATCAAGTCGAACGGCGGTGAATCGACGCTGAAGGGTGCCGCCGAATCACCGGTGCAGATGACGCTGTCCGGCCCGACCGGCGCCGTCGTCGCCACCCGCGTCCTTTCCGAGCTGACGGGCATCAAGAACCTCGTCACCTTCGACATGGGCGGCACCTCGACCGATTGCTCGACCGTCGTCGACGGCATGGAGCATGTGACGACCAGCTTCGAGATCGAATGGGGCCTGCCGATCCAGATCCCGATGATCGACATCCACACGATCGGCGCCGGCGGAGGCTCCATCGCCTGGATCGACAAGGGCGGCATGCTGCGCATGGGCCCCCAATCGGCCGGTGCAGCGCCTGGCCCCGCCTGCTATGGCCGCGGCGGCGAGAATGCCACCGTGACGGACGCGAATGTCGTGCTCGGCCGAATCAACCCCGATTACTTCCTCGGCGGCAAGATGAAGCTCGACGCCGAGGCGGCGCACCGCGCGGTCAAGAAGATCGCCGACCAGCTCGGCCTTGAAGTCGATGCGGCGGCCTTCGCCATGGTGCAGATCGCCAACAACAATATGCTCGGCGCGCTGCGCGCCGTCCTGCTCCAGCGCGGCCTCGATCCGCGCGACTTCTCGCTCGTCGCCTCGGGCGGGGCGGGTCCGGTGCATATCTGCGACCTCATGGATATTTCCGGCATTCCGCAGGGCATCGTGCCGAATTATCCCGGCCAGTTCT
The DNA here is from genome assembly GCF_009826875.1 of Shinella sp. AETb1-6. Taxonomy (NCBI): domain Bacteria; kingdom Pseudomonadati; phylum Pseudomonadota; class Alphaproteobacteria; order Hyphomicrobiales; family Rhizobiaceae; genus Shinella; species Shinella sp. AETb1-6. The sequence goes on along the minus strand of NZ_WUMM01000015.1, from coordinate 43,502 downwards.
CCGCCTTCGGCTTCATCATGACGGATGCGCGCGTCGACCGGCATCGCACCGTGCAGCAGATCTCGAAATATTTCGACGGTGCGCGTGCCACGGCGGCGATGACGGAACTGGTGGATGGCGCCATCGCCGAGCTGGTTTCCCAGGGCTACCAGCAGAAGGTGGAGATCTACCGTTCCATCGAGGCGCGTTACTTCGGCCAGAACCACGAGCTGGAACTGAGCTTCCCCGCCAACCAGTTCACCGAGGAGACCATTGCGAACCTGTGGGAGCGTTTCCACGAGGAACACCAGAACCGCTTCGGCTTCTCCATTCCCGGCGAAACCATCGAGACGGTCAATCTCAAGGTCGTCGCCGTTGCTGTTTCCGAAAAGCCGCAGATGCGCGAACTCGAAAAGGGCGAGGGCACGCCTGCCGCCTCCGGCAGCCGCAAGGTGCGCTTCGAGGACGGCTGGCATGACGTGAAGACTTACGATCGCGGAACGTTCAAGCAGGGGCAGACCGTATCCGGTCCTGCCATTATTGAAGAAAACGCGTCCGTCACCATCCTGCAGCCGAAACAGACGCTCCGCGTCGATCGTCTCGGCAATCTGATCATTTCGGCCTGAGGAGTACCGTCATGGACTTCGTTACGATGAACATCCTGGAATCCAGCATGGTCTCCCTCTGCAAGGAGATGGGGATCGTGCTGATGAAGACGTCCTATTCGACGATCTTCAACGAAGCGCTCGACTTCACCTGCGGCCTCGCGGACATGAACGGCGACATGATCGCCGTCGCCGACTATTGCCCGGCGCAGATCGGCGGCATGCCGCTGCTCGTCAAGTCGTGCCTCAAGGAAATCCCGATCGACGAGATCGAGGAAGGCGACGTCATTCTCCACAACGACCCCTATCGCGGCGGCCTGCACACGCCGGAGCACACCTTCTTCAAGCCGATCTTCGTCGATGGCGAGATCATGGGCTTTGCGGTGGCGATCGGCCATATCGCGGAAGTCGGCGGCATGGCGCCGGGCGGCTTCTGCGGCGAGGCGACGGAAATCTTCCAGGAAGGCCTCCGCATTCCGCCGGTGAAGATCAAGAAGCGCGGAAAGGACAATATCGAGGTCTGGAAGCTGCTTCTCGCCAACGTGCGCACGCCACGCGTCAACTATGGCGACCTTCGCGCGCTCATCGCCGCCGTCGATCTCGGCGAAAAGCAGATGACGCAGATCTACAAGAAATACGGCAAGGAGAAGATCAAGGAGACCGTCAACGACCTGCTGCTCTATTCGGAACGCCGCATGCGCGCCGAGCTGGAAGCGATCCCGGACGGCATTTACGCCTTCTCGGATACGATCGAGAGCGACGGCATCGACGCCGAGCGCACCTATACGGTCGCCGTGGAGGTTCACAAGCGCGGCGGCGAGATCATCGTCGATTACCACGGTTCCTCGCCGCAGGCTTCCGGCCCGATCAACGCGACGCTCGGCGTCGCCACCTCGGCCGCCTACAATGCCGTGCTGCACATGACCGACCCGACCATCCCGCGCAATTCCGGCTGCTTCCGGCCGATCCGCGTGATGGCGCCGCCCGGCACCATCGTCAACGTGGATTTCCCGGCACCGGAAGTCGGCGGCAACACCGAGACGCATCCGCGCATCGTCGGCACGATCCTTGGCGCCATGGCGCCGGCCATTCCGAACCGGGTGATGGCGGCGGAAGGCGCGACGCACTGCAACTTCGTCTTCGGCGGCGTCGATGCGGATACGGGCGAATATTTCGCCTGCTACGATCTCGAAGCGGTCGGCTGGGGTGGTCGTGCCTTTGCGGACGGCAATGACGGCGTCGATTCGATCAACGGCAATTGCCGCATCACGCCGGTCGAAGTCTACGAGACGCGCTTCCCCTGGCGCATCGAAAGCCTCGCCTTCAACGTCGATGCCGGCGGTGCCGGCGAGTTCCGTGGTGGCGTCGGCTACACCAAGCAGATGCTGTGCCTCAACGACGAGATCATCTGCTCGCAGATGACCGACCGTCACCTGCTCGCCCCCTGGGGTCTTAATGGCGGCACGGAAGGCGGCGTCGGCGCGACGCTGGTCATGAAGAATGGCCGCGAGGACTGGCAGACGATGCGCGAGGCCTACGGCAAGGCCTCGACCAGCCGCTACTCCAACGTCTCCATCCGCCGCGGCGACCGCGTGCGGCTCGTCACCCCCGGCGGTGGCGGCTATGGCGAACCGGCAAAGCGCGATCCGGCAGCGGTCGCGGAGGATGTCCGCGAGGGCTACGTCTCCAAGGCGGCCGCCCAGAAACATTACGGCTATCAGGAGGCCTGAGACCATGAAGTTTTCGCTGAACGGGCTTTACATCGAAAGCTATACGAAATGCGCCAATTGCGGCGTGTTGATCTACGAGGCCTCGGCCGAGGATTCCAGCCGCAAGAAGACCCATGACGGGAGCATTTATTGCTCCGAGGAATGCGTCGACTGGAAGCTTGCGAGGGACGCCCGCCGCGCCAAGGCCGCCGTCTAGGAATTGATGCGCCGGCCCCGTCTTTGAGGGTGGGGCCGGCCAATTTGAAGCGCCGCGATAGCGCCGCGCCATAACAAACTGTGCAAGGAGACATCCATGTCCACGAACGCTGCCTTCACGGCGCGGCGCGCTGCCGCTATTCCGGCTGGCCTGTCGAAACATCTCGACGTCTATATCGAGAAGGCGGAAAACGCCGAACTGTGGGACGTCGAAGGCAAGCGCTACATCGATTTTGCCGCCGGCATCGCCGTCAACAACACGGGCCACCGCCATCCGAAGGTGGTCGAGCGCGTGCGCAACCAGCTCGACAAGGTCACGCACACCTCGTTCCAGACCACGCCCTATATCGACTATGTCACGGTCTGCGAGAAGCTGAACGACCTGGTGCCGGGCGATTTCCCGAAGAAGACGTTTCTCGTCTCCACCGGCGCGGAAGCCATCGAGAACGCCGCCAAGATCGCCCGTGCCGCGACCGGCCGCTCGGCCTTCGTCGCCTTCTCCGGCGGCTTCCACGGCCGCACGCTGATGGCGATGACGCTGACCGGCAAGACCACGCCCTACAAGGCCGGCTTCGGCCCGCTGGTGCCGGACGTCTTCCACCTGCCGTTCCCGATCCCCTATCACGGCATTTCCGAACAGGAATCGTTGACCGCGCTCGACCGCTTTTTCCGTTCCGAGGTCGATCCAACGCGTGTCGCCGGCATTTTCGTCGAGCCGGTGCAGGGCGAGGGCGGTTTCTATCCGGCGCCCGTCACCTTCCTGCGCGCGCTGCGCGAGATCTGCGACAAACACGGCATCCTGCTGATCGCCGACGAGATCCAGACAGGTTTCGCCCGCACGGGAAAAATGTTCGCAATGGAACATGCCGGCGTCGCCGCCGATATCGTCACCATGGCCAAGGGGCTGGGTGGAGGCTTCCCGATCGCTGCCGTCACCGGCCGCGCCGATATCATGGACAAGATCCCGATGGGCGGCGTCGGCTCGACCTTTGCCGGCAATCCGCTCTCCTGCGCGGCATCGCTCGCCGTGATGGAGATCATCGAGCACGAAAAGCTGATCGATCGCGCCAACGAGGTCGGCAGCCGGTTGAAATCGACCTTCGAGGATTGGCAGGAAGGCAACGAATTCGCCTGCATAGGTGAAGTGCGCGGTCTCGGTGCGATGGTGGCGATCGAGTTCGTGCGTGACCGCGAGACGCGCCAGCCCTGGCCGGAACTGGTCAAGGCAATCACGCACACCGCCGCCGAAAAGGGCCTGCTGCTGCTTTCCTGCGGCGTGCATGGCAATGTCGTGCGCGTGCTGACGCCGCTGACCATTCCTTTCGACCACCTCGACGAAGGGATCGCCATCCTGAAGGACAGCCTGCGGGCGGCCCTGGAAAAGGTGGAGGCCGGGCAATGACGCTTGCGCTGCTTCACGACCAGGCTTTCATCGACGGCGGTTGGGCCGTTGCGGATACGGGCGCGACTTTCGAGGTGCGCAATCCGGCGACGGGCGAGGTTCTCGCCCGCGTCGCCGATCTTGCCGCCACCGACGTCGAGCGGGCGATCCGCGCCGCCGAGCGCGCGCTAACCGACTGGCGGGCGCGGCCGGCCAAGGAACGGGCAAAGCTGCTGCGTGCGTGGTTCGACCTGATCACGGCGCACGCGGAAGACCTTGCCCGGCTGATCACCGCCGAGCAGGGCAAGCCGCTTTACGAGGCGCGCGGCGAGGTGGCGTTCGGCGCCTCCTTTGTCGACTGGTTTTCCGAAGAGGCCAAACGCGTCTATGGAGACGTCATCCCGTCCGCTGGCCGCGACCGGCGTTTCATCGTGCTGAAACAGCCCATCGGTGTCTGCGCCGCCATCACGCCGTGGAACTTTCCGCTGGCGATGATCGCCCGAAAGGCCGCCGCAGCACTCGCCGCCGGCTGCACCATGGTCGTCAAACCCTCCGAGGAGACGCCGTTGACGGCGTTGGCGATGGCGGAGCTTGCCCGGCAGGCCGGCATCCCGGCCGGCGTGCTCAACATCGTGCCGTCGAAGGACGCGGCCGGCATCGGCCGTCTGCTCTGTGAGCATCCGGTCATCCGCAAACTCTCCTTCACCGGTTCAACCGCCGTCGGTAAGCTCCTGATGCGGCAATGCGCTGATACGCTGAAAAAGCTCTCTCTGGAGCTCGGCGGCAATGCGCCGTTCATCGTCTTCGACGACGCGGACCTCGATCTCGCCGTCGCCGGTGCTATCGCTTCGAAGTTCCGCAATTCCGGCCAGACCTGTGTCTGCACCAACCGCATCTATGTGCAGGACGGCATCCACGACGCCTTCGTGGCGAAGCTGACGCAAGAGGTTGCCAAGCTGAAGGTCGGAGACGGTGCCGCGTCTGAGGTGGTGCAGGGCCCGCTGATCAATGCCAAAGCCGTTGCGAAAGTGGCGGAACTGATCGGTGACGCCGTGGGGCAAGGCGCCCATGTCGAGACCGGTGGCAAGCCGCATGCACTCGGCGGCACATGGTTTGAGCCGACGGTGCTGAGTGGCATGCAGGCCTCGATGCGGCTGGCGCATGAAGAGGCTTTTGGCCCGGTTGCCCCGGTTTTCCGCTTCAAGGACGAAGCCGAGGTCATCCGCCTCGCCAACGACACGCGCTATGGCCTGATGGCCTATTTCTACGCGCGCGACATCAGCCGTATCTGGCATGTGCTCGAAGAGCTTCAATTCGGTATGGTCGGCATCAACGAAGGGCTGATTTCGACGGAGCTTGCGCCATTTGGCGGGATCAAGGAGAGCGGCTTTGGTCGCGAAGGTTCCAAATACGGCATTGATGAATATGTCGAGCTGAAATACGCGTGTTTCGGCGGCTTGAGAGGTTGATCGCGGATATGGCTACGACCCTCATATACTCCGACCCCGTGATTGCGTGGTATTTTTGTCGGAACGGAGAAGCCGATGACTTTCAGGCTTCCCACGGAACCGTGGCCGAAGTCGAAACCAAAAGAGCGGATCGACTACCTGATATCCGCAAATCGGTCACACTGTTTACCTCCTGATATCGATATTCAAAGACGGATATAGCTCTCCCACGGCTCTGACGTCCTCAGTCAATTCTGCAATCAACCAGTCGCGGACCTGGCCGACTATGGGGCGGAAGGGCTTGTCGCGCAAGCGGACGAGATGGCAGCGGCGACCGGTTACCATGAGTTGCTCGCGGGCCGGCACCAGCGTGCGGTTCCGCAGCCAGTGCGCCACGACATTGAGCCAGCCGAGCGCGACGCCTTGACCCAGAAGCGCTGCCTGAACGACAATGGCGTAATCCGAAAAAATCATCGAATTGTGCGTTTCACGACCATTGGCCGGTGTGAACAGCTTTGACCAATCCGGCTGTGCGTCGCTGAGGTTGATGGTCGTATCCGGAACGCGGCTGACGTTTCCGCCGGATATGACGTGGCTTTTCATGTAGTCGGGACTGCAGATCGGCAGCAAGATTTCTGGCATGACGAAGGCAGCTTCATGCCTGCCGTCTGGTCCGTCGACAAAGCGCATGCCAAGGTCGACATCATTCACCGAACCTGACAGCGCGCCCATCACGAGCTGGAATCTCAGATCGACAGCGGGAAATTCCTTCTTGAACTCCGCCATTCGCGGCATCATCCAATGGGTGGTGAAGCCTGTCGAAACCGAAAGTGACACCGTTTCGATACCCGTCCGGCGATCCTCGATCTCGCGCAATGCGCTTTCGATGCCGGCGAAGCCGCGGCCGATCGCATCGAACAGCAAAGAGCCTGCTTCCGTCAGCGTCACGCCGCCGGGCTGGCGAAGAAACAATGCCGTACCAAGATGTTCCTCGAGCCGCGACATCATCCGGCTGACCGCGGCCGGCGTCACGTTCAGCTCTTCAGCCGCGCGAGAGAAGCTACCGCTGCGCGCAGCGGCCTCGAACGTGAAGAGGCCATTCATTGATGGCAGGGAGCGGCGAAGAAACGTCATTACATGATGTAACACCCTTCCAATATTTTTTCAATTGCGCCAAGCGATCTTGTTTGGTCTGTTGATCGATAACGAAGGCAAAAGACCTTCCAGATGACAAGGGGAACGTCATGGATTGATGCCGGTTCGGATGCCAGATGCGCCGAACCACCTCTCCATTTCTGTTTCAGCGAGAACCAGCTACCGTGCTGCGGCCTCATGCCGGACGAGGTAGAATTGTGCAGTGGAATCATATGATTAATCAACAAGAAAGAGCGCGCGTCGGCGTTTCCATCAGGCAGGCCACGAAGTCCTACGGGCCCTTTCGCGCACTCGATGATGTAAGCCTCGATGTCGCCCAGGGCGAGTTCGTCTCCATTCTCGGCCCGTCCGGTTCCGGCAAGACGACGCTTCTCGGCATCCTGGGTGGTTTCGTCCAGCCGAGTGCGGGCTCCATCTGGCTGGGTAATCGCGATATTACATTTGAGCCGCCGCACAAGCGTGAGATTGGCATCGTCTTCCAGAACTACGCCCTTTTTCCACATATGAGTGTGGGCGAGAACATCACCTTCCCGCTGCGGGCGCGCCGCCTGCCAAAGGCGACATGGCCGGATAGGTTGGCGTCGGCGCTCGAGATGGTCGAATTGACGGGCTACGAAAACCGGAAGATCCACGAGCTTTCGGGAGGCCAGCGTCAGCGTGTTGCCCTTGCACGCGCCATGATCTTCGAGCCGGGCCTGATCCTGATGGACGAGCCGCTCTCGGCGCTCGACAAGCAGCTGCGTGAAAACATGCAGATCGAACTGAAGCGCCTGCACAAGAGGCTCGGCTCCACGATCATCTATGTCACCCACGACCAGCGGGAGGCACTGACGATGAGCGACCGAGTAGCGATCATGAACAGGGGTAAACTGGTGCAGGTCGATACGCCCGAGCGCCTGCACGATCACCCCGCCAATACCTTCGTCGCCAGCTTCATCGGGGAGGCGACCTTGCTGCCGGTTCAGCGCGAAAGCGACAGCGTTGTGCGCCTCGGCCAGCAGGCGCTGAAGACGGCGCATCCCATGCCGGCCGGGTCGAACCTGCATCTCGTGGTCCATTCCGAAAAGCTCGTCGTGGCCTACGGTTCGGAGCCAGAAGCCAGCAACAGGCTCTCCGGCACGGTCACAGACACGCTCTACCAGGGCGAAAGCATTCGGGTTTTCGTGAAGCTCGATGACGGCGGCGAAATGAGCTTCAGGCTTCCCAGCAATCATGCCGGCCGCGCGCTGATGAAATCGCCGGGCGAGGCGATAACCCTCGCGCTCCACCCGGAAGACACGGTCATCGTTCCCGAAGCGGGCTGACGGATCCATTCACTACGGTCAACAAGGATGAAGATTATGCAATTAACACAATTCAAAGTCATGACCTTCGACGTGGTCGGTACTTTGATCGATTTCGAAAGCGGCGTGCTCAATGCCGTGCGCGCGCTGGGCGGTGACAAGGCTGCCAAGGCAAGCGACGACGAGATCTTCGAGCCCTACAAGCGCGGCCGCGACAAGTTCTATGGTCGCTCCTCCTTCGCGATGAAGGACGTTTATCTCTCGCTCGCTGCGGAGAACGGCTACAAGAATGACGACGCCACGGCGGAAGCCTTCCAGCTCGCTGTGCTGCGTTGGCCGGCCTTCGCCGATTCCGTCGAGGCTCTGGCGCGCCTGCGCAAGAATTTCCGCCTCGTCGCCATGACAAATGCCGACCGGACCGCGTTTTCTGCCTATTCCGATACGCTCGGCAACCCGTTCCACGACAGCATTACTTGTGACGAAACCGGCTGCGCCAAGCCCAATCCGCAGTTCTTCGCCTACAACAAGGGCCGCCAGTCGGCCTTCGGCTTCAAGCAGTCGGAAATCCTGCATGTCGCGCAGAGCCAGCATCACGATATCGGTGTCGCCCGCGAACTCGGCTACACGACCTGCTGGATCGAGCGTCGCCAGGGCCAGCAGGGTTTCGGCGGCACGCCGGTGCCGAAGGTGGTTACCAAGCCAGACTTCCACTTCGCGAGCCTCGGACAACTGGCAGATGCGGTCGACGCGGAACTTGCGGCCGGCGTGAAGGCGGCGACGGCAGCCTGATTAGACAACCGGATCGAGAACGAGCAAGACCGATGACCGCCCCCCGTCCTCCCTTTCCCGACATCCAGTCCCTATGGCAGGAGACGGCTTCGCACCGGCCCGCCTTCGACCGGCTGTCGGGCGGTCATCGGTTCGACGTCGCCATTATCGGCGGCGGCTATACCGGGCTGTCGACTGCGCGCTACCTTGCCCGCCGCGGCCTTTCCGCGGTGGTGCTGGAGGCGAGCCAGATCGGCTGGGGCGCCAGCGGTCGCAATGGCGGCGTCGTATCCGGAAAATTCCGGCTGGCCTTTTCCGATATCGCTTCACGCTATGGCCTCGAAACGGCGAGGCGCATGCACGATCTCGGCATCGAGGCGATCGACCATGTCGGCGAACTGGTGTCGGACTACGGCATCGCCGACGCCGACTACCGCCCGACAGGTTCGCTGCGCTGCGCCCATAACGAGATCTCGCTCGACGGCCTCAAGAAGGAAGTCGAGTGGTTACGAGGATCTCTCGGCGACCATGCCTGCACAATCCTGTCTCCCGAGGAGATGGAGGCGGAGACCGGCTCGCGCGATTTCGTCGGCGGCATGCTGAACACCCATGGCGGCATCATCCATCCGCTGAACTTCGTGCTCGGATTGGCGGCCGGCCTGAAGGCTGAGGGGATCGCTATTCACGAGAAGTCGGCGGTCACGGGGATGCGGCGCGATCGGGACGGCGTCGTGCTCGAAACGCCGGGCGGCACAGTCTCGGCGCGGCAGGTGGTGATCGCCACCAATTCCTATTCCGACCTGACGCCGGCGACATCCGCGGTACGGAAATCCCTCATTCCCTTCCGCTCGGCGATGATTGCGACAGAGCCTTTGGCCGGTTCTTCCCTGCTGTCGCAGGGCCGCAGCTATACCGAGACGCGCCGCATGATGCGCTGGTTCCGTAGAGCCGGCGACCGGCTGATGTATGGCGGCCGCGGCGCCTTCGGCACGGCCGATTCCGGAAGCGCTTTTGCAGCGCTGGAAAAGGCGATGGTGCGGCAGTTTCCCGAACTTGGTTCGGTTTCGGTCACGCACCGCTGGTCGGGGCTCGTCGCCATGACCATGAACAGCATTCCCCATCTGGGCCGGCTCGACGACCGCGTGGTCTATGCTCTCGGCTATAACGGCACAGGCGTCGCGCTGGCATCGAACATGGGCCGCTACGTCGCGGCCATGGTTGCGGGCGAGGAGCCCGATCTCGGGCTCCTGACCTCCGAGCCGCTCAAGCCCGTGCCATTCTATCCCATCAGGAAGCCAGCCGTCCGCCTTGTCGCCGGCTGGTACCAGTTCCTCGATGCAATCGGGCGTTAAGACCCGGAAGTCGCATGCCATCAGCGGCGTTACGCCCGTCTATAAAGAGGAGAACGACTTATGAATTCCAGACTTTCTATGATCGTGCTATCCGCAAGCGCGACGATCTTCACCGCCGGCATGGCTTCCGCCGAGCAGATCACTTTCGTGTCCCAAGGCGGCGCCTACCAGGAAGCCCAGACCAAGGCGATCCTCGATCCGGTCGCCGAACTGCTCGGCATCACCGTCAACCAGGACAGCTCGCCCGACGCCTGGCCGGTGCTCAAGACACAAACGGCATCCGGCAAGGTCATCTGGGACGTGATCGACACCCCGCCGAAGGACTGCATCCGCGGGGGCGAGCAGGGCATGATCGAGAAGCTCGACTTCTCGAAGATCCCCAATGCAGAGAAAATGCCGGCTGAATACAAGAGCCCGTATTCTGTCGCCTACGAATTCTATTCGAGCGTGCTCGCTTACAACAAGGAAAAGTTCGGCGACAATCCTCCCAAGACCTGGGCCGATTTCTGGGACGTCAAGAAGTTCCCGGGCACTCGCGCGCTGCGCAACCATCCGCTGGCGACACTTGAAGCCGCGCTGCTCGCCGATGGCGTGCCGGCCGACAAGCTCTATCCGCTCGATGTCGACCGCGCCTTCAAGAAGCTCGAGGAGATCAAGCCGCATGTGGCGGTTTGGTGGACTTCAGGTGCGCAGTCCGCACAGTTGCTGGCGGATGGCGAAGTGGACATGGAAATGGCGTGGAACGGCCGCGTGGCAGCCGTCGTGAAGGAGGGTGCACCGATCGGTTACTCCTTCAATCAAGGCTTCCTGCAATACACGTCGCTGTGCATCCTCAAGGGCGCGCCGAACCTCGAAACCGCCGTCAAATTCGTCAATGCCGCGCTGACGCCGGAAATCCAGGCGAATTTCCCGACCTATATCGATTACGGTCCGGGCAACCCTGAGGCTTACAAGACCGGCAAGATCTCGCCGGAGCGCGCGGCGGAAATGCCCAGTTCGCCGGAGAACGCCGAGTTGCAGGTCCTGGTGTCGGACGAATGGTGGAGCTCGCCGGCCGGCGAAGAGGCACAGAAGCGCTGGGCGACGTTTATCCAGCAGTAACCGTCGGCCTTTGGAGGGTCCATTTATGGCAGGATCGACACAAGATCTGTCGCAACAGCATGACCGGCGCGAGCAGAGGCTCATGATCATGTTGCTTGCACCCGCCTTGCTGGTCGTCGTCGTTCTGCTGGTCTTGCCGCTCCTGTGGCTGGCCTGGCAGTCCGTCCGGCAGGACGGTGGGTTCACGCTGGCGCACTACGAGCGATTCCTGACGGACCCGGTCTACTGGATGACCTTCCTGCAAACCTTTCGCATCGCCGCGATCGTCACGGCGATGACGGTTCTGCTCGGCTATCCCGTCGCCTATGTGGCGGCGGGACTGTCCCAACGGTGGAGTATCGTCGTGCTGACGATGGTGCTGCTGCCGTTCTGGACGTCGGTGCTGGTGCGTGCCTATGCGTGGCTGATCCTGCTTCAGCGTAACGGTATCATCAACTCGGCCCTGACCGGTTCGGGCCTGATCGACGCTCCGCTCAAGCTGGTCAACAACGAGTTCGGCACGGTCATGGCGACGATCCATATCCTGCTGCCCTTCATGGTCCTGCCGCTCTATGCGACGATGAAGAAGATCCCCGGCGAATTGACCATGGCCGGTGCCAGTCTCGGCGGATCGCCGCTGCATGTCTTCCTGCGCGTTTTCCTGCCCTTGTCGCTTCCGGGCATGATTGCCGGCATGGTGCTGGTGTTCGTGCTGACGCTCGGCTTCTACATCACGCCGGAACTGCTGGGCGGCGGGCGCACCTACATGGTCTCGATGCTGGTCTCGCGCAATATCGAAGTCTACAACGAATGGGGTGCCGCCTCTTCGATCAGCGTCGTGCTGATGGTTTGCGTGTTCCTCATCTTCCGACTTGTCAGCCTGTTGATACCGTTCGAACGCATCATGGGAACGAGGTGACGCATGAGCCTGTCGAGAGTTTTACTTTACGGTTTCGTGACCCTCATCCTGGCTTGGCTGATCATTCCGATCCTGATCATCCTGCCCATGTCGTTCTCCGGCGCGCGTTTCCTTGCCTTCCCGCCACCGTCATGGTCGCTGCGCTGGTATGAAGCCTATCTTGGAAGCGCGGCCTGGATGCAGGCGACCCGCGTGAGCTTGGTCGTCGCGGTCGTCAGCGCCATCCTCGCGACAATCCTCGGAACGGCCGCGGCCTACGCCTTGAACCTTACGCAATCGCGTCTGGTCCGCAGCCTGCAGGCCCTGTTGCTGCTGCCGCTGATCGTCCCGATCGTCATCACGGCCGTCGGCGTCTTCCTCGTCTATGCGCAAGTCGGGCTGCTGGCCTCTATGACCGGTCTCATCCTGGCCAACGTCATGCTCGGCCTGCCCTATGTCGTGACGGCTGTCCTGGTCGGTTTGCGCAAGTTCGATCACACCCAGGAAATGGTATCGCGAAGCCTCGGCATGAACCGCTGGCGCACTTTTTTCGCCGTCACTTTGCCGCAGATTCGGCCGAGCGTCATCTCCGGCATGCTGTTCGCCTTCATCTCGGCGATCGACGAGACCGTGGTTTCGCTCTTCATCTCCGGCGGCGAAAATCAGACCCTGACCAAGCGCATGTTCACGGCACTGCGTGACGAGATCGATCCGACGATCGCCTCGATCAGTTCGTTGCTGACGGCGATCTCCTTCATCCTGCTGATGCTTGCGGCGCTCGCTGCCCGCAATACGGAACGCTCTCAAGGGCGAGAGGCATGATCGTCGATCATCTGATCCTGGGTGGCGGTTCGGCCGGCTGCGTCCTGGCCGCACGCCTCTCCGCCGACCCGAGGCGAACGGTCGTGCTGGTCGAGGCCGGGCGCAATATTTCGGCCGATGACATTCCCGACGACGTGCGCAGCCGCTATCCAGGCCGCGCCTATCTCGACACGCGCAATATCTGGTCGTCGCTGACGGCTTTAATGGGCTATGCCCGCTCCAATTCGGCGCCCCGCCCGTCACGAACCTACGAGCAGGCGCGGTTGCTGGGCGGCGGTTCGGCGATCAACGCCCTGATGGCCAACCGCGGCGCGCCGGGCGACTATGCCGAATGGCAGGCGCTGGGGGCGGATGGCTGGACGTGGGAAGAATGCCTGCCCTATTTCCTGAAGATCGAAACCGACAGGGATTTCACCGGCCCCCTGCACGGAACGGAGGGACCGCTGACAATCCGCCGCATATCGGACGACCGGATTTCGCCCTTCGTGGATCGCGTCATGAAGACGCTCGACCGGCGCGGCCACCCGATCCGGCCGGACCAGAACGGTCTTTGGGAGGACGGCGCATTCCGCGGCGCGATCGCCGTCAGCGACAAGGGCGAAAGATTACCGACCTCCCTTGCCTATCTCACGGCCGACGTGCGCAGTCGGCCCAATCTGCGGATCATCACCGAAAGCGTGGCACAGCGCATCCTGTTCGAGGGGCGGCGTGCGACGGGTGCCACGCTTTCGGGCGCATCCTCGGAAACGGTGAGGGCTGCCGAGGTGATCGTTTCGGCCGGCGCGATCCATACGCCCGCCTTGCTGATGCGGTCCGGCATAGGTCCTGCCGGCAATCTCGCATCGGTCGGTGCCGGCGTGGTTGCCGCGCGCGAAGGCGTCGGGACCAATCTGATGGAGCATCCGTCCATCGCCGTTGCCGCCTATCTGCCGCCGCATATGCGGGTGCGCGACAGGGCGGAGCACCACGAACAGGCGATTTGGCGCTTTTCGTCCGGCCTTGGCGACAGTCCTGTCGGCGACATGCATGCGGCCATCCTGTCCCGGTCCGGCTGGCATTCCGTAGGGCGTCGCCTCGGCAGCCTGTTCTTCTGGGTCAACAAGTCCTACTCGCGCGGTTTCGTGAGGCTCGCCTCCACCGATCCCAAAGCCGAACCCGACGTCGATTTTCGCATGCTGAGCGACGAACGGGACCTTGAGCGCCTCAAGCTTGCCTTGCGCATGGGGGCCGAGGTGCTCTCTGATCCGTTGATGGAAGGCCACAGAGGTACGATCTTCCCCTCAAGCTATTCCCCGCGTGTGGCGAAAGTCGCCGTACCGGGAACGGCGAACGCGGTGCAGCGCGGTCTGCTGTCCGCCCTTCTCGATGTGTCCGGGCCTCTGCGGACGGCGCTGGTGCATTCGGCGATCACGCTCGGCACGACGATGCGGGGACTGCTGGAGGACGACGCTGCCTTGACGGAGTTCGTCCGGCGCCATGTGGGCGGAACATGGCATCCGTCCGGGACATGCCGTATGGGGCCGGCCGACGATCCGATGGCGGTGACGTCGCCCACAGGCCGGGTTTACGGCGTCGAGGGCCTGCGGGTCTGCGACGCGTCGCTGATGCCGTCCATCCCGCGTGCCAATACCAACATCCCGACGATCATGATTGCCGAGCGGGTCGCCGACTTTATCCTGGCCGGCCGCTGAAGCGATTGGAGACGAAATGGACAAATATCTGAAATTCTACATCGACGGCGCGTGGGTCGACCCGATCGGCGGCCAGCGGCTCGCGGTCATCGATCCCGCCACCGAACAACCTTTTGCGGAGATTGCGATGGGGACGGCGGCCGATGCCGAGCGGGCCATCCTTGCCGCCCGCCGCGCGTTCGCGAGTTTTTCCTTGACGAAGCACGAGGAACGTCTTGCTCTGCTGGAACGCATTCTCGACCTTCTGAAGCAGCGCAACGACGAGATCGGAGACATGATTTCGCGCGAGATGGGTGCGCCGCGCCGGATGGCACGGGATGAGCAGGCGGGCATCGGGGTTGCCCATTTCGCTCAAACCATCCGCGCGATGCGGGAGTTTTCCTTCGAATATATGCAAGGCACGACGCGGATCGTCCATGAGCCGGTTGGCGTGGTTGGCATGATCACGCCATGGAACTGGCCGATGAACCAAATCGCCTGCAAGGTGGCACCAGCGCTCGCCACCGGCTGCACCATGGTTTTGAAGCCGTCCGAAATCGCTCCCGTCAACGCCATCCTTTTCGCCGAAATCCTGCACGAAGCCGGTGTGCCGAAGGGCGTGTTCAATCTGGTGAACGGCGACGGCCCGACCGTCGGTGCAATGCTCGCCAGCCATCCCGATATCGATATGGTATCGTTTACCGGCTCGACGCGTGCGGGCGTCTCGGTCGCCCACGCGGCGGCACCGACCGTCAAGCGTGTCCATCAGGAATTGGGCGGCAAGTCGCCCAATATCGTCTTGAGAAGCGCCAACCTCGCTGCGGCCGTCCGCGCCGGCGTGGACAAGTGCTTCGCCAATTCCGGCCAGTCCTGCAATGCGCCGACGCGACTTCTGGTGCCGGCGGAGGACATGGACGAGGCGATCGGTATTGCCCGGCAGGCAGCCGAAGCGGTCCGTGTCGGCGCACCGTGCGATCCGGCAAGCGAGATCGGCCCTGTCGTCAGCGAGGCGCAGTTCGACAAGATCCAGGGCCTCATCCGCAAGGGCATCGATGAGGGGGCGGAACTGGTGGTCGGTGGTCCCGATCGCCCGGAGCACCTCAGTGCGGGCTATTACGTCCGACCAACGGTTTTCGCCCGGGTGACGAACGACATGACGATCGCGCGTGAGGAGATTTTCGGCCCCGTCCTGTGCATCCTCGGCTACGGCAGCGAGGACGAGGCCGCCGACATCGCCAACGACACGCCCTATGGCCTGGCATCCTATGTTCAGGGCGAGCCCGCAGAGGCGCGCGCCTTCGCCCGTCGGCTGAGGACGGGCGTCGTCCGCCTCAACGACTCTGCCTGGGATGGCGCCGCCCCCTTCGGTGGCTACAAGCAGTCGGGCAACGGCCGCGAATACGGCAAGTTCGGCCTCCACGAATTCACGGAAATCAAGGGGATCGTCGGCTTCGGCGATTGATGCTCTCGGCCGCCGCGATACACGTCGCAGCGGCACTAGACAGGTGAAAACATGCTTAAACTCAAAGATCCCTCGCTTTTCATTCAGCAGGCGCTGATCGGCGGTGCCTGGACCGGCGCCGCGGGCGGTGCCACGGTGACCGTCGACGACCCGGCTACCGGGGCGGTGATCGGCACGGTGCCAGATTGCAGCGCCGAGGATACGGAGCGCGCGATCGCCGCGGCGGCAGCGGCCTTCAGGACCTGGCGGCTCACGACAGCCGCCGAGCGGGCGCGCCTTCTTGAGCGCTGGCATGACCTGCTGATCGAAAATGCCGACGACCTGGCGCTGATCATGACCTTGGAACAGGGCAAGCCGCTGGCCGAGGCACGGGGCGAAATCCTCTATGGTGCGACCTTCATTAAGTGGTTCGCCGAGGAGGCCCGCCGCAGCTACGGCATGTCGATCCCGGCGCCGACGACGGACCGCCGCATCCTGGTCAGCAAGGAGCCCGTCGGTGTCGCGGCCGTTATCACGCCCTGGAACTTCCCCAATGCGATGATCACGCGCAAATGCGCGCCGGCGCTGGCCGCCGGCTGCACCGTCGTCATCAAGCCGTCGGACCTTACGCCCTATTCGGCGCTTGCGCTGGGCCTGCTGGCAGAACGTGCCGGCATTCCTGCCGGCGTCATCAACATCGTCACCGGCCTGCCGAAAATCATCGGTGCAACGCTGACCGCCAGCCCCGATGTCCGCAAGATATCCTTCACCGGCTCGACGGCCGTCGGTTCGGTGCTGATGGCACAATGCGCTCCGACGGTGAAACGGCTCAGTCTCGAACTCGGCGGCAATGCGCCCTTCATCGTCTTTGACGACGCCGATCTCGATGCGGCGGTGGAAGCCGCCATTGTGTCCAAGTTTCGCAACGGCGGCCAGACCTGTGTCTGTGCCAACCGGTTGCTCGTCCAGGCCGGCATTTACGATGCCTTCGCCGAAAAGCTCGCTGCACGCGTTCGGGCGATGCGTGTCGGTCCTGGCGTGGATGACGGCACCCAGATCGGCCCGATGATCAATGTCGCAGCCGTCAGAAAGATCAACACCCATCTCGATGATGCGATGGCGCTTGGCGCCAGAAACATCACGCCGCGAGACGATCTGCCGATGGGAGAGCGCTATGTCGCACCGGCTGTGCTGACAGGAGCGACCACTGCCATGCGCCTCGCCAGCGAGGAGACCTTCGGTCCGGTCGCGCCGCTGTTTCGCTTCGAGAGCGAGACGGAAGCGATCGAAATCGCCAATGGAACGCCCTATGGTCTTGCCGCGTATTTCTTCACCGAGAACCTGCATCGCGCCTGGCGTGTCGGCGAGGCGCTGGAATTCGGCATGGTCGGCCTCAACACCGGCAGCGTCTCGATGGAAGTGGCCCCCTTCGGCGGCGTCAAGCAGTCCGGCCTCGGCCGGGAGGGCGGCCCTACCGGCATGGAAGAATATCTCGAGGTCAAGACCTTCCACGTCGGCGGCCTGAAGGCGCAGCCGATCTGATGGACGGAGGCGGGAGAGAGACGATGAGCGAACGGATCTACGATATCGCCGTGATTGCCGGCGACGGTATCGGCCGGGAAGTCATGCCGGAAGGCATCAGGGCGCTGGAAGCGGCTTCGCGCCGTCACGGCTCATGCGCGCCATCGAGACCGTGCTGAGGGAACCGAAGCTGCGCACCCGCGACCTAGGCGGTGCCGCCGACACCCAGACCTGCGGCAAGGCTATCGCCGAACTGCTGTCCTGACATAGTCTGAAAGGTTTATTCCATGTCCAACCTGATCGCCTTCCAGCTCGATAATCCCGGCACGCCGCGCGAGAGCAAGGCCCTGCCAGAGCGTCTGGTCGACGGTGACCCGTCCTATAAAACCTGGGAACAGGATAATGTCGATGACGGCCGTATCCGCTCGGGAATCTGGGAAGCCACACCTGGCGCGACCCGCTCGATCAAGGGCGAAACCTGGGAATATTGCACCATCCTCTCCGGTATCGTGGAACTAACCGAAGACGGCCACGCGCCTCGCCGCTTCGTCGCCGGCGATACGTTCACCATGCGGCCCGGCTTCGTCGGTACGTGGCGAACGATCGAGACCGTACGCAAGCTCTGGGTGATCGTATCGCCGTGATCGGAGGCAGGCGTTCAACGCCTGCGCTCGGCCAGTCCCGCCGGCCTTTCGTCGGTGCTGTGCAGCGACATGCCGGCGTGATGACGACGGGTGCATGGCGCCAGAGCGGGTGATCGGTGTGCAGTGGTTGCGGATCGACCACGTCGAGGAAGGCACCTTTTGGAAATAGGCTAAGCCTGGGTTTAGCTGCCGCTCAATGCGAAGCGCTGGAACGAGCTACTCCGCAGACAGAGGACCACCCTTCTCCAAAAGACCTAACAACCGCATCTGAAAATGGAAACAGGCCTCGATTTGCGAGATTGCGACAAACTCATCTGGCTTGTGTCCTTGATCCATATCTCCGGGACCGCAGATCAAGGTCGGAATGTCGAGGCCTTTTGCAAAGAGCCCGCCTTCGGTTCCATATGCCACCTTGATCGTCGGCAACCCGGTGCCCAGAAGAGCCGAAACACAGGCGATTGTCGGACTGTCCATGGGTGTGTCGAGCCCGGGATAACTCGACAACGTGTCGATACGGATAGCCGCCTCCGCAAAGCGATCGCGATAGGGCATGGCAATGGCATCCGCATCTTCGACGATCGTCGCGAGAATCGCATGGGGGTCGTCGGCTGCGATGTTGCGTATCTCGAAATCGATCTCGCATGACGCAGGAACGATGTTGAGCGCTTCTCCACCGCGCATGAGACCGGCATGGATCGTCGTGTAGGGAACCGAATAGGCCGCGTCGCGTGCCCCGCGCAAGGCGAGTTCCGCCTGTCGCGCCTGCAGTCGCTGCACGAAGGCGGCACCAAGGTGCAGCGCATTCAAGGCGTCGGGCGCCAGCGCGGAATGCCCGGCCCTGCCTGTACAACACGCGCGAAGCGCCGTCTTGCCCTTGTGACCGGTGGCGAGCCGCATGCCCGTGGGCTCCCCGACGATACAGAAGGCGGGACGAAGCGGCTCGCGTGCAAGACTGTCGATCATTCCCCGCACGCCGAGGCAGCCCACCTCTTCGTCATAGGAGAGTGCGAGATGAAGAGGGCGTTGCAAATCACGCTTCGCGGCCTGCATCATGGTGTGGATCGCAACGGCGACGAACCCCTTCATGTCCACGGCGCCCCGGCCAAACCAGCGTCCCGCATCCTCGCGCAAAACGAATGGGTCGGAAGCCCATCGCTGGCCGGTTACGGGGACCACGTCGCTGTGGCCGGAGAGTACGACCCCGCCATCGACCTCCGGGCCGACCGTTGCCCAGAGATTGGCCCGCGTTCCATCCGGATGTGCGAAGCGACGGACCGTTATCCCTAAAGGAACGAGCAGGCTCTCGACATAATCGAGGAGGGCGAGGTTCGACTGCAGCGAGACCGTTGGGAAGGCGATCAGCCGCGAGAGGATGTCGCGTATTTCAGGCGACATGTGTCATTCGTCTCCGGGCACGCCGTAGGAGGGCGCACTGCGAGGATCGAGTGCTCTCGTGACATATGCATCCATCTGCGGCCTGTAGACTGCCCACGCCTCGACGAGTGCCTTGATCGGGCAGGCCGTCGTCCAGTCGATGCGCAGTTCGGCAAGCGGCCAACTCTGCTTGTCGACAACGAGAAGACCCGCCGAATGCACCGGCCCGGCCTCGCCGCCAGCCGCTAGTCCGGCCACGAGCGCGCCGACAAGGCGATCACCAAGATGACCGGACGACGTGCGGAAACTGTCGATCATGGCTTGCGGCACGCCGGCATGGGCGAGCAGATTGCCCGCCGCCGCGACGTTCCGATCCTTCGCCTCGCTCCATCGGCCCAGCACATTGGGACCGGAAAAGATCGCGCTTTCGCCTGTCCCGTCGACGGCCAGAACCTGCCTCCAGGCCATATGGCTACCCGTCCGCTCGACGATCGTCAGCGCCTCGGTCGGCGTTGCACCACGCTCAATCAGGTCGAGTGCGCGCGGGCCGAGCCTGGGGTCGGTAACGTTCTGGCTGCAGACGGCGCCGACCCCGGCGCGCGCATGCGCACAGCGCGCGGCCACCGCGGGGGAGGAGGAAGAGATGGCGAGGCCGAACATCCCGGTTTCCGGGCAATGGCCGACGATGGAAAAGGTCATGGTGAAGCCTCCTTCGGACGGATCCGGCGTTCGTTTCAGTCGGGAATGACGGCCGTGGCATCGATCTCGACGAGCCATTCGGGGCGGGCGAGCGCCACGACGACGAGACCGGTGCAGACGGGGTTTACGCCGCGAATGTAGTCGCCCATCGTGCGGTAAACCGCTTCGCGGTGGCGGACGTCGGTCAGATAGACAACGAGTTTCGTCACATGCTCGATCCGGCCGCCGCATTCCTCGATCAATTGGCGGATGTTCTGCATGACCTTGTGCGTCTGCTCGACGGGGTCGTGGCTCTCGATGTTCTTTGCCGTATCGAGGTCCTGCGGGCACTGGCCGCGCAGGAAGATCGTGGTGCCGCGCGCGACGACAGCCTGTGCGAGGTCGTTGTCGAGCTTCTGTTCCGGGTAAGTTTCTCGGGTGTTGAATTTGCGGTGGCGGATATGGGCCATGGGGCTCACCTTTCTGTCGTTGAGGTCGGCCGGCGGCGAGATTCGCTGCCGGGAATGGGGGCTCAGGATCGCGGTTGCGTCGCGATCATGGCCGGGCGGGCTTCATAGCTTGCGTACCATGCTGCGAGCGGCGTGCGGCCGGACCGCCAGTCGAGATCCGGGAAGCGGAAATCGAGCCAGCCGAGCGCGCAAGCATAGCTCACCGTGCCGATGTCCAAGGTCTCCGGCGCCGGCAGGTCGGCCAGCATATCGTCGACCGCATCGACGATCTTCTCGCTCTGCTTTTCGATCCAGGCGGGCCAGCGAAGGGTTTCCGGGCGAAGCAATATTTCGTAGCGCACCAGAAGCGCCGCATCGACGAGGCCATCGGCCAGGGCCTGGCGACGAAGCGCCGTCCAGCGCTTGGGTCCCGCCGGGGGAAAGAGTTGAAGGGCTTCAGGGCCGCTCTCCGAAGCCTTCAGCGTGTCCAGATATTCGCAGATAACCCGGCTGTCATAGAGGACAGTGCCGTCTGAAGTTCGGGCCGCAGGCACTTTGGCCAGGGGATTGAATTCCTGTATGCGGGCGTCGCGTTCAATCGGGTTTGCCGCACTTTCAAGAATGTCGATCCTGTCTGCGAAGCCGACTTCGTGAGCACAGACCATCACCTTGCGCACGAAGGGGGAGGCGGGCGCCCAGAAGAGCGAGATGCGGTTCATGGTCATGCCTCCTGCGGCATTTCGAGGACGATCTTGCCGAAATTGCCGCCACCCTCGAGCAGGCGGTGAGCTTCTTCCGCCCGCGCAATCGGCAACACGGCGGAGATGACAGGGCGGACGCGGCCTTCTCCGAGAAGCGGCAGGATATGGCGCGTGACATCTCGTGCGATCGCAGCCTTTTCCGCGTCGGATTTCGGCCGCATCGTCGAGGACGTCATCCAGATGCCCTTGCGCATCAGCAGCGCCAGATCGACCGGGGCCACAGCACCGGTCATGAAGGAAAGGCCGACATGCCGGCCGCCGGGCGCCATGATGGCGAGATGGCGGTTGACAGCCGCTCCGCCGAGGATGTCGAGCACCACATCGACGCCGCGGCCTCCTGTAAGCGCCTGGATCGCCTCGTCCTGGCCGGGCTCGCGATAATCAACGGCGCAAGCGCCCATCGCGGCGATCCGTGCACATTTTTCGGGTCCGCCGGCCGTCGCTATGACCTTTGCGCCGACGCTTTGGGCGAGTTGCAGGGCGAGCGTGCCGATTCCGGATGCCCCGCCCTCGATCAGGAGCATCTCTCCGGCGCGCAACGCGCCCCGGTCGAAGAGATTGTGCCAGATGGTGAACAATCCCTCCGGAAGGGCAGCGGCCTCCGTCAACGACAATCCGGTCGGGATCGCCAGGCACTGGTCGGCGCGCGCGCAGACATGCGTCGCGTAGCCGCCAGCCTTGACCAGGGCCATGACGGCGGTGCCCACGAGAGCCGGGTCGACGGCATCCCCACATCCAACGATGCGGCCGGCGACTTCAAGCCCCAAAATGTCGGAGAGACCGGCAGGCACCGGAAGCGCGCCGGATCTCTGCATGAGATCGGGCCGGTTGACGCCGGCCGCTGAGACCGAAATCAGCACTTCACCCGCCAGCGGGCGGGGAACAGGACGCTCGACCACGGCCAGGACGTCTGGGCCGCCCGTGGTCGTGGCGATCACGGCGGTCATGGATTTGTCGAGGGGCAAGGGCGAGAGGGACATGGGCTCGTCTTTCAAGTTTGCACGACCGGCAAGTCTGTAACGGCTGGCATTTTCTGGCGACAGAATCGTCAGGCCGCCTTTTGCTCGACCAGTTGCTTCATCGCGGTCAGCGCCAGCAGATAACCATCGGCGCCAAGGCCGGCGATCACACCGGTCGCGGCCTTCGAGATAAAGGAGTGATGCCGAAACGGCTCACGCTTCCAGATATTGCTCATATGGCATTCGAGGATCGGGCCGGGGAACGCGAGCAGCGCGTCGAGGATTGCAATCGATGTGTAAGTGAGCCCGGCCGCGTTGATCAGCAGACCGTCGTGGCTCTGCCGGGCTTGCTGGATCCAGTCGATGATCACCCCCTCGTGGTTCGATTGGTGGAAATCGAGCGCCATGCCAAGTTCCGTCGCTTTTGCGCGGCAGGCCGCCGCGATCTGCGGAAAGCTCTGCAGGCCGTACGTGCCGGCGGGGTCGAGTCCGTAGAGATTGGCATTGGGCCCGTTGATGAACATGATCTGCGGCATGGTTCTTCCTGTCGCTTGGTTGGAATGGCAGGCGGTGGTTCCGTCCGGCATCGATCGGTGTGCTAAACCTTCTCGTAGGCGACGTAATTCCGCTGCACCACGATGTGCGTCGCGATGTATTTTGCGTCGTACCAGCAGCCGTAGATGAAGGAGGAAGCACGGTTCGTGAGTTCGGGAAGGCCAAGGAAGTAGATGCCCTGTTCGGCCGAAATGCCGCGCTTGTGGAACGGCGTGCCGTCCGGGTGAAAGGCATTGACGTCGAGCCAGCTGAAATCAAATTTGAAGCCGGTCGCCCATATGATCGTCTTGATACCTGTGGCAGCGAGATCGAGACTGCGAATGGGTTTGGCGATGCAATCCGGATCGGTCGGGATAACCCACGCCTCCGGCTCCGGCGGCAAGTTGATGCCGGTGCGGTCGATATAGGCATCCGCTTCCGCAAGTACCTCTAGATAAGCGCGATCGCCTTCCGCGATGTTGGCGGCGAGATCGTCGGCGATTGTCAGGACGCCGTCATCATAGGTTTCGGTCATTCCGACCACGGTAACGCCCATGGCCGCGAGGCGACGAAAATCCATGGTCTTGCCGCCGTCGTAACCGCTGACGGCAAAGGCAACATGCTTCTTTTTCGCGATGATCTTGATCTCGTCCCATTTGCCGAGCACGCCCAGCCACCAGACATAGTCGCGTTGCCGGTACGCTCGTGGCGGACGATAGTGCTCGCCGATCGAGAGATAGACCTGACGTCCGGCGCGTTGCAGCTCCTCGGCGATCTGCGAGCCGGAAGCGCCGCCGCCAACGACCAGAACGGCGCCATCGGCAAGCTGCCCCGGGTTCTTGTAGGCGGAGGAGTGAAGTTGGTCGATACCTGCATCCTCAGGTACGATCTGCGGGTATTGCGGCACCTGAAACGGACCGGTCGCTGCCACGACGCGCTGTGCTTCGATCTGTCCCGCCGAGGTCGTGACGAGAAAGCCTGGACGACCCTTGAGGCGCTCGACGCGTTTGACCTCGACACCGGTGCGGATCGGCGCCTCGATCATCTTCGCGTAGTCCTCGAAATAGCGCGCCATCCGCTCCTTGGGCGGGAAAGTGTCGGGATGGATGTCATCGAATTCGAGGTTCGGGAACCGGTCGTGCCAGGCGGGACCATTCGCGACAAGCGAATCCCAACGGCCGGAGCGCCACTGCTCAGCGACGCGGTTGCGTTCGAGGACGATATGGGGAACGCCGCAGTCCCGGAGATGCTCGCTCATGGCAATCCCGGATTGGCCGGCGCCGACGACGAGAGTGTCGATAGTTTCGATGGTCATGGTCATGTCCTAAAAATGGTCGATGCGACCGGGTGCCCGGTCTGAAAACGTGGCACGGGAAAAAGCGCGGAACGAGCGGACTCCCGCTGTTTGAAAGCGCGCGTTTTCCACTCCGCCCGGCCGGGATGGCCGGGCGATGATTTGATCTTTGTCGATTGCTGCGTCTGATCTACTTCAGGATTTCTGGAAGAGCCGTCGATAATGAGGGGACGAGCACAAGCAGGATCAAGAAGAGAAAGAGGGCGATCAGGAAGGGCATGTTCGCCTTGGCGACCTTCATGACATCCTCGTTGCCGATCTTCGCCGCCACCAGGAGCGCGATGGCGACCGGTGGGGTGACCTGCCCGATAACGACCGTCGTGACCATGAGCACGCCGAAATGCACCAGATCCACGTCCATTATCATCAGGGATGGTAGAAGAACCGGCATGATCATGGGGATGAGAGGGTCGAGCACCATGCCGGCAATCAGGGCTATCAGAAGCAGCGCGAAAATCTTGAGTGTCGTGTTCTCGAACGGGAAGACGGTTTGAAGTCCGTTGGCAAGTGCCGCGGGAACACCCGCCTGCGAGAGCGCCCAGCCGAGCGCCGTCGAGAAGCCGACGACCATCAGCACTTCGCCCGTCAGGATGCAGGAATCCACCAATGCGCGGCGCATGTTGGAGAGCGTCAGCGTCCGGTAGACCACCGTGGACAGCAGCAGGGCGTAGGCAACGGCAAAGGCGCCGGCCTCGGTTGCGGTGAACACGCCGAACATCAGGCCGAAGAGGATGAGACCTGGCATGCCGAGCGGCAGGATCGCGTGCTTGCCGGTGCGGATGACCTCCGTCCATTCGAAGGTTCCCATCGCCTTCCAGCCATTGCGGCGAGCGAGGATCGAGATGGTGATCATCATCGCGACGGCCATCAGCAGGCCGGGGATGACGCCGGCCAGGAAAAGGGCGCCGAGTGAGGTGCCGGTCACCGCCGAATAGAGGATCATCGGTGAGCTCGGCGGAATGAGAACGCCGATGCCAGAGGAGGTCGCGGTGACCGCGCAGGCGAAGGGGCCCGGATAACCGTGCGCCTTGAGCTTCGGGATCGTGACCGAGCCGCTGCCGGCAAGATCTGCGACCGACGTGCCGATCATGCCGCCGAACATCACGCTGGCGATCACGTCGACATGGGCGAGGCCGCCGCGCATCCACCCGACCAGGGCGACGCCGAAGTCGAAGAGCTTGTCCGCTATCCCCGTGGCATTCATGATGCCGCCAGCCAGAATGAAGAGCGGCAGGGTGATGAGAATATAGTCGCCGACGCCGCCAAGCGTCTGTTGCGGAAGGGCCAACGCCCAGCCGCCGCTGAAGGCCAGGAACAGCAGGACCGACGCCGCCAGCGAAATCACGATAGGCAGGCCGATCAGGACGAAGACGCAGAGCGCGAGAAGTATCAGGGCCGCGAGACCGAGCATCAGTCCTTCTCCCTTTCGAAAATGTTGAGTGTGGAGGCGATGCCGAGCCCAGCGCAGGTTGCGAGGATTCCGGAAATGGCGACCGACTTGGAAACACCGAGGATAGGTGATCGGTCATTGCCGAAAATACCGAGATACTGCCAAGCAAGGACGGCGACGGATGCAAGCACGACAAGCGAGAAAATCGACTGGAAGACTGCAAGCCTGCGCTTGGACGCGCCGCTCAGTTTCTGCGTCCAGACGGCGCAACTGATCAGTTCGTTCTTCAAGCCGGCAATGGTGATGCCAAGGGCGCCGAGCCACATCAGAAGCGCGGTCACGATTTCCTCGGTCCAGGGAAGGGGCTTTGCAAAGAGGTAGCGGCCAAGAGAATTGGCAAGCACCAGCGCGACGAGGACGGCGAGCAGGACGATGGCGGCGGTCTCGACGAACCACTGGAATCCGTCGCGCAGCTTGGAGCGGCGCGTTACGTCCTCGCTCAGGATTTCGCTTGGGGTCGGAGCGTCGATGTCTTTCATCGTTCGCTTCCTTCCGAGACAAAACCCTCGAACAATCGGCCATAACCCGGGCGCGCGCCTGCGACGCCTGTCAATTCCAGGCAGTGCCAGAAGGAGGCTTGGTTGGCCGAGATTACGGGTTTGCCAAGCCGCGCCTCGAGCGCTTCGATTGCGCCGACTGTGCGAAAGTTGGTGCAGGATACGAAAATCGCGGTGGCATCAGGATGATCGACGGACAATACGTGATCGTAGACTTGCTCGATCGGCACTTCCGCTAGCGCGTGGTCGTCCGAGATGTTCAGGTGGTTGCTCTTGACGACGGTGTGGCCGTTTTCTTCCAGGAAGCGGATGGCCCGTTCGTGGATCTCGGGCAGATAGGGTGTGGCAAGCGCAACCTTGCCGGCTTTCACCCGTTTCAGTGCAGCAAGCGTAGCCGTAGATGCTGTGGTGATTTTCGGACCGGGTACCCAGCCCTTGATCTTCTCGATCAGCGCCTTGTCATAGGCGGTGCCGTGTAGAAAGGAAGCGCTGGTGCCGCCGAAGAGAAGAACGTCGATCGGTGCTGCACCAGCCATGCGCGCGGCCGTTTCGAGTTCCGGCGCGTTCATCATTTCCTCGATGCCCTGGACGGTGACCTTCGGAAGCTTGATACGAGCGGTGTGGGTCGAGACGCCTTCCGCCGACATGGCCCACATTTCCTCTTCCATGACCACGCTGGAAGCGATGTAGATCAGGCCGATCCTTGAGCGATTGCCCGAGCCGTCGTAGCGAAAGCGCGGGTAGACCCCGGCTTGCGCCGGAGTCGGGTTTGATGCAGCGGTCAACGAAGGGTCTCCTCGACCTGTGTCATGAATTCGGGCGTGACAACCTCAGCAATTTTCATGCGAACGGGAGCGGCGGCGGCCTGGAAGGCAGCGATGTCGGGCTTCGTGACCGTCACACCCGCCTTCTCGAATTCGGCGACGAGGTTGGCGTCGCTGTCGTCGGACAAGGTGCGGGTCTTGTCGACCCCGACCTTGGCTGCGGCCTTCACCTTTGCCTTCAGGTCGTCCGAAAGGCTGTCGAAAGCCGTGCCGTTCATGACCAGAGTGATTGGAGTGTAGATGTGGTTGGTGAGCGAAATGTAGGGCTGCGTTTCGAAGAGCGAGAATTCCTTAACGACCGAAAGCGGGTTTTCCTGCCCGTCGATGACGCCTTGCTTCAGACCCATGTAGACTTCGCCCAAAGCGAGCGTGGTGGGAGCAGCGCCGAGCGTCTGGAAAGCCATGATGCGGGTCGGGCTGTTCGGCGTGCGGATTTTGAGGCCGCTCAGATCTGTCGGTGTCTTGATTTCGCGCTTTGAATTCGTGATGACGCGGACGCCCAGTTCGCCGAAGGCGAGGACTTCGAGGTTCGCTTTTTCCTTGAGGGATTTGGCCATGATCTGGCCGAGTTCGCCGTCGAGCATGGCGCGTGCCTGCTCCTTGCCGGAGAACAGGAAGGGCGTGTCGAAGACCGAGAACTTGCTGTCGAGTGCGGCCACCCCGTCCGATCCCAGCGGGATGACTTCAACCGCACCGGCGCGGATGAGTTCGGCAAGCGCGTTTTCGTCGCCAAGCGATCCGCCATCGAAAAATTCGATGGCGAAAGCATCGCCGGTGGTCTTCTTCAACTCGTCGCGAAAGGTCGCGAGCATGACATTGGTCGGATCACCGCTGGTGGTTTCCACAGCCAGGCGCATTTTTGTTTCAGCGGCTGCAAGATCGGCAGAAATTACGCTGGCAAGAACGCCGAACGCAAAACCCATTTTCCTCATTACGGACATGTCGGTCACCCTCTCTTATTGTTGGTGACCAAGTATCCCGGATCGCACAGGAAAAGTTCAAGACGGCGAATGACTATAAAATAGGCAATAAGTTGCTTTATTCCGGCTACTTTTCGGGCTGCTGTTGAATAGTTGGGACCCATACCCCACCTCGATCCCCAGCATAGGATTTTCCTATCTCGAACGGCAAGTTTAATAGCTTTCTCGATTGCATCGCTGCGTTGACAATAAGCTTCTCAGGGAGCGAACATTCCACCGGTGGCGAAGGCCTTGCGCATGTAGTCGGCGAACGCCTGCACTGCGGGCCTGAACTCATGACGCGCCAGCCGCAGAAAAGTTACTGTTGCAGGTGGTAGTGGTTCCGAGATCGGGAGAATTGCGATCTTGCTGCCGTCATACCCGACCGTCGTGCGCGGCAAGACATTGTGGAGCGAGTAGCCCTGATTGTGGCCCACCAGGCCACGGATCAATTCTGAGGAGCGGGTCCTGAAGGCGACTTGCGGGCTCAACCCGCATATCTCGAATAGACTGAAGAAATATTCACGCGAATGCGGCAGGTCCAACAGGATAAACGGCTCGTCCTCAAGCTCGGCGAGGCTGATGTCCTTGCGACCGGCGAGCGGATGATTGGCGGAGACAAGTGCGTAAGGCGGCAAATCTGCAAGCTTCTCACCCGTGATCTCGTCCGGAACCGCAAAGTGGTAGGACAGCGCCAACTCCGTCCGCCCGGAGATCAGATGGCTGATCATTTCCTGCTGATCGCCTTCTTCGAGCTTGACGGAAATTCCAGGATAGCGGCGCGAAAAGCCCGACAGCAGGGAAGGCATGAAACGGATCGCGAGTGTTGGAAAGCTGCCCACAACGATTTCGCCACGCAAGGCGTCACCCAGCGACTGCGCGTTCTGGGCGAAATCCCGAGCATGATTGAGAAGGAGGCGGGCATCATTGACGAAACGTTGCCCCGCCGCCGAAAGCGTTACACCACGGGCATGGTGCCGGACGAACAGCTGGATGCCAAGCTGTGCCTCCATCTGCGCCAGCGCCGCTGAAATCGACGGTTGAGAGACATTCATACGTTTGGCGGCTTCCGTGATGCTGCCGCAATCGGCCGTCTCGACAACGTAGCGAAGGATCCGAAGCGACAAGTCCATAAGCGAATACTATCCCGTCGGGTTGGAAGCCAAGGCTCGCCGATACTATGAAATGACCGGTCAACGGTCCAGCTTGAAACGAGCGCCTATCTCTCAGGCTACTTATGTGACGCCCGTTGACGTATCCCCTCCAGGAGGATAGGTAGTTTCTTATGAGCACGGAAGAACACGAACATCGCCACGATACGCATCCCGACATCGTCAAGCGGCTCAAGCGGGCCGAAGGCCACCTGAAAAGCGTCGTCACCATGATCGAGGCTGGTAAGTCATGCCTCGACATCGCCCAGCAACTTCATGCGGTGGAAAAGGCGATCACCAATGCGAAGCGAACCTTGATCCAGGATCACCTGGATCACTGCCTGGAAAATGCCGTCGGCGCTCTCGGACGCGAACAGCGTCAGACGATCGACGAGTTCAAGACCATCACCAAATACCTCTGAAAACCGGTCGCCCGCCATGCTCTTCGTCCTGAAGAACCGCACCTATCGTCATCTCTTCCTTGCGCAGGTCGTCTCCTTGCTGGGCACGGGGTTGGCAACCGTCGCGCTCGGCCTGCAGGCGTTCGAACTGGCGGACGGAAATGCAGGGATGGTTCTCGGAACGGCGCTGGCGATCAGGATGATCGCCAATGTGGTCGTCGCCCCGATCGCGACCGCGTTTACCGAGCAGTTTCCGAGAAGGGCGATGCTGGTGACGCTGGACCTCATCCGGGCCGCCGTCGCGCTCTGTTTGCCCTTCATCACCGGCATCTGGCAGGTCTATATCCTGATCTTCTTGCTCCAAGCCGCGTCAGCCGCCTTCACGCCAACCTTCCAGGCGACCATTCCCGACGTGTTGCCCGACGAGGACGATTATACGAACGCGCTCTCCCTCTCGCGTCTGGCCTACGATCTGGAAAAGGTCGGCAGCCCGCTTCTGGCAGCGGCTCTTCTAGCATTGATGAGTTACCACAATCTCTATCTCGGCACCGTTGTCGGCTTCCTCGCCTCCGCCAGCCTCGTCGTCTCGGTCCTGTTGCCCGATCCGAAGCCGGGTGAACCGCGAAGCATCTACGACCGGACGACCCGCGGCATCCGCCTCTATCTGACCGTTCCCCGCCTGCGTGGCCTGTTTGCGCTCAATCTTGCTGTCGCGGCAGGAGGCTCCATGGTCTTTGTCAACACGGTCGTGCTCGTTCAGGGGACATTGGGCCTCGGAGAGCGCTATACCGCAATGGCCCTGGCGGCCTTCGGGCTGGGATCGATGCTGGCGGCGCTTCTGTTGCCGCGCCTGCTGAAGAAGATCGATGATCGCTCCACGATGCTGACCGGAACGGTGGTGCTGGTCGCAGCCCTTCTCGTCGGCCTGTTCACGGCGTCCTATGCCGGGCTGATCGTCGTCTGGGCCATCATCGGCGTAGGATATTCTCTCGTCCTGACGCCGTCAGGCCGGATATTGCGGCGGTCCGCCGCGCCAGAAGACCGGCCAGCCCTGTTCGCAGCTCAGTTCGCGCTGTCTCACGGATGCTGGCTGATCACCTATCCGCTGGCGGGCTGGTTCGGCGCAACGGCCGGCATCCCGGCAACCTACCTCGGCCTTGCGATCATCACCGCTCTTGGGGCCACGATCGCAGCACTGCTCTGGCCAAGGTCGGAGGAAGACGATCGTCATGTTCATCGCAATCTCGCCCCCGACCATCCGCACCTTGCCGGCGCAAAGGCGGTCTCGGGCGGTCATGAACATGCGCATCCCGTCCGCAAGGATTGCTACCACGCATGATTGATCCTCTCGCGGCTTGATGGAGTGGGAGGCAATTTCGTCGCTTAACTCGTTGAACCGAGGTGTCGTCATTTCGGCTCGGGCTGCTCAGGCACCGATTATCTAAACAACGGCATCATCCATCAGATCCCTGATGCGACTACTCGATAGCGACAGCCAATCGGAGAGGACATCGACAGTGTGTTGTCCAAGCGTCGGCGGGGGGCGGCGGATTTCAAGCGGGGTGTCGGAGAGCTTCATCGTTACCCCTGCGGTCGAGACCTTGCCGGCGACCGGATGGTCGATCTCAACGATCTGGTTGCGGTGACGCAGCTGCGCGTTTTCGACCACCTCGTCAATTGTCGCGACCTTGGTGCAGGGTACACCAGCGTTGCCGATAAGCGCCAGGACCGCGTCCGTATCCCGCGTGCTCATCCATGCCTGAACGATGCTTTCGATCGCAGCCGCGTTCCGCAAG
This sequence comes from Shinella sp. AETb1-6, assembly GCF_009826875.1. Lineage (NCBI taxonomy): Bacteria > Pseudomonadati > Pseudomonadota > Alphaproteobacteria > Hyphomicrobiales > Rhizobiaceae > Shinella > Shinella sp. AETb1-6. Next base: position 12,343 of record NZ_WUMM01000015.1, on the reverse strand, counting down.
CGGGCGTCAACGGTCGCAAACCGGGGATCGACGACAAGCTCCGGCTGTCCCATTGCATCGGCAAGCCGTCGGAATAGCGGATTGGTTCCCGATAACAGGAGCACAAAATCGCCTGATGCGGTTTTGAACACGTTGGCGGGAGAGGAGTAGCGATCGCGGTTGCCCGTGCGGGTCAACGTCTCGCCCTTGTTCAACTGCGTCGGGATTGCCGTCGTCAGAAGGGAAACGGCGCTGTCGAGCAGGGACACGTCAATCATCTGGCCCTTGCCGGTCAAGTGGCGGGCGTTGAGCGCGCCGAGCGTTGCCGTCACGCCATACATGGCCGTCATGTAGTCGATGTAGAAGGTACCGGCGAGGTAGGGCGGGCCGTCGGGTGAACCCGTCAACCCCATGAGGCCGCTCATGGCCTGGGCGATGCCGTCGAATCCCGGACGCTGGGCATAGGGACCGTCCTGACCGAAGCCGGATAGCCGCGTCATGATAAGACGGGGATTGATGGCGCTGAGTTCTTTCCAGCCGCAGCCCATCTGCTCCATCGTGCCAGGGCGAAAGTTTTCGAGCAGGATGTCGGCTTGCCTCACCATATCGCGCAACAGCTCCTGCGCGCGCGGATCGCGGAAGTTCAGCGTCATCGAACGCTTGTTGCGGTTCAGCGCCATTCCGTACAGGCTCTCTCCGCCCTGGAACGGCGGGAAGTGCCGGCTGTCATCGCCCGATCCCTTCTTCTCGACCTTGACGACATCGGCGCCCATATCGCCGAGGATCATGCCGCAGTGCGGACCGGCGATGAAGCGGGTGAGGTCGAGCACCTTAATGCCCTGAAGCGGGGACGTCATATTGAAGATCCTTGTCAGTCGAAAATCGGCGCCTCGCGTTGCCGCGAGGTGTTGTCATCGATCACGCGCTTCTTGCGCCTAATGGCTGGTGAGCCGTTGCGGCATACGCCCACCGACGATCATGGAGACGACCTCGTCGTGCTCGACGTCCGCGCGGCGCACCGTACCCACCATGCGGCCGGTCTTCAGCACGGCGATGCGATCGGCGATCTGAAAGACGTGCTCAAGATTGTGGCTGATGATAAAGACGGCGTAGCCCTTGTCGCGCAGTCGCTCGATGAGTTCCAGCACGAGGCGGGATTCTTCCACGCCGAGCGCGGCCATCGGCTCATCCATGATAATGAGCTTCACGTTGCGGTCGAGCAGAAGGCGTGCAATGCCGATCGCCTGGCGTTGGCCGCCGGAAAGCGCGCGCACCATCTTCGTCATGTCCGGCGCCTTGAGACCGAGCTCCTCGAAGAGCGAGATGGTCTGGCGGCGCATTTCCGCGTGGTCGAGCGAGGGAATGGCGCCGAGTACGCGGCGCTGGATCTCACGTCCCATGAAGATGTTTTCCTGCGGCGTGAAGACATCGACCAGCGCAAGGTTCTGGTGCAGTGTTTCGATGCCCTTTTCGCGGGCGATGGAAGGTGCCGTCATGAAAACGGGCTCGCCTGCAATGCGGATCGTGCCGCTCGTTGGTGTGACGACGCCGGAAATCATCTTGATAAAGGTGGATTTTCCCGCGCCATTGTCCCCAACGAGAGCCATCACCTCGTTGGGGAAGATGTCGAGATCGATATTGCTGTTGGCGACATGGCCGCCATATTGCTTCGTAAGGCCACGGATCGAGACGAGGGGGGCGGCGATGGCCGCACTACCCGCGCCCGCTGGCTGCATCTCTTGGCGAACGCTCATAGGAAAATCCTCTATTGTCTTGTTATGCGCGGGCGCAGCCTCATCGTACGCCCGCCACATCCTGGAAGGTCACAGGCCGAGGGTGGCCATGTCGACGGGAGGAACGATGCGCAGCTTCTTGTCGGCATCGAAGAACTGCGACAGGTTTTCCTTCGTCACCATCGGCGAGGCGAAGACGATCTCCTTCTTGACGTCCTTCTGCTGAAGGATGGCGGCGGCGACCTCGATCGCTTCCGCACCGAAAGTCGGGTAGAGGAACGAACCACGCAGGCGGTCGGCCGCGATCATCTCGAACGTTTCTGTCGTGATGGCGTCGTAACCGGTCAGCCACATCTCCTTGGCCCGGCCGGCTTCCTCGATGGCCTGGAGAGCGCCCTTGGCCATGTTGTCGTTGTGGCAGTAGACGGCATCGATCTCCTTGTTGGCCTGCAAGAAGTCCTGCATCAGCGTCAGGGCCTCGGTGCGGCTGTAATTGGCGATGCCCTGTGCCACGACTTCTATGCCGCTGTTGGCGTCGACGATTTCACGCCAACCCTTGCCGCGTGCCTGATTGACAAGCGAACCGGGCTTACCTTCGATCTGCGCGACCTTGCCGCTGCCGTTCAGCGCCTTCAGATAATATTCGCCAGCGGAGCGTGCCGTGCCGAACGTATCGGCGGCGAGATGTGCATTGAACTGGCCGTCGCCGGCGAGCGCCGAACTCATGACGATGATTGGGATTCCGGCGTCGTTGAGAGCCTGGACGCCCGGCTGTACCGCCTCGGCGTAGTAAGTGATCATCACAACCGCATCGACGCCGCGCACGGCGAGGTCTTCGAGGTTGCGGATTTCCTGCGCGGGGTTTTCCCGTGCGTCGGTGACGCTGACTTCGAAGCCATGCTTTTCGGCTTGCGCCAAGAGATCCTGCCGCTGGGCCTTCAGCCACTCGTCGGTTGCGTAGGACTGCGAGAAGCCGATCTTCTTGCCGGCGAGTGGCTGCTCGGCACGCGCGCTCGTCACCACGTAGGGAGCACCGAACGTGCCGAGGACGGCCGCGCCAAGGCCCGCTTTCAACAGGCTGCGGCGGTTCAATGCCAATGCGTCTTTCAGCGTCAGGATCTTGGTCATTCGAGTCTCCTCCTCATTAGACCTTCGAAGAAAAATCAGATGTTCAGCGCTGTCGGTTGCGCATGTCGCTGATGACGACGGCAACGACGATGATTACGCCCATCGCCAGCATCTGGACGAAGGGAGACACGCCGAGCAGGTTGAGCAGGTTCGTGATGATGGCGAGGATCAGCACGCCGAGTATGGTCCCGGTGACGGCACCAACGCCGCCGTCGAAGGACGTGCCGCCGATCAGCGTTGCGGCGATCGCGTCAAGCTCGAACAGGTTGCCCGCATTCGGCTCGGCGACGCTGACGCGGCTGACGAGAATGAGCCCGGCAATGCCCGCAAGCAGGCCTGACAGCGCGTAGACCTGGATCTTGATGCGATCGACGCCGATACCGTACACGCGAGCGGCATCCTCGTTTGCGCCGACGGCATAGACGTGACGGCCCCAGCGGGTGTGCTTCATGACGTAGGCGAGCGCTGCCCAGAGAGCGACGAAGAGCACGACGGGTACCGGTACAACCCAGATGTAGCCGGAGCCGAGCCAACGGAAGGCCGCATCAGCGCCTTGCGCATAGACGTCGCCGCCATCCGAATAGAGATAGATGCAGCCGCGGGCGAAGATCATCATGGCCAGCGTAGCGATGAAAGGCTGGAGCTTCAGCTTGGTGATGAGGACGCCGTTGACGACGCCGAGCGCTGTCGTGACCACAAGGGCCACGCCCCAGGCAATCGGCGAACCGCTGCCGGCAAGTGCAGCCGCCGTCACCGCCGCAACGCCGACCAGCGAGCCGGCGGAAAGGTCAATGCCGCGGCACAGGATGACGACGGTCATGCCGATCGCGACCACGCCCACCATGCTTGCGCCGCGCACGACGTTCAGGATGTTCGTCGAATTCAGGAAGTGCGGCGAGGCGATGCTCGCGGCGATCACCAAGACAAGGAAGGTGATGACGTGGCTATAGTTCAAAAGGAACAGCCCGGCCGTGCGCAGGTTTGTGGTGGATGAAGATTTCGCCACCGGCTTCGAACCGATCTCGACGTTGGACATGGTGTTCTCAGCTCCTCAAGAAAGTGTCATTCGCCGCCGTGTGGGATGAGGGCGTGATGTGGATCGACCTTGCGCCGCAGGATCGCCAGTTCCTCAGCCGTCGGGGCCTGTGTCGTGGGAATGCCGTCCGTCTCGATGGCAAAGCCGGTCGAGTTGAGGACGTCGTGCGGATCTATACCCGGGTGGATGCTGCGCAGCCGGGCTTGGCCGGCGGCGCGGTCGAATTCGAAGATGCATTTGGGCGTGACGATCCATTCCGGGCCGCCCATTGTCAGGCCAAGCGCCTGGCGCCCCGCCTCACCGCCCGGATAGCCGACGCCTGAAACATAATCGACCTTCTCGACGAAGCTGCGCACCTCATGGTGCGGCATCATGATGTACTCGCGGCGGAAGCAGGTCATATGCTCAGGCAGCAGGATCGAGCCGACGAGGCGAACCTTCGGCTTGTTGAAGTCGCCGACACAGGTGCTGTTGATGTTGCCGGCGCGATCGACCTGGACGCCCGAGCCGAAGCCGAAATCCACGTCGCCGCGGCGCACCGCATAAGGGCCGGGATAGGTCTCCATCTGCGCTTCGCAGGGCAGGTTTTGAAGCCCGCTGTCGAATTCCGCCGAGGGCAGTTCGCGGATTTCAGAGAAAACCGGGTTTATCGACCAGCCGGCAAGCAGAATCGTCAGGTTCGGGGCATGCGTCTGACGGGCGAACTCCATCGCGGCAAGCGGGATACCGGTGATGTAGAGTGCCGCCGCGCCGCCGGTCGCAAGGCCCGTGAAGCCGACTTCGCCGTCCTTGAAGCTCTTGGCGAGCACGACGGTGATCAGTTCCTCGATCGTATAGGGAAGGGTGCTCATGCCGGGAGCTCCACATTGCGAAGGGCAAGCAGGCGCTCGACACCAAGGGCCTCGAGATAGCCGGCATGATCACCCGGTGCATGAACAGTGCTATCGAGATAGTCCGCGAACGTCTCCGGTGTGCCGGAGGCTGTCGCATAGTCGCGGAAGGCGTCCTCGTCACAGTCGTAAATACCGAGCAGCGATGTTGGATGCGCGCCGAAAGGCACTTCAACGATATGGGTAGTGCGCAGCGCAGGGATTTCGACGAGGTCGGGCCGCTTGCGCATTTCTCTTCCAGAAACGATTTTTTCGACGGTCACGATAATGGTGTCGCAAGACCGCGTATGCGTGATGTCGACGCTTTGCGGCAGCATCTTGCGGTCATGGAAGGCGACGTTGCCATATTCGTCGCCCATGACGGCGTGCACCACGACCACATCAGGTGCTGCCGGCGGGACGGCCCAAAGCCTGGCGCCGGTCACGGGGCAATCGAACGGGACGATGTCCTTGTTGTAATCGACGATGCCGCTGCCGCCGAGAAAGGTGCACGGCCAGAAGGGGATTCCCTCCTGGCTGGCGCGAAAGCGGTCCCACGCGATCAGTTCCGGATAGTCGACCGTATCGAGCGTACCTGCCTCCGCCGCACGGCGGAAGTTGCGGGCGAGGCCGAATTTTTCGAGACCGACATAGGATGTCTCGATGCGCGAGACACAGCCCGCGCCGATCAGCAGGTCCGCCTCGATGGCGTTTACGACGCCCACGATCGTCAGGTCACGGCGGCCCTGGCGCACGAGTTCCCGCGCGAAGGCCATCGGTCGTTGATAGATCGCAAAGCCCCCGAGCGTCAGGCGCTGGCCATCCTTCACGATCGCCGCAGCTTCCTGCAGCGAGGTCAGTTTGGACGTTCGTCCCACGGATTTCCTCCTGGCCATCCTCCTCGACGGCCCTGTGCCGGATTGATCTCAACAACGAAAAACACTACTGTGAGATCGATCTCATATGGGATCGATCTCACAAGTTGGAGAGCTTGTCAACCGCCGCGGTTGCCATCTTTCTCAAAGCGTGATTGGAGTTGCACAGAATTTGTGCGGAGAGGTTCGCTTGATGGTGGAACGCGTCGTTCCAATTCCTTCGGCCAGACGGCCGACGTTGATCGACATCGCAAGGGAGTGTGGGCTTTCCCGCGCGACGGTGGCGCGCGCGCTTTCCGGCAAGGGTTACGTCGATCTCGATCGCAGGCGGCTTATCCAGGAGACGGCCGACAGGCTTGGATATCGCACTTCGACGATCGCCCGGGCGCTCAGAACGCAGCGCACATCGTCTGTCGGCGTGCTGATCGCCGATATAACGAATCCGATCTTTCCGCAGATCGTGAAGGGCATCGACGAGATCGTCTCCAGCGACGGCCATACAATCTTTCTGTCCAATACCGACGAAGATCCGCAAAAGCAGGTGGCGATCGTGCGGTCGCTGCTCGACCGGCAGGTGGACGGCATCGTCATGGTGTCGCAGACGCTCGCGGACGAGACCTTGAAACTGCTCGAGCATGGACCACCCTGCGTCTTCGTCAACCGGCGGCCCTATGAGGGCGTCGACTATGTCGGCCCGGACAACGAGCAAGGCATCGAGCTTCTGCTCACTCATCTTCGCGGCCTCGGCCACCAGCGCATCGCCTATGTTTCCGGCCCGTCGCATTCCTCCACGTCGCGCGAGCGCCTCGCCCATTTCCGTGTCTCCATGGCGGCGTGCGGGCTGGAGGTGGACGAACGGTTGGTCTTCGCTGGCAACTATTACAAGGAAAGCGGTGCGAAGGCGGCAGAAGCCTTTATGGCCGTGACGCCGCGACCGACCGCGATCCTTGCGGCAAACGACTTCGTCGCACTCGGTATCGTCGGCTACCTCCACAGCATCGGGCTCAACACGCCCGCCGATATATCCGTCACCGGCTTCGACGACATGTTCGACTCCAGCCTGATGGAAACCGAAGCCCTGAAGGTGGAGGGACTGACCACCGTCAATCAGCCGAAGCGCCACCTCGGGCGGGCGGCCGGCAAGCTGCTTCTCGAAAGGCTGGGCGCGCCGGACGCGCCGGGGCGCAAGGTCATTCTGCCGACCGAGCTGCGTATCCGTCATACGACCGGGCCTGTGCGGAAGGGATAGCGCTTCCTTCATCCCGCCTGCCTTGTCGATGGTGCTTCCACCAGCCACTCCTTGAGGACTTCGTCCGTATGTTCTCCGAGCAAGGGCGCCGGACGGGCGATGCGGCCGGGTGTGTCATGCAGCGTCACGGTCACGCCATGGGTCGTGTAGGTGCCGACCGTCGGATGGTCGATATCGATGATCTGCCGGCGATAGCGCAATTGCGGATTTTCGGTCACCTCGCCGATACCTGCGACCTTGGCACAGGGCACGCCGGCCTTCTCCATTGCTTCTACGACGGCGCTAGAGGAATGCAGGCCTACCCACTGCTGGACAATCGCCTCTATCGCCTCCTGGTTTGCCAGGCGGGCATCGGCGGTTGCAAAGCGCGGGTCATCGAGAAGATGGGCGAGGTCGGCGGTCGCCACGAAACGGCGGAAAAGCGAATTGGTGCCGGCGGAGAGGTAGACCCATTCTTCGTCGCTGCACTGGAAGCTGTTGACCGGAGCGGTGTAGCGGTCCCGGCTGCCCATGCGCGTCATCGACTGGCCGAGCTGCTTGAAATCGGGAATGGCGCTCATCAGCAGGCTGGCGCTCGTCTCCAGCAGGCTCGTTTCGACGACTTGGCCCTTGCCGGTCTGGCGTCGGGCTTCCAGTGCACAGAGCGTGCCGATCGTGGCATAGAGGGCGGTCGAGTAATCGACCATGAAGGTGCCGGCCATGGTGGGCGGCCCGTCGGGTTGACCGGTCAGATTCATGATGCCACCCATGGCCTGGGCGATGACATCGAAGCAGGCGCGATTGGCAAAGGGGCCATCCTGGCCGAAGCCGGAAATGCGCACGAGGATCAGGCGGGGATTGATGGCCGACAGCACGTCCCAGCCACAGCCCATCTTTTCGAGCGTGCCGGGGCGGAAGTTCTCTATGAGGACATCGGCCGTGGCGGCGAGCCGGCGCAGCGTCTCCTGATCGACCGGTTCGCGGAAATCGAGATCGACGCTGCGCTTGTTGCGGTTGAACGACAGGAAATAGGTGCTCTCGCCGGCGATTTTCGGCTGGTTGAGGCGTGTGTCGTCTCCGGTACCGCGCTTCTCGACCTTCACCACGTCGGCACCCATATCGCCGAGCTGCATGGCGCAGAAGGGACCAGCGATGAAGCGGGAAAGATCGAGAACGCGAAGGCCGGCGAGCGGCGGGGTAGAGGTCATGTCTGCTCCAGTCTATGCAACGATGATGGTGGACGGTTTCCAACGGCTCGCGAGGTACGCCTCAAGGCTCTCGACCGAGAGCGGCCTTCCGGGGTTGACGATGACGGGCACGGGTGCGGTGGAATGGCGAACGATAACCTCGACCGGAAGCGTGACAGCGATCGGGCAGAGCGCATCGTTCGAAAAGCGTTCCAGCAGACGTTCGCCCACGCTTCCGCCGATCTCGATCGCCGGCTGGCGGGCGGTCGTCAGCGAGATCATCGGGAATGCGGAAAAGAAGACATCGTCCACGCCGACGATCGAAAGGTTTTGCGGAACGGTAAGGCCCATCTGCTGGGCGACGTCCATGGTTCCGAATGCCATCAGGTCATTGGCGGCGATGACCGCCGTCGGCCGCTGCGGCAGCGAAAGCAGTTCACGCGCGCCGTGCATGCCGGAGATGAAGTCATAGCTTCCTTCCGTGACGAGGCGCGGATCTTCATCGAGCCCCAGCGCCGCTACCGCATGCCTGAATCCATCCGTGCGCTCGCATGCGGCGGACGATTGCAGCGGGCCGGTAATGAAGCCGATGCGCCGGTGGCCCAACGCTGCGAGATGCTCGACCAGCGCACGCACGCCGGCGGCATTGTCCATGCCAACATAGTCGAAGCTGGAGCTCGGCGCATGCGTCGTCTGCCAGTCGGCCGGTGTACGGTGCACGAGAATTACCGGCAGGCCGCATCCGGCGAGCTGCGCCGTCTCGTCGACATCCAGGCTCTGGGAAATGACGACGATCGCATCGACGTCGCGTTTCACAAAAGCGTGGATCGCCGCCTTGCATGTCCGGCCGTCGTTCGACGTGCTGGCGACAAGCGTGGCGTAACCGGCCCGGACGAGAACGGCATTCAGGCCGCTGATGATCTCGTTGAAGACCGGATTGGCGAAATCGGGCAGGATGACGCCGACGGACGACGACTGGCGCGTCACGAGCGCGCGTGCGGCGGCCGACGCCTGGTAGTTCATCTCTCTCGCCATGGCGAGAACGCGCGCCTTGGTGCGCGGCGCGACAATATCCTTGTCATGCAGGGCGTTCGAAACAGTCGACGGTGCGACGCCCAGGGCGTCCGCCACATCGACAATCGTAATACCGCGTCTTGTTCGCCGTCTTTCCCCCATCCTTGCTCCTCCCGCTGATGGTTTTTGCAGTATGACCAATAAAAACGTTTGCAGAAACGTTTTTATATGAAACTCTCGGAGCTGGGAGAAGATTTCCGGTAAACGACATGTCCCGTGATGCGCCGCATGGCGCGTGTCGCTGCATGCCTGCGGCCATCTTGAGTATGCCGGCAGGGCCGGCGAAGATATCGGTGAGGAACTCAATGCAATATAAGGATCCGACCTTCGAGTCCGTCGAGGTAGGCGAGACATTCGGCCCGCAGGTCATCGAGATGGATGAGCATTATCTGCGCTCGGCGTGCTTTTCGCTGTCTGACTACTCCGACTGCTATACCAATGCCGATCCGGCGATCGGCTATCGTATCGTCCCCTCGGCAGCGCTGGTTCGCGACGGGGTTGCGCTGTTTTTGACAAAGTACAATCCCAACACCGTGGTCGGCCTGCACCAGTCCGAGGAGCTCTGGTATCATGCGCCGGTGCCCTTCGGCGGGAAGGTCACGCTTACCGGAGAATATGTCGACAAGTACGAGCGGCGCGGCAAGGGCTATTGCGTCCTCGATGTCAGCGTGCATGACGAGAGTGGCCGCCTGCTGGTGCGGCAGAAGTCGACGGAGATCATGCGCATTCCGGAGGGAATCCGCATGGGCGAGGGCAGTTCGCTTCCCGCAACGGGGCGGGTTTCCGGGGTGATTTCCAAAAACGTTTCTCCCATTGCCCGTGCAAGCCTGGACATTGCCGCCGGCACACCGATCCCTTCCTTGAAGAAGACCGCGCACAACGACGAGATGGCGGTATTCTCCGGTATCCATTTCAATCGGCACAACATTCACACGGACGACAACGTCTCCAGCGCCGCCGGGTTTCGTGCCCGCCTCGCGCAGGGCGTGCAGACGACCTGCTGGATGTCGCAGATGCTGGCCGATTTCTTCGGTCCGGCTGCCTGGTTCTCCTCCGGGTGGATGAAGAACGTCTATCTGCAGCCGGTTTACGCCGGCGACGAGCTGACGACCCACGGGGTCGTTACCGGTCGTACCGACGACGGTCGCCTCGAGCTCGAAGTGTGGACCCGCAACCAGGATGGGCTGATGACGGCTGCGGGCTGGGCATCGGCGAAGGTCGGCGACTGAGGAGCCAAACATGTCTGACGGACGCAATCTCAGCGAAAGAACGCCCATGTTCGCCAAAGGGAATCTCGTGGCGGGAGCCAAGGACCTGATGCTGCGCAACATCGCGGTGACCGGCCTTCTCGCGCTCATCATCATCTCCACTTTCCTGTCGCCGTATTTCCTGACGGTCGACAACATCTTCAATGTGCTCCGGCAATGGACTATGGTTGGGCTGATCGCCATCGGCCTCACATATGTCATCATCTCCGGCGGCATCGATCTGTCGGGTGGAGCGGTTCTCGCGCTCGCTACGGTGGTCGGCGCGCTCGCCGCGCCCATCGTCGGGTCGGCCGGCATGATTGCTGTGGTGATCCTCGTCGGTGCTGTCTGCGGCTACATCAACGGCGCTCTCATCACCTGGGGCAAGGTGCCGCCCTTTGTTGCGACGCTGGGCATGATGACAGCCGCGCGCGGGCTTGCGCTTATTCTCAGCGAAGGGCGCACTCTGACGGCTGATCTGGCGCCAGAATTCGTCTTCGCCTTCGGCCGCGGCTATCTCGGGCCGATCCCCATGCCGGTGCTGCTGACGGGGATCGTCTTTATCACGGCAGCCGTGGTGCTGAAATACACGGTCTATGGCCGGCATGTCTGCCTCGTGGGCGACAATCCGGTTGGGGCGCACCGCTCCGGCATCCAGGTCGAAGGCGTCATCCGCAGCGTCTACACGCTGCACGGCGTGCTGGCAGCCATGGCGGGGCTGCTGTTTCTCGGACGTCTCGGTGTCGGCGAGCCGACAGGCGGCATGCTCTTCGAACTTTCCGGCATTGCCGCTGTTGTCATCGGCGGCACGCCCTTCGTCGGCGGCGTGGGCAGCATTCTGCTCACCTTCGTCGGGCTGATGGTGATCGGGCTCACCTACAACATCCTGAACCTGCTCTCCGTCTCGCCCTATGCGCAGGACTTTGCGCGCGGCGTGATCATTGTCGTGGCCGTGATGTTCAGCATCCGACGGGAAGCAAAGAGCCGGGCACGCAGGTGATGCAGAAATCACAATGAGATTCCGGCACACGCCGGACCAAGTCGATAGGGAGGAAACCATGACTTGCAGACAGATGTTTCGTATCGCGATGCTGGCCGGCACGGTGTTCGCCGCACCGGTTGCCGCAAGCGCGCAACAGGTTGAGATCGGCATTGCACAGCCGAACCTCGAGCATCCCTACCGCGTGGGCGGTATCGAGCGGGCCAAGGCCTGGGGCGCCGAGCATCCGGATGTGAAGCTAACGATCGTCGATGGCCGCCGTGACAGCGCGACCCAGCTTTCGGGCGTCGAAGACCTGATCACCCGTCATGTCTCGGCAGTCGTCCTGTCGCCGAACGATTCCAAGGCACTAGCACCGATCGCCGATGCCGCCAAACGCGCCAACGTCCCGCTGATCATCTTCGACCGCAAGCTCGATGTGCCGGAAACGGATTTCGCGGCCTTCATCGGGTCCGACAATATCGAGATGGGCCGCGTCGCAGCCCGCTTCGTCATTGAGAAGATCGGCGAGGAGGGCAAGGTTATCCAGCTCGAAGGAACGCCCGGAGCATCCGCGACTGTCGATCGCAAGCAGGGCTTCGAGGAGGAAATGGCCAAGCATCCAGGCATCACGGTCGTCTCCTATGTTGGTCATTACCGTTTGCAGGAAGCCGTGGCGGCGATGGAAGACGCCGTGACCGCGCATCGCGACGTGAAGGCCGTCTTCGCGCACAATGACACGATGGCGATGGGTGCGGCGCAAGTGCTGGAGGAACAGCGTCTTGAAGGCGTCGCCACCGTCGGCATGGACGGTGCGAAGGAGGGTTGCGAGGGCGTCGCCTCAGGCCGGCTGACGGGTTCGGTCTATTATCCCACCATGTTCCCGGAATCGCTCGACCTTGCGATGAAGGTGCTTGCCGGTGAGACGGTCGAGAAGATGACCTTCCTCGATACGCCGATGATCACCAAGGAAACGCACGACACCTACTGCAAATAATCGGTCGCGGG
>NZ_WUMM01000014.1:0-108632 GCF_009826875.1 Shinella sp. AETb1-6 | reverse complement strand
TGGAACGAGACGCGGGACGTTCTTGGCGATGATCGGCTCGCGGAAGATGACGCCGCCGAGGATGTTGCGGATCGTGCCGTTCGGCGACTTCCACATCTTCTTCAGCTTGAATTCCTCGACGCGGGCCTCATCCGGCGTGATGGTGGCGCACTTGACGCCGACGCCGTGCTTCTTGATGGCATTTGCGGCATCGATCGTCACCTGGTCGTCGGTGGCGTCGCGGTTTTCCATGCCGAGATCGTAGTATTCAAGGTCGATGTCCAGATAGGGATGGATCAGCTTGTCCTTGATGAACTGCCAGATGATACGCGTCATCTCGTCGCCATCGAGTTCGACGACGGGATTGGCGACCTTGATCTTTGCCATGGGGAGCCTCGTGCTTGTAGGGGCAGAACGCCCCGGATCGTGGACTTGAAAGAACCGAGTGGCCCTATAGCACTCACGGCCGGGAAGGCAAAGCCGGGCACGGGGCGAGCCGGTTTATTTTCCACGCGCGGCGGAATAAGTTTCGCCAGAATTCCGTTTCAGAAGAGTCGCGGGCATGCGACCTCGTCTGCCGCCAGCCAATGGAGCCAGCCAATGGAGAGTGTGATGTCGCGCCTCGGTCTCGCCGCCCTTGCCGTCCTGATCCCGATTTCGGCCCATGCCGCCACCTTCAAGGCGCCCGTGGAGGAACTCATGGCGGCCACCGCCAGCAACTGGAAGGAGATGAAGGAGGATACCGAGACGGCGCCCGACTACATCGACTATTTCAACGAGGATTTCCTGAAGCGGCTCTACAGCAAGGATCTCGTCGCCAAATACCGCGAGGCCGCGAAATATCCGGCCTATGACGATGGCGGCTCGCCCTTCGGCTACGATCCCATCGTCAGCGGCCAGGACGGCTGTTCGCTGAAGGACCTGACGATCACCGAGGGTACGCCTAAGGACGGCACGGACGACGTGACCGTGACCTTCGACAACACCCATTGTTTCCCCGAGCGCGACCCCTCGCAGGCCAAGACGACGCTGGTCTTCAAGGTGATCGAGGAAGACGGGCGGCCCGTCATCGACGAGATGGTGCGCGAGGGCGAGGACGAATCGACCCTCAAGGAAGAGCTGGGCGAACTGGCGCGCTATGGCGCGGAAGCGGCCGCCGGCGGCCAGTAACGCTTTTCATTTCCGGTCAATTGTGCCACTGAGGCCCGGTTTTTCTAGGGATATAGGGCATGGCAGGCACGAACAGCGAACGCACGCTGATCGCCGAGGGACCGGCGATCATTCTCGTTCATCCGCAACTGGGCGAGAATATCGGCATGGTGGCGCGCGCCATGGCGAATTTCGGGCTGGCGGAACTGCGGCTCGTCAATCCGCGTGACGGCTGGCCAAGCGAGAAGGCGATTTCCGCCGCCAGCAAGGCCGATCACGTCATTGCGGCCGCCACGGTCTTCCCCTCGCTGGAAGCCGCGATCGCCGACCTCGAATTCGTCTATGCGACGACGGCGCGCGACCGCTACGGCTACAAGGAGGTCCGTTCGCCGGTCGTGGCGTCCGATGATCTGCGCACGCGCTTCCGGGCAGGGCAGAAGACCGGCATCCTCTTCGGCCGCGAGCGCACGGGCCTCACCAACGAGGAGATTGCGCTCGCCGACGAACTCGTGACCTTCCCTGTCAATCCGGCCTTCGCATCGCTCAATCTCGCCCAGGCCGTGCTGCTGATGAGCTACGAATGGATGAAGAGCGGCCTTTCGTCCGTCGAGGTGACACCGTTCAGCGCGCTGCCGCAGCGTCCGGCCCAGAAGGAGGAGCTCCAGGGCCTATTCGATCACGTCGAGGAGACGCTGGATGCGCGCGGCTACTTCCGGCCTGCCGAAAAAAAGCCAAAACTGGTGGAGAACCTGCGCGCCATTCTGACGCGTCCTTCCTTCACCGGCACGGAGATCCAGGTGCTGCGCGGCGTGATTTCCTGCCTCGACCGCTTCACCCGCGAATCACCGCGCGGCGCGGCCAATCCGAACCGAACCCGCAACCGCCGGCCCAAGGTGCCTCGTGACATCGACTAGTCCAAAACCGATCCTGATGTTCGACAGCGGCATCGGCGGCCTCACGGTGCTACGCGAGGCGCGCGTGCTGATGCCGGAGCGGCATTTTACGTATGTGGCCGACGATGCGGGTTTTCCCTATGGCGGCTGGGAGGAGCCGGCGCTGAAGGCGCATATCGTCGACCTCTTCGCAGGGCTGCTGCACGAACACGATCCGGAAATCTGCGTCATCGCCTGCAACACCGCCTTCACGCTTGTCGGCGCGGATTTGCGCGCGTCGTTCCCGCACATGCAGTTCGTCGGCACCGTGCCGGCCATCAAGCCGGCGGCCGAGCGCACCCGCTCGGGCCACGTTTCGGTGCTTGCCACACCCGGTACGGTCAAGCGCGCCTATACCCGCGACCTGATCCAGTCGTTTGCCACGCAATGCGACGTGCGTCTCGTCGGCTCGGAAAATCTTGCCCGCATGGCCGAGGCCTATATCCGGGGCGAGACCTTGTCGGACGAGGCGGTGCGCGCGGAAATCATTCCCTGCTTCGTGGACGAGATGGGCCGCAAGACGGATATCGTGGTACTGGCCTGCACGCACTATCCCTTCATGGCGAACCTCTTCCGCAAGCTGGCGCCCTGGCCGGTCGACTGGCTCGACCCGGCAGAAGCCATCGCCCGGCAGGCCCGCCGCCTCGTGCCGCCGCTCGAAACGCTGGCGCCGGGCGAGGACATCGCCATCTTCACCTCCGGCAACCCCGACTTCTCCACCCGCCGCCTGATGCAGGGTTTCGGCCTGCGCGTGGTGTGACGCGGCTTGTATCGTGTAGCGATACGCGTTACATTGTGCGATGATCATCAGCTTTCGGCACAAAGGGCTTGAGGTCTTCTACAGGTCAGGCTCGACACGCGGCATCCAGGCGTCCCACGCGGCAAAGCTCGCTCGTATCCTGGCTTTGCTCGATGTCGCGAGCGGCACCGCCGACGTCAACCTTCCCGGCTTCAGGCTTCATGCGCTCAAGGGTGACCTGAAAGGCCACTGGTCGGTTTGGGTGAATGGAAACTGGCGCGTGACGTTTCGCTTCGTCGGGACCGATGTCGAGCTGGTCGATTACCAGGATTACCATTGAGAGGATTGCGGTCATGATGAAAATGCCTCCCCATCCTGGAGAGTTGCTTCGTGAGGATGTGATTCTGGCGCTCGGCCTTTCCGTGACGGATGCCGCCGCGCGTCTCGGCATGTCGCGGGTCGCGCTGTCGCGTGTGCTCAACGGACGCGCCGCGATCAGTCCCGATCTGGCTGTGCGTCTCGAGCGCGCCGGCGCCGGCACGGCGCGCGCATGGCTTGCCATGCAGGCCAATTTCGATCTCGCCGAGGCCATGCGGCGTGAGCAACCCGATGTCCTGCCCTTGAACGACAAGGCTGCCTGACCCAGAACCCTGTGGGTTTTTCAAAAGCCTGAGGTGACGGGTCGGCATTTCGTGTTAGGGCTTGCCGGTTGCCCGGTGGCGGCCGGGCGAATCGCAGATTTCAGAAACGAGGAACGGGATGAAGGTCGGCATCGACATGGGAACGGTGCAGGGCGGCGCACCGGCCAAGCTCGATATCGAGGAACTCTTGGCGACGCGCCTGCTGGTGCAGGGCAATTCCGGATCGGGCAAGTCGCATCTTCTGCGCCGCCTGCTCGAACAATCCGCGCAATGGGTGCAGCAGGTCATCATCGACCCCGAGGGGGATTTCGTCACGCTGTCGGACCGCTTCGGCCATGTGGTCGTAGACGGGCAGCGCACCGAGGCCGAGCTTGTCGGCATCGCCAACCGCATTCGCCAGCATCGCGTGTCCTGCGTGCTCTCGCTCGAAGGCCTGGAGGCCGACGAGCAGATGCGCGCAGCCGGCATTTTCCTCAACGCGATGTTCGATGCCGACCGGGACTACTGGTATCCTGTGCTCGTCGTCGTCGATGAAGCACAGCTTTTTGCGCCCGCCGTCAGCGGCGAAGTCTCGGAAGAAGCGCGAAAACTCTCGCTCGGCGCGATGACCAACCTGATGTGCCGCGGCCGCAAGCGCGGCCTTGCCGGCGTCATCGCCACGCAGCGTCTTGCCAAGCTTGCCAAGAACGTCGCGGCGGAGGCCTCCAACTTCCTGATGGGCCGCACTTTCCTCGATATCGACATGGCGCGCGCCGCCGATCTGCTCGGCCTCGATCGCCGGCAGGCGGAAATGTTCCGCGACCTGCCGCGCGGCTCCTTCGTGGCGCTCGGGCCGGCGCTGTCGCGCCGCCCGCTGCCGGTGACGATCGGTGCTGTGGAGACCTCCGCACGCTCGACCAGCCCCAAGCTGATGCCGCTGCCGGATGCGCCGCAGGATGTCGAAGACCTGATCTTCACGCCTGACCCCGACGAGTTTTCCCGCCCGCTGGTGCGCCGCGCGCCGCCCGCGCCACGGCCGACGACGGATATCCTGGCCGAACTTTCCCGCGCACGCCCGGAGCCGGTTCAGGCGGAGGCGAAGGCGCTGGCGCCCGAGATATCCGCCGAGGAGCGCGAAAGCCTGCTCGACCAGGCGCTGGCCGAAATCCTCGGCAATCCGGAAGCGGCGTTCCGCGCCGATGCCGAGCTCTTCCAGGATTTTCTCGTGCGCTGCCGCATTCGCCGCGTGCCCGGCGCGCCCCTGTCGCTGCCGGCCTTCCGGCGCAAGATGGCCGTCGCCCGCTCGGGCGTCGATGCCGAGACGGCCGCGACGGAGGTCTGGGGCAGGGCGCTCGACCTGTCGCATAGCGTGACGGAGGATCTCCAGGGCGTCTTCCTGCTCATCGCGCAGGCCGCGGTGCGCGGCCTTGCCTGCCCGTCGGATGCCCGCATCGCGCGCGCCTACGGCACGCATTCGGCCCGCCGGGCGCGGCGCCTGCTCGGCTATTTCGAGGAGCAGGGGCTGGTCGTGGTGCACAGCGATCTCGCCGGCCACCGCATCGTCGCCTTCCCGGATCTCGGCTGCGAGACGCTGCCGGGTGACGCCAATGGGCCGGACCTTGCCGATTCCCACCAAGATGCGGCGGAATAGGCGGATTTTCCGGGCTTTGCTCGTTGACAGTTTTGTAAAACTCCCCTAATGACCCCGCCAGCGCCGGGCAGAAATGTCCGGTGTTTCATTTGACATGTCCCGTGGATTCTCCGGTCGCGATCGTGAGAAGCCTGTCGGAACCCGCAAGGTTCAGAGGAGGGCGTGTTTCCTTAGAGCCGGTCCGGCAACGGGCAGGCCATAACAAGACTTAGAGGAAATGCGATGAGCAAGCGCGCTGCATCCAAGTACAAAATCGACCGCCGCATGGGCGAAAACATCTGGGGCCGTCCGAAGTCCCCGGTCAACCGCCGCGAATACGGCCCGGGCCAGCACGGCCAGCGCCGCAAGTCCAAGCTTTCGGACTTCGGTGTTCAGCTCCGCGCCAAGCAGAAGCTGAAGGGCTACTATGGCGATATCCGCGAGAAGCAGTTCCGCGCGATCTTCGCCGAAGCCGAACGCCGCAAGGGCGACACCCCGGAAAACCTGATCGGCCTGCTCGAATCGCGCCTCGACGCGATCGTCTACCGCGCCAAGTTCGTTCCGACGGTCTTCGCTGCCCGTCAGTTCGTCAACCACGGCCACGTCAAGGTCAACGGTGTGCGCGTCAACATCGGTTCCTACCGTTGCAAGCCGGGCGACGTCATCGAAGTCAAGGACAAGTCCAAGCAGCTGGTTACGGTCCTTGAGTCCGTCAGCCTCGCCGAGCGCGACGTTCCCGACTATATCGAAGTCGATCACAACAAGATGGTCGCGACCTTCGTTCGCGTCCCGGTTCTCTCCGACGTGCCCTACGCCGTCGTCATGGAACCGCACCTGGTTGTCGAATTCTACTCGCGTTAATCGCGAACGACACCTTGCCAAATCCGGAAAAGCCGCCAAGAGATTGGCGGCTTTTTCTTTGGGGGACAGTGCACGATGGATCTGCAGGCCATCCTCGACGATATCCATGACAGCCTGTCGCCGCGGCGCGGCGAGGGCAGGGTCGCCGATTACATTCCCCAGCTTGCCCATGTCGACCCGAAGAAGTTCGGCATGGCCGTCGTGACGGTCGACGGTGCCGTGCATCTCGCCGGCGACGCGCAGGAGCCGTTCTCCATCCAGAGCATCTCCAAGGTCTTCACGCTGACGCTGGCGCTCGGCAAGCACGGCGAGGCGATCTGGAAACGCGTCGGCCGGGAGCCGTCGGGATCCGCCTTCAATTCCATCGTGCAACTGGAATATGAGGGCGGCATTCCGCGCAATCCCTTCATCAATGCGGGCGCCATCGCTATTACCGATCTCGTGCTGGCCGGGCATACGCCGAAGGAGGCGATCGGCGAGATCGTCCGTTTCATGCGCTATCTCGCCGACGAGGACGACATCATCGTCGACCAGGATGTCGCGCGCTCCGAGCAGGCGACGGGCTTCCGCAATTTCGCGCTGGCCAATTTCCTGCGCTCCTTCGGCAAGCTCGACCATGCCGCCGAATTGGTGCTCGGCGTCTATTTCCACCAGTGCGCCCTGGCGCTGAGCTGCCGCCAGCTGGCGCGGGCGGGGCTGTTCCTCGCCAACAGCGGCATCAATCCGCTGACCGGCCACCGCGTGGTCTCGCACCTTCGGGCGCGGCGCATCAATGCGCTGATGTTGACCTGCGGCCATTATGACGGCTCCGGCGACTTCGCCTACCGGGTCGGCCTGCCGGGCAAGAGCGGCGTGGGCGGGGGTATCCTGGCCGTCGCGCCGGGAAAGGCGTCGGTCGCCGTCTGGTCGCCCGGGCTCAACGACAACGGCAATTCGCTTCTCGGATCGCTGGCGCTCGAAATGCTGGCGGCGCGCACCGGCTGGTCGATCTTCGGGGCTTGATTGTGCCGGCGGTTCGGGGCATTGCAGGCGCATGACCCTCGCACTCGCCGAAACCGAAGACGACACCCCGGACGAAGGCCGTCATCCGCTCTTTTCGACTGCGCCGTCCAGCGTGTCCTTCAACAAATTGCGCAAGCGCCTGCTGCGTCAGGTGCGGCAGGCGATGGACGATTTCGCCATGTTGAAGGGCCAGAAACGCTGGCTGATCGGCCTTTCGGGGGGGAAGGACAGCTACGGCCTGCTGGCGCTGCTGATGGATTTGCAATGGCGCGGCCTGCTGCCGGTCGAACTGATCGCCTGCAACCTCGATCAGGGCCAGCCGAACTTTCCCAAGCACATCCTGCCGGAATACCTGAAGTCCATCGGTGTTTCGCATCGCATCGAATATCGCGACACGTACTCCATCGTGAAGGAAAAGGTGCCGTCGGGGGCGACCTATTGCTCGCTGTGCTCGCGGCTTCGGCGCGGCAACCTCTACCGCATCGCCCGCGAGGAGGGCTGCGACGCGCTGGTGCTCGGACATCATCGCGAGGATATTCTCGAGACCTTCTTCATGAACTTCTTCCACGGCGGCCGGCTGGCGACCATGCCGCCGAAGCTCCTCAACGACGAGGGCGACCTGATGGTGTTGCGTCCGCTCGCCTATGCGGCGGAGGACGATCTGGCGAAATTTGCCGCCGCCATGCAGTTTCCGATCATTCCCTGCGATCTCTGCGGCTCGCAGGACGGGCTGCAGCGCAACGCCATGAAGGCGATGCTGGCCGATATCGAGACGCGCATGCCGGGTCGCAAGGACGCCATGCTGCGTGCGCTCGGCCATGCCAATCCCTCCCATCTGCTCGATCCGAAGCTCTTCGATTTCTCCTCCCTCGAAACGGTAAGACAAGAATGACGACGATTGATATCAATGCCCTCGCGCTCGTGCTCGCACAGGCGGCCGAAGCCGAAATCCGCCCGCGTTTCCGCGCGCTCGCAAAGGGTGACGTCCACACCAAGGCGGATGCGAACGATCTCGTGACGATCGCCGACGAGGCGGCGGAGCGCTTCATCAAGCGCGAGGTCGAGGCACAGTTTCCGGGCGCGCTGTTCGTCGGCGAAGAATCGGTTGCGGCCGATCCGGCGCTGCTGCCGAAGCTTGCCGATGCCGATCTCGCCATCGTGGTCGACCCGATCGACGGCACGTTCAACTTCGCGGCCGGCGTTCCGATGTTCGGCGTGATGGCGGCCATCGTCTCCGGCGGCCAGACGGTCGGCGGCATCATCTACGATCCGATGGGCGACGATTTCGTCATGGCGGAGAAGGGCGGCGGCGCGTGGCAGACCGGCGGCCACCGCCCGGCCGTCAAGCTCAAGGCCCGCGGCGCAGCGCCGCTGGAAGAGATGACGGGCATGGCCTCGACGAGTTTCTTCGATCGCGAGCGGCGCGCGCGCGTGCTGGCCAATCTCGCCAAGGTCGCTTTCGTTTCGAACTATCGCTGCGCGGCGCACGAATACCGCACCTTCGCCGGCGGACACCTGCATTATCTGATGTACAACAAGCTGATGCCCTGGGATCACCTGGCCGGCACGCTGATCGCACAGGAAGCCGGCGCTTATGCCGCACGCTTCGACGGCAACCCCTATGAGCCGCACCATGTCGGTGGTGGCCTACTGGTCGCGCCGGACAGGGACAGCTGGGAACTGCTGCGTCGCGAAGTCTTCGTCGACTGAGCTGTTTTCAGGCAGAATGAAAAAGGCCCGGTGGCTTTCGCGACCGGGCCCTTCCTGTTCGTGAACTTTTCGCTTGTCGTCACGTCGCCTGATTGTGCGGCTGGAAGAGCTTGCCTCGTTCCGCAATCAGCACGAAGACCAGGCCGATTACGGAAAGCGAGAAGAAGCCGAGCACGAGCGGCAGGGCGGTTCCGTTGAACGACTGGCCGATGACGGCGCCCACCACCGTGCCGCCGGCCGTGCCCATGAAGCCGAGCACTGAGGAGGCGGTGCCGGCGACATGGCCGAGCGGTTCCATCGCCAGCGAGTTGAAGTTCGAGCCGATCCAGCCGAACTGGAACATCGCGAGCGCGAACAGCACGAGGAACAGGGCAAAGGGCAGGTGCGTCGGCCAGAGCAGCGTCAGGACCAGCCAAAGCGCGTTCACGCCGAGGAAGCCGAGGAGTGCGCCGTGCGACAGGCGGCGCATGCCGAAGCGACCGACGAGGCGGGCATTGACGAAGGACGACAGCGCCATGAAGGCCGCCACCGCCGCGAAGGCGACCGGGAACCACACGCCGAGCCCGTAGATGCCGACATAGATCTGCTGCGCGGAGTTGATGAAGCCAAAGAGCGCCCCGAAGATGAAGGTGCTCGCCAGGGTGTAACAGAGCGCCACACGATCGGTCAGGACGATGCGGAAGCCCTCAAGCACCGAGCGCACCGTGAAGGGGCGCACGTCGTCCTCATGCAGCGTTTCCGGCAGGCGGAAATACATCCACGCCCAGACGGCCGCGGCCATCACGGCCATGAAGACGAAGATCAGGTGCCAGTCGCCGAAGACCATCACCACCTGGCCGATGCCCGGCGCCATGACGGGAACGACCATGAACACCATCATGATCAGCGACATGACCTCCGCCATCGCGCGGCCGCCGAAGATGTCGCGCACGATGGACACGGTGATGACGCGCATGGCCGCCGAGCCGATGCCCTGCACGAAGCGCAGCACGAGAAGGGCGGTGAAGCTCGGAACGAGGATCGCGGCAAGCGAGGACACGACATAGATCCCGAGGCCCACGAACATGGGAATGCGCCGGCCGAACCGGTCGGAGACCGGGCCGTACAGCAATTGCGCAAAGGCGAAGCCGATCAGGTAGGCCGAGATGACATATTGCCTGTGGTTCTCGCTCTCGACGCCGAGGCTGGCGCCGATCTCCTGGAGACCCGGCAGCATGATGTCGATGGCCAGCGCGTTCAGCGCCATCAGCAGCGCCATGAGCGCGATGAATTCTATCTTGCCCATGCCTTTCAGGCGCTGGGCGGCTTCGGGGGAAAGTCCGGACATATCAATTCATTCCAAAAATGAGAGAAGGCGCCGCTGGGTTGCGGCGCCTTTGCAATATCGGCAGTCAGAAGACCGCATATCGTCAGGCAGCACCCTTGATCGCAATACCCTGTTCCTGAAGGTGGGACTGCAATTCGCCCGCCTGGAACATTTCGCGCACGATGTCGCAACCGCCGAGGAATTCGCCCTTCACATAGAGCTGGGGAATGGTCGGCCAGTTGGAATAGTCCTTGATGCCCTGGCGGATATCGGCGTCCGCGAGCACGTTGATCGCCTTGTAGTCCACACCAACATAATCCAGCACCTGGACGACCTGGCCGGAGAACCCACACTGCGGGAATTCCGGGGTGCCCTTCATGAAGAGCACGACGTCGTTGGTCTTGACTTCGTTGTCGATGAAATCGTGGATGCCGCTCATTTCCATATTCCCTAGCAAATCGGCTTCAAGGGCCGATGGGATGAACCATTTGCCCTAGATAACAACCTCGTGTGACAATTGCCAGAAGTCCGCGTGCAAAAAATGCATGCCGTGCTTTTCAGGCAGGCGCGCCACCGCGGCGATAATAGGCAACGAGCCAGTAGATCAGGCCGCCGGCCAGACCGCCGGCGAGGACCATGACAGCGAGGGCGTCGCTCAGCAGCGAGCGGTCGATGAACACCAGCGAGAACGGGCCGTCGATGCCGCCGGCAATCACGAAGAACAGCCACGCCCTCACCTGGAGAACGCGCGCAAGGACGACCGTGACGACGAAGCCGGGAAGGGCGCAGCCGAAGGTGTAGGCGAGGCCGACGACGAAAATCTGAAACAGGCCGTCGCTCGCGCCCGACCAGAAGTAAAGCAACACGATCACCACCGTCGTCGCGGTCAGGACGGCGGCGATATAACCGAGGGCGACAAAAAGGATGCCGGGTTGCCCGCTTGTGGCCGAGCCGTTGTCTGCGGTCACGTTCCGAGATCCCTGTTTGCGGAGCAGTGCAAGCCGCGTCTAGCGGCTGCGCTGGCTGCTGCGGCTGGCGGCCGTGCGACGCCGGCTCACCTGCTTGCGCGGCCGCTTGGCCGGCTTCAGGGCTGCCTCGATGATATCGCCGAGAAGCCCGCCGGAGGCCTTCTTGCGCGTCGTGGTCTTGCGGCGCGTACGCTTGGTCGTTGTGGCCTTGCGCACGCCGGTCTTCTTCAGCACCTCCTTGAGGGCTGCATCGACCACGCCGCTGACGAGTTCGTTGAGAAGGCCAGCCATGGCGTCAGTCCGGAATGGAGGTCTGGAGGGCAAGGGCGTGCAGCACGCCGCCCATATTGCCCTTCAGCGCGTCATAGACCATCTGGTGCTGCTGCACGCGGGTCTTGCCGCGGAAGGCTTCCGCGACGACCTCGGCAGCATAATGGTCGCCGTCGCCGGCAAGATCGCGGATGACCACCTTCGCTCCCGGAATGCCGGATTTGATGAGGTCTTCGATATCGCCCGGTGACATGGCCATGAAACTGCTCCCTTATTTATTCCGCGGCGGCAGCGGCGGTGCCGTTGCCATCCATGAAGTCAGGGAACCACGATTCATGGGTGTTGCGCAATTGCTCAATCGACAGCGACAACAGGCCGTCCACGGCAAGTGCGTCGCCGCCGACGGTGCCCAGGCGGCGGAACGGCACGCCCGCGCCTTCCGCGCTGGCGCAGATGAAGTTCGCGAGGTCGGCGGGGACCGCGATCACGTAGCGGGCCTGGTCTTCGCCGAACAGAACGGCATGCGCAGGGCCATTGGCATCCGACAGGTCCACCCTGACGCCCTTGCCGGAGGCCATGACCATTTCGGCGAGCGCGATGGCGAGGCCGCCGGAGGAAATGTCGTGGCAGGCGGTGACCTGGCCGTTGCGGATGGCCGAGCGCACGAAATCGCCGTTGCGGCGTTCCGCATGCAGGTCCACTTCCGGGGCGGGGCCGTCGATCTTGCCGACGACGTCGCGCAGGTAGACGGACTGGCCGAGATGGCTGCCATCGGTGCCGATGAGGATCAGCTGGTCGCCGTCCTTCGCGCCGCCGATCTTGGCCATGACCGACCAGTCGTGCAGCAGACCGACGCCGGCAATGGTGGGCGTCGGCAGGATCGCGATGCCGTTCGTCTCGTTGTAGAGCGAGACGTTGCCGGAGACGATCGGGAAATCGAGCGCGCGGCAGGCCTCGCCGATGCCTTCGATGGCCTTGACGAACTGGCCCATGATTTCGGGCTTTTCGGGGTTGCCGAAATTCAGGTTGTCGGTGGAGGCAAGCGGTTCGGCGCCGGTCGCCGTGATATTCCGCCAGCATTCGGCGACGGCCTGCTTGCCGCCTTCGAACGGATCGGCCTCGACGTAGCGCGGGGTGACGTCGGAGGAGAAGGCAAGCGCCTTGCTGGCATGGCCTTCGACGCGCACGACGCCGGCGTCGCCGCCGGGGATCTGCAGCGAATTGCCCTGGATGAGCGTGTCGTACTGCTCATAGACCCAGCGGCGGCTCGACTGATTGGGCGAGCCGACCAGCTTGAGAACGGCCTCGCCGTAGTTTTCCGGTTCAGCAACCAGATTGGCCGGCAGCGGCGCGGGCTTGCCGGGTTCGCGCCATGGGCGGTCGTATTCCGGGGCCTGGTCGCCGAGGTCCTTGATCGGCAGGTTCGCCACTTCCTCGCCCTGGTGAAGGATGCGGAAGCGCAGGTCGTCCGTGGTGTAGCCGACGATGGCGAAGGCCAGACCCCACTTCACGAAGATCGCCTTGGCGACCTCTTCCTTGGCGGGTTCGAGAACCATGAGCATGCGCTCCTGGCTTTCCGACAGCATCATCTCGTAGGCAGTCATCTGCTCTTCGCGGACCGGAACCAGATCGAGGTTCAGTTCGATGCCCAAGTCGCCCTTGGCGCCCATTTCCACGGCCGAGCAGGTGAGGCCGGCCGCACCCATGTCCTGGATGGCAATGACGGCGCCGGTCTGCATCAGCTCGAGGCAGGCTTCCAGCAGGCATTTTTCGGTGAAGGGATCGCCGACCTGCACGGTCGGGCGCTTCTCTTCGATCGTCTCGTCGAATTCGGCGGATGCCATGGTCGCACCGCCCACGCCGTCACGGCCGGTCTTGGCGCCGAGATAGACGACCGGCAGGCCCACACCCTTGGCTTCCGACAGGAAGATGGCGTTCGACTTGGCAAGGCCGGCGGCGAAGGCGTTGACGAGGATGTTGCCGTTGTAGCGCGGGTCGAACTCGACCTCGCCGCCGACGGTCGGAACGCCGAAGGAGTTGCCGTATCCGCCCACGCCGGCGACGACGCCGGAAACGAGGTGGCGGGTCTTCGGGTGATCCGGCTCGCCGAAGCGCAGCGCGTTCATGGCGGCGATGGGCCGCGCGCCCATGGTGAAGACGTCGCGCAGGATGCCGCCGACGCCGGTCGCCGCGCCCTGATAAGGCTCGATATAGGACGGGTGGTTGTGGCTCTCCATCTTGAAGACGACGCAGTCGCCGTCATCGATGTCGACGACGCCGGCATTCTCGCCGGGGCCCTGGAGGACGCGCGGACCCTTGGTCGGCAGCGTGCGCAGCCAGCGCTTGGAGGATTTGTACGAGCAGTGCTCGTTCCACATGGCCGAGAAGATGCCGAGCTCGGTGAAGGTGGGTTCGCGGCCGATCAGCGAAAGGATGCGGTCGTATTCGTCCGGCTTCAGCCCATGGGCGGCAATCAGCTCCGGAGTGATCGGGCGGGTGTTCGAAATGGTCATCGTCGCTCGTCTTGTCGTGGAGGGCAGGATTGGGGTCTCTTTACCCCATGCCGCCGTGCAGCGCGACAGGAAAATGACCGGGAATCACAGGCGGGCACGGCTTTCAGGCCGGGCTGTCATAACCGCTCGGCCCCGACGTGATGAGCCTGCGCAGCCTTGTGAGGCCGGCAACCACATCCTGCCGGTTTTCCGGCGAGGAAATGCCGATCCGCACCCGATGGAAGGTCTTTTCCGAACGGCCCGCCTTGAACTCGTCCTCGTCGTCGATGAGCACGTCCTCGGCGAAGGCCGCCTGCCGGAAGGTGCCCGAAAGCCAGGGGTCGGGCAGCTTGAGCCAGACGAAGGGCACGCGCGGATGCGAATTGAACTCGAGGCCGGCGAAGATCTCGCGGACGAGCGCCTCGCGTGCCATCACCTCGTCGGAAACCCGCGCCCGAATGGCTTCCGCCGTGCCTGATAGCACCAGCCGCGCGGCAAGCTCGGCGAGCAGGAACGGCAGGCCGCCGCTCACCATCTTGTGGGCGATGCGCACGCGCTGGGCAAGGTGCGGCGGGCAGGCGATCCATCCGCCACGCACGCCTGCCGCGACGCTCTTGGAAAGCCCGCCAACGAGGAAGGTGCGGTCCGGCGCCAGCTCCGCGATGAGCGGCAGGCCGTTCTCCGTCGATCCGCCGTAGAGATTGTCCTCCACGAGGAAGACATTGTGCCGCTTGGCGATGGCGGCAATCGCGCGCCGCCGGTCTTCCGGCATGGTGGCGAGCGTCGGGTTCTGGGCCGACGACATGAGAAAGGCGAGCTTGGGGTGCTGCTGGACGCAGACCCGCTCGAAATCATCAGGAAGCACGCCGTCGGCATCTGAATCCACCAGTACGCTCTGGCGGCCGATCAGCGCCGTGCCGCGGCTGACCTGCGAATAGGTGACATGTTCGAAGACGATGCGGTCGCCCGGCGCGGTGATGACCGAAACTGCGGCGATGACGGCGGCGTGGGCGCCGAGCGTGGGAACGATGCTGTCATGGCCGGGTTGCCAGTCGCCGTGCTTCAGCCAGCGGCGCCCGGCTTCCAGCCAGTCGGCCGGAAAGCTGCGCGTATAACTCGCAATCTCGCTCGGCTGCTCACGGCAGATCGCTGCGACGATATCCGTGATGGCCGAGGACTGGCCGACATTGGTGGCCGCCGTCGTGTCGAAGCGCAGCTTGCCGGGTGGCGCGCTCGACGCCCGGGTGCCGATCAGGCGGGCGCTGACGGTATCGACCGCGGCGGCGCTGTCGTTGTCGCCCGAGCCCAGCACATAGGTCCCGCGTCCGACCTCGCCGCTGACAAGACCGCGCTCGCGCACCATCGCATAAGCGCGGCTGACGGTGCCGATGGTGACGCCGATGTCATAGGCGAGATTGCGTTGCGGCGGCAGCTTGCTGCCGGCGGGAAGGGCGCCGATGCCGATCGCCTGCTCGATCTGGTCGGCAATGCGGACATAGAGCGGGCCGTCCGTGGCCTGAAGATTGGGGAGCCAATTTGTCATGGTGCCAATTCATATATTGCACCGCCGATGGAGTCAATTATTTCCTGAATGCACCAATTGTCACACGCCCTGTGACAAGTTCAGGAGAAATATGATGACAATCGATGCAATTCGCTCCCAAGCCATCCGGGCGCCGGTCTTTCCGGTGTGCTCGCTTTTGCGGCGGACGGTGCGTGTCTACCGGATTTGGGTCATGAAGCGGCGCACGCGCTATGCGCTCCTCGATCTCACCGACGCGCAGCTCGAGGATATCGGCATCTCCCGCAGCGAGGCGCGGCGGGAGGTCGCAAAATCGTTTTACTGGAACTGAGGCTCAGCAGCCCTTGCCGCCGGCCGCCCAACGCCGGACGTCGGTTGCGATGCGGGCGCCGACCGGCTCGCTCATCAGCGGACCGAAGGCGTCGAGCTTGGCGGGATTGCCTTCAGCCTGCACGACGAGCAGCGGGCGCGATTCCGGCGAATTGCGGTGGACGACAAGAATGCGCGGCCGACCGGAGAAGGAATTCAGCTCGGGCGCAAGGCGATAGGCCTTGAAGGCCGGATCACCCGACTTGAACCAGCAGGCATTGGCGCCGAGCGCAACGCGCTCCATCGTCGGCAGGGCCGCGCCGTTTGGCCTCGGCGCCGGTGTCTTCGTCTGGCAGCCGGCCAGAGCCGCGGCGAGAGCGAGCGGCAGGATGAGCTTGACGGACGGAAGAGGGCGCATGGAAAGCCTTTCGAAAGCGAACATGCGCCCTTGATAACAAGGACCGGTTAAGCAGCGATTACGTCGAGCACCGATGCGAAGAGGCCGCGGCCATCCGAGCCGCCATGGGCGGCTTCGATGAGGTTTTCCGGATGCGGCATCAGGCCGAGCACGTTGCCCTTGGCGTTCATCACGCCGGCAATGTCGTTGATCGAGCCGTTGGGATTGGTACCGTCAGCATAGCGGAAGACGACCTGGCCGTTGCCTTCGATGGCGGCGAGCGTCTCGGCATCGGCGAAATAGTTGCCGTCGTGGTGGGCGACGGGGCAGCGGATGATCTGGCCCTTGTCATAGGCGCGGGTGAAATCCGTATCGGCGTTCACCACTTCCAGCTTCACCTCGCGGCAGACGAATTTCAGCGAGGCGTTGCGCATCAGCGCGCCCGGCAGAAGGCCCGCCTCAAGCAGGATCTGGAAGCCGTTGCAGACGCCGAGAACCTTCACGCCGGCCTCGGCCTTCGCCTTGATCGCCTGCATGACGGGCATGCGCGCGGCAATGGCACCGCAGCGCAGATAATCACCATAAGAGAAGCCGCCGGGGATGACGATCAGGTCGACATCCGGCAGGTCCGTTTCGGTCTGCCAGACGGTGACGGGCGCAACGCCCGAAATCTTGGTCAGCGCCGCGATCATGTCGCGGTCACGGTTAAGGCCGGGGAGCTGGACGACGGCGGACTTCATGGGTGTGGTTCAAACCTTGCCTGGGCCTCGGCGAGTTCACGCAATTCGAGGCGGTTTTCGATACGGTCGAGACGTGTCAACACCTGAGCCATGCTGCTGTGTAGGTTGTTGACGTCCCCTTGCATGACATGCATGTGATTTCGCAGGCTCACGATATCCTGCCGCATATCCCGCTGTCCGTCCTTAAACGTGGTAAGGTCAGACTGGATACGCTTCATGAGCTCGAACATTAACTCCTGCGAAATATCCGTCATTGCTTCGTCCCTTCAACCGTCAGGCGAGGGCGATAGTATAATTCTCGATTACCGTGTTGGCCAGCAGCTTCTCGCACATGGCCTTGAGATCGGCTTCAGCCTTGGCGCGGTCGGCGGTCTCAAGCTCGAGGTCGAAGACCTTGCCCTGGCGGACCTGGCCGACGCCGTCGAAACCGAGGCTGCCGAGGGCGCCTTCGATCGCCTTGCCCTGCGGGTCGAGAACACCGTTCTTCAGCGTAACCGTTACGCGTGCCTTGATCATGTCTATCGTTCCATCCTTGGGAGCGTGTTATTTCACCAGAACGGGGCCGGTGCCGCGCACGGGCTCGTTCTCATTGATGACGCCGAGGCGGCGGGCCACTTCCTGGTAGGCTTCCAGAAGTCCGCCCATGTCCCGGCGAAAACGGTCCTTGTCCATCTTTTCCTGGGTCGCGATGTCCCAGAGACGGCAGCTGTCCGGCGAGATCTCGTCGGCGATGATGATGCGCATCATGTCGCCTTCGTAGAGACGGCCGCATTCGATCTTGAAATCGACGAGCTGGATGCCGACGCCGAGGAAGAGGCCGGACAGGAAGTCGTTGACGCGGATGGCGAGCGCCATGATGTCGTCGAGTTCCTGGGGGCTCGCCCAGCCGAAGGCCGTGATGTGTTCCTCGGAGACCATCGGGTCCTCGAGCGCATCGGCCTTGAAGTAGAATTCGATGATCGAGCGGGGAAGGACGGTGCCTTCCTCGATGCCGAGGCGCTTGGACAGCGAGCCTGCGGCCACGTTGCGCACGACCACTTCGAGCGGGATGATCTCGACTTCCTTGATCAGCTGCTCGCGCATGTTGAGGCGGCGGATGAAATGGGTCGGAATGCCCATCTTGTTCAGCTGCGTGAAGAGATATTCGCAGATCCGGTTGTTCAGCACGCCCTTGCCGTCGATGACGTCATGCTTCTTCTTGTTGAAGGCGGTGGCGTCGTCCTTGAAAAACTGGATCAGCGTGCCCGGCTCGGGACCCTCATAAAGAATCTTGCCCTTGCCCTCGTAGATACGGCGGCGACGGTTCATGGTTTTTATCTCGGTTGTTGGCGCTCTTGGGCTGCGCGGGTGTGGTTCGTTTGCGCTCCCATAAACGAAATGCCGCAGTTTAACAATCGGCGTTCCGCCCGATCCCCCGATTTCCGGCGTTTCGGTGAAGTTACGGCGGGACAAAAGTTCGCATTGCACTTTTCCCGGCGTTTTGATTTATGGGCTTGGAAGCCCAAACGGGGCAAAAGAATCGACGGGAGTAATCTATGGCCAGCATCAACGATCGGGAAAAGGCCTTCGAAGCCAAGTTTGCGCTTGATGAGGAGCTTCGCTTCAAGGCGGAAGCACGCCGCAACAAGCTGCTCGGCCTCTGGGCTGCCGGCCTGCTGGGCAAGAGCGGTGACGATGCCGACGCCTATGCCAAGGAGGTCGTCGCCGCCGACTTCGAAGAAGCAGGCCACGAGGATGTCGTGCGCAAGGTCAAGGCCGACTTCGACGCAGCCGGTGTTGCGCGCAGCGAAGACGAGATCCGCCTGCAGATGGTCGAGCTTCTCGCCGTCGCCGTGTCACAGATCGAAGCCGGCTGAGCGATTGGCCGCAAACAGCATTCGAAAGCCGCCGTGCCTCTCGCCCGGCGGCTTTTTGCTGTCTAGCTGCTGACGAGGTGCGGGGAAGCGTCGTGAATGTCACAGGCGCCGCCCGCCAGTTTCCGCCAGTCCTGTCGGCGCACGAAATCCGGTATCGCCTCGGCCGGCATGGGACGCGCCAGCGCATAGCCCTGCAGGCTGTCGCAGCCGAGGTCGCGCATGATGGTGACATGGGCGGGCGTCTCGACACCCTCCGCAATCACCTCGATATCCAGCGAACGGCCGATCTCGATGATCGTGCCGACGAGCTTTCGCTGCGCGGGCGACCGGCTGACGGGCTTGACGAGCTGCCGGTCGATCTTGAGGCGGCGTGGCCTGAGCTTCATCAGGCTGACGATGGAGGCGTGGCCGGTGCCGAAGTCGTCGATTTCGATATCGATGCCGAGATTGCGGATTTCCGCGAGGTTTTCCAGAACGACATGGTCGCAGTCATCCAGGAAGATGGATTCCAGCAGTTCGAAGGACAGCGATTTCGGCGCGATATCCAGCGCGCGGAGCGCGCGTGCGAGCTCGGGGTCGTGCAGGCGCTTGGATGAGACGTTGACCGAGATTTGATCTATCCCAAGGCCGAGCCGCCGCCATTGCGCGAAGTCGGCAAGCGACTTGTCGAGCACGATGCGGTCGATTGTCGCCACGCAGTCCAGGTCTTCCGCGATCTTGAGGAAGGCGTCCGGGGTCAGGATGCCGCGTGTCGGATGATTCCAGCGCGCCAGCGTTTCCACGCCGACGATATCGAGCGTGCGGGCGCAGAATTTCGGCTGGTAGTAGGGCAGGAAGCGGCCCTGTTCGACACCGGACAGAATGTCGTCGGCCGTCTGCTTGTTGGTGATGATCTGCGCCTGGAAATCGCTGGTGAAGAATTCATGCCGGCTTCGGCCGCGGTTCTTGGCGCGGTAGAGCGCGAGGTCGGCATTGACCAGCAACTGCCGTGCATCTATCGCCGCGCCCGATTGGCTGGCGATGCCGACGCTGGCGCCGAAGCGACAGATATGCCCGTTGAAGGTGACGGGTTTGCGCATGTCCGTGACGATCGCTTCGGCGAGCGAAGCTAGGTTGCGTGGCGCCGGCCCTGCGGAAAGAAAGACGAATTCGTCGCCGCCAATGCGGGCGACGAAATCGCTGGCGGATTTCAGATCTGACAATACGCCGGCGGCATGTATCAACATCTGATCGCCGGCGTCATGGCCGAGCGTGTCGTTGATCTCCTTGAAGCGGTCGAGGTCGATATGGAGTACCGCAAGCCGGCTACCGTCCAGCTCCGCCCGTCGGGCAGCATCTTCCATCGTGGAATCGAGATAACGCCGGTTCGGCAGGCCCGTCAGGTGATCGTGCAGCGACGTGTACTCGATCCGTGCGCGCGCGATCTCCAGCGCCTCGTTGCGAGCTTCCGCGAGGTCCTTCGCACGCTTCAGTTCTTCCTGGATCTGGACATCCTCGGTCACGTCCCAGTTCGCGCCGATGAGTCGGGGTACGCCGGCCATGTCCGTGTAAGGGGCGGCGCGGCCGCGCAGATGGCGGATCTCGCCATCGCCCCTGATGATGCGGAATGCATTGGCGAAATCCACGTTGTTCGCGAGGCCGTTGGCGACGACATTCTCCGCCACATGCCGGTCGTCGGGATGCAGGGCTCTCTCCCAGCTGCCGATATCGGGCGCTTCCCGCAGGTCGTACATCTCGATCATGCGGTCGTCCCAGTTCACCGTATTGGACTTGAGATCGACCTCGAACACGCCGACGCGCGAGACGTCGAGCGCCAGTTCCAGGCGCCGCGACATCTGTGAAAGCCGTTCTTCCGCTTCCTTGCGATCGGTGATGTCGGTATCGGTGCCGGCGATGCGGCTCGGCTTGCCGTCCTGTCCGTATTCCACCACGGCGCCGCGGCTTTCGATCCAGACCCAGCGGCCATCCTTGTGGCGTTCGCGGTAGGAGAAGACGCTGAAGTAAGTCTCTCCGCTCTCCTGCCGTGCGATGGCCGCAAGCACGTGCTCACGATCATCGGGATGCACGTTGCCGATCCATTCGTCGAGAGCGGAATCGTAGGTCTCGTGCGGTTGCCGGCCCCGTATCGTGCACCACTGGCGGGAGTAGAAGCGCTGGTCGCGCGCAAAATCGTGATCCCACACACCCTGGCCGGCCGATTCGAGCGCGTGGTTCCAGCGGCTCTCGCGCTCGGCCAGTTCAAGAGCATTGCGCTTGCGCTCGTCCACATCCAGGAATTGCACGATCATGTCGGGCGCAAGGTCGTCACCGGGCAGGGCAGGCGGTTCGATAAAGGAGGCGAGCACCCAGAATTCATCGCCGTCAGGACGTTGCAGGCGGATTTCCAACGGGGCCTGCTCGGTCAGCTCCTTGCGCATGGCGAAGGGCAGGATCGCCCGGTCGCACGCAGAAATACAGGCGTCGAAGGTCGGGAGTTCCGCAATGGACGAAATGCCAAAGGCACGCAGCAGGGCATCATTGGCGTCAATGATGCGCCGCTCTGCATCGAGCGCGGCAAATCCGAAACTGGAACGCGCAAAAAGCCTGCGATAGAACGGCTCGTTATCCGTTTTTCGCACGGTATCGGGGGGCGAACCGGACGGTTTGGCCATAAAAAGCGCCTGTTATCAACTCAGGGGCGCAAGATTGGCGGATTTCTATGAATTTCCTCTTAATGACGAGTTGCTAAGCTTTCAGCTTGCTGAGGAACTGCGCGAAGACCATCGTACCCTCCGGCCAGGGGCCGTGACCGGACTGCGCATTGATGTGGCCTGCTTCGCCGGCGTCGAGAAGCAGCGATCCCCAGGCGGCGGCGATGTCGTCGGCATGTTCATAGGTGCCGAAGGGATCGTTGCGGCTTGCCACGACGACGGACGGAAAGGGCAGCGGATCGCGCGGGTAGGGACCGAAGGTCATGAGATGCTTCGGGCGGATATCGGGGTTGGCGACGTCAGGCGGTGCGACGAAGAAGGCGCCTGCGACCTTGTTGTCGAAGTGCGGAGCGGCGTGGACGGCTGCCGTCACGCCCAGCGAATGGCCGACGAGCACGACGGGCTTCGTGGCGGCCGCCACCTCTTCCACGACGCGTTGAACCCAATCCTCGCGCACCGGTTTTGTCCATTCCGCCTGCTCGACGCGCCGCGCCGTCGAGAGCTTCTGCTCCCAGCGGCTCTGCCAGTGGTCCGGGCCCGAATTCGTGTAGCCGGGAATGATGAGGATGTCTGCTTCCGAAACTTTCATGGGCGCGGATGTGCTGTCGGTGCGTGCGGAATTCAAGGGGTGGCGGCGATGACGCGTGCTGCGCCATCGCCCGTTCGTACCTGTCGGGACGTCAGACCGTGCCGAAGACGCGGCGGAAGATCGTGTCGACGTGCTTGGTGTGATAGCCGAGATCGAACTTTTCGCGGATCTCTTCCTCGGAAAGCGCTGCACGCACTTCCGCGTCGGCCAGAAGCTCCTCGAGGAAGTCCTTGCCCTGTTCCCAGACCTTCATGGCATTGCGCTGCACGAGGCGATAGGCGTCCTCGCGCGAGGTTCCGGCTTGCGTAAGGGCAAGCAGGACGCGCTGCGAATGAACAAGGCCGCGGAACTTGTTGAGATTCTTGAGCATGTTGTCCGGATAGATCACCAGCTTCTCGATGACGCCGGCCAGACGGTTCAGCGCGAAATCGAGGGTGATGGTGGTGTCCGGGCCGATGCCGCGCTCGACGCTGGAATGCGAGATATCGCGCTCGTGCCACAGCGCGACGTTCTCCATGGCGGGCGTCACGGCCATGCGCACGAGGCGGGCCAGACCCGTCAGGTTTTCCGTGAGAACCGGGTTGCGCTTGTGCGGCATGGCCGACGAACCCTTCTGGCCGGGCGAGAAGAACTCTTCGGCTTCCAGGACTTCCGTGCGCTGCATGTGGCGGATTTCGATCGCGACATTCTCGATGGAGGACGCGATGACGCCCAGCGTCGCGAAGAACATGGCATGACGGTCGCGCGGGATGACCTGCGTGGAGACCGGCTCCGGCACCAGGCCGAGCTTTTCGCAGACATGCTCCTCGACGCGCGGATCGATATTGGCGAAGGTGCCGACGGCGCCGGAGATCGCGCCGGTCGCGATTTCCGCGCGGGCGGCCACGAGACGGGCGCGGTTGCGGTCCATCTCGGCATAGAAGCGGGCGAGCGTCAGGCCCATCGTGGTGGGTTCGGCGTGGATGCCGTGGCTGCGGCCGATGCGGATCGTGTCCTTGTGCTCGAAGGCGCGGGCCTTCAGCGCCGCCAGAACGCGATCCATGTCGGCCAGCAGGATATCGGCAGCGCGCACGAGCTGGATGTTGAAGGTGGTGTCCAGCACGTCGGAGGAGGTCATGCCCTGATGCACGAAGCGGCTGTCGGGACCGACGAATTCGGCAAGGTGCGTCAGGAACGCGATGACGTCATGCTTGGTGACGGCCTCGATCTCGTCGATGCGGGCGACGTCGAATTCGGCCTTGCCACCCTTTTCCCAGATCGTTTCGGCGGCCGACTTCGGGATGACGCCGAGGTCTGCCAGCGCATCGCAGGCATGGGCTTCGATCTCGAACCAGATGCGGAACTTCGTTTCGGGCGACCAGATGGCGACCATGTCCGGTCGGGAATAGCGAGGGATCATCGGCTCTAGACTTTCCTTGGGAAGGTGGGAATTGCCGCCGCTTTAGCAAAGATGGGCGGCAAGCTCAACGCATGGCGGTCGACATGGAGCGGGCAAGCCACAGACTGGCGCCGGCAAGCACCGGCAGCCCGACCGGAAGATAGAGCCCGAGGCCCATGACGAGAAACTGGTAGATCGCGCCCGCCGTGGTGAAAGCGAACTGGAAGGCCCAGATGACCGTGCCGAAGGGTTCGTGCCACTGGGCATAGAACAGGCGGTAGTCCAGCGCGAAGACAAGTGCCGTGATGGACACGGTTCCCACGCTCAGCAGCGCGAAATGGGCAGCAAAGCGGGCCTCGATGCCACGCCGGCGCGAGAGGAAGCGTGCCATCGGCAGCACGATCGGCCAGGCGGCGGTACCGCCGGCGAAATAGGTGACTAGAAGCCGGCGCAGGTGAAAGGACGGCAGCCGGTCGTGCATGACGAGCGAGACGTAGGCGCATGCCGCCATCGCGATGCCCCAGCACAGCGCCCCGCCGAGACAGAGAGCCGGCGATGGGAAAACCGGCGGCAAGGGATGGCCGGACCCCGAATGTCTCCAGCCCGTCACGGATGCCGTCTGCTTCATGTCAGGGCCGGAAGGGCACGGCGATCCACCGGCCGTTGTCGCCCTCGAAACCGACGCTGCGCACCAGCACCAGCGCCACATGCACCCGCTTGCCGCTTTGCACAGGGAAGGTCAGCGCCCCGGAGAGCTGGTAGGTCAGCGGGCAATTGCGGCTGTCGGGAACCCGCTTGTCCTCGTAGACCGTGCGGTCCACCGGCTTGCCGTCATCCTGCACGAGGCGCAGGCGGAAGCCCTTGCCGCCATGGGGCGTCACGTCACGGCATTTTTCCGGCAGCGGCAGCGCGATCTCGTCGAGCGCAAGGGCATAGCTTCCGCCCGGCATGGGCTCGATGGCGAAGGGGTAGTATTCGATGCGGCTGCGGTCCACGCCGAGCTGCCCCATCGGGTTGAACGCGGCGAGCACGCCGGGATTGTCGAGAAGCCTGTTCTCCTCGATCATCGGTGCGGCCTTGGCCATTGCATCCGCCCGCGCTTTGGAAAGCCCGGCCTGTTCGTCATCGATGCGCACGCGCACCGGCGTGTCCGGCAGGTAGGCGTCCTTTTCCGTGTCGATGAAATAGATCGTGGAATAGGGAAAGCCGGAGCCGTCCTGAACGCCGAATTCCTCGAAGGCGTAGACCTTGCCGTCGGGCGAGAAGCCGATGGACTGGAAGGTGGAAAAGTCCCCGCCCAAGGCGCCCGTCGCCATCAGGAGACAGGCGGCAAGCGCCGTCGCGGCGTTGCGCAGGATCCTCAAGCGCGAGCTCCCTCCGCATTGGCGCGGAGCGTCTCGATGGTTTTGCGATAGGCGTCGATGTGGCCGCCGCCGAAGATGGCCGAGCCCGCGACGAAGACATTCGCGCCCGCCGCCGCGGGAATGGCGATCGTATCGACCGCGATGCCGCCATCCACCTGGATGTCGATCGGCCGGTCCCCGACCATCTTGCGCACGCGGCGCAGCTTCTCCTGCATCGCCGGAATGAATTTCTGGCCGCCGAAGCCGGGATTGACCGTCATGACGAGGATGAGGTCGATCTTGTCCAGGAGGTAGTCCAGCACGCTTTCGGAGGTCGCCGGGTTGATCGATACGCCGGCGCGCTTGCCGAGCGCACGGATCGCCTGCAGCGAGCGGTCGAGATGCGGCCCGGCCTCGGCATGCACGGTGATGCTGTCGCAGCCCGCCTTGGCGAAGGCCTCGAGATACGGGTCGGCCGGCGAGATCATCAGGTGGCAGTCGAAGAAGGCATCGGTGTGCGGGCGCAGCGCCTTGATGACATCGGGGCCGAAGGAGATGTTCGGCACGAAATGCCCGTCCATGATGTCGAGATGGACCCAGTCGGCGCCGGCGGCGACGACGTCGCGCACTTCCTGGCCGAGCCTGGCGTAGTCGGCGGCGAGAATGGAGGGCGCGATCCGGATGGGAAGGGTCATGTCAGGCTCCTCGGAAAAGGATAGGGCAGGATATGCGCGTGGCCATATCATTCCCCGCAGGGGGGAACAACGGGCGAATTAGCCCGTCGCCCAGCTCGGCATGACGTCGCCCGCCATCGGCTTGGCGTCGTGCACGCCGCGCGCGATGGCGCGGGCCATGGTCGATGCGGCGGCCGCGCCCAACTCGACGAAATCCTCCGGTGCCGGTGTGCGCCCGCTGCGGCCGGTGGCGAGCGCGAAGACGAGGTCGCCGTCGAAGGGCGTATGCGCCGGCCACAGCGCGCGGGTAAAGCCGTCATGGGCGGCGATCGCCAGACGCTTCGCCTCCGCCTTGGTCAGGATGGCGTCGGTTGCGATGACGGCGATGGTCGTGTTTTCCGTG
Source organism: Shinella sp. AETb1-6 (assembly GCF_009826875.1). NCBI lineage: Bacteria > Pseudomonadati > Pseudomonadota > Alphaproteobacteria > Hyphomicrobiales > Rhizobiaceae > Shinella > Shinella sp. AETb1-6. The sequence goes on along the minus strand of NZ_WUMM01000014.1, from coordinate 83,073 downwards.
CCGGTCGGGTTGCGCGACATTTTCGTCCGTGGCAGCCTTGCTTCCGGGGGAAAAGGCGCGGGCAGGCCGAGCCCGCCGAATTCGCCGTCCTCCTCGAAGGGTGCTGCCCAGAAATGCCTGCTATCGCCGACCGTCGCGGACCCGAGCGCATTGACCGCGACAAGCGCCCCGACGGTGAAACCGTTATCGAGCACGCTGGATGCGGAGCCGAGCCCGCCCTTGAAGGTGGCGGTGAGCGCCCCGGTTCCGGCGCCGGTGCTGCCGGTCTCGAAATCCTCCGCCGCGGCGGCCAGCGCCGCATAGCCCAGCTCGCGATAGGGCGGGTAGCGACCCCAGTCCTTGTCGCCGCCGTTCATGAGATCGAACAGGATGGCGGCCGGCACGATGGGAATGTGGTGCGGGCCGACGGCGAAGCCGCGGCCGGCCTCCCGCAGCCCGGCCTGCACGCCGGAGGCGGCATCGAGCCCGAAGGCGGAGCCGCCGGAAAGCACCACGGCATCGACCGTCTGCACCGTGTTGTGCGGTTCGAGAAGGTCCGTCTCGCGGGTGCCGGGCGCGCCGCCCAGCACCTGGACGGCCGCGATTGCCGGCTCTTCGCAGAGCACGACCGTCACGCCGGAGCGCAGCGCGTGGTCCGTCGCATTGCCAACCATGAGGCCCGCGACATCCGTGATGCGGTTTTTCGGGCCGGGGTGCATCTATTCGCCTTCCTTCTCGGCATCGGCCGGCGTGAAGGCGCCGTCGCGCCACACCAGCAGGCGATAGGGATTGTCCCGCAATTCGTGATCGCTGCCGAAGGCGACAGGGCCGAGAGCGGTGGCAAAGCTGCCGGCCGTGAGTTTTTCGATGAGGTCGCCGCCTTCGGCCGCGGCCGCAGCCACCACGCTTACGGCGGCATGGGCCGGCAGCACATAACCTTCCGCCACGATGCCCTCGGCCTGCATGGCAGCGGCCACGGGCCTTCCCTCCGGCAGGGTCTGGTAATCGGGCAGGGCGATCGCCTGCACACCGTCCGTCATCGGAACCAGCGGATCGGCGCCCAGGAGCGCTTCGCCGCCCAGCAGGGCGAGCGAGATCTTCTCCGCCTTCGCGTCGCGGGCGATCACGGCGACATCGGTCCGGTCGCCGCCGACGAAGACACGGGTGACGCCCGTTTTGGCAAGCCGGCGCACCAGCGTCAGTTGCTGTTCCTGGGCGGGGCGGAACGTATCGACGAAGGTGGCCTTCATGCCGATCTCTTCCAGCTGGAGACGCACGGCCTCCACCAGTTCGCGCGCATGGATCGTGCCGTCGTCGATGAGGGCGAAGGGTTCCGATTTCCAGTGGCGCGTGATGACCTCGACGGCCTTTTCCGCTTCCGCCTTCGGGCCGGGCGCCAGCCGGAAGAGCGGCCATTTTTTCTTCAGCGCATCTTCCATGAGAATGCCGGAGCGCACGGAGAGCGTGATGGCGGGGATCTTCGCTTCGGCAAGCGCCGGCAGGGCGGCGGCAAGCCCTTCCGTGCAGAGGAAGCCGATGGCGGCGCGTGCGTCCGCGGCGATGATCTGCCCGGCGATGCCTTCGCCATCGGTTTCGTCGCAGGCTTCCGCGATCTCGACCACGGTGTCGCCATTGGCGGCGGCGGCAAAGCGGGCGCCATCGCGCACCTGCTGGCCGAGAATGGCGAGCGGTCCTTCCGTGGGGGCCACGACGGCGAAGGTCAGGCCGGCCGCGAAGGCAGGCGAGGCGACGGCGGCAAACACGCTGGCAAGGACGGCGCTCTTCATCTTCAACCCATGGATCGCGATCGTTTCCTTTGTACGGATCGGGCTTCGGGCGTCAAAGGGAAAAGTCCCAAACCCGGCCATTGTCCTGAAAGAGACAGGAAAATTCGGCGTTCGGGGGTTACATTTGCGTTCATTTTCGCCATGTATCTCCAGTGTCAAAGGAGAATGCCGTGTTGGACAGATCGACGCTGGATCCGTCGCTTTACCGCGATGCCATGAGCCGTTATGCCGGCCATGTTCAGATCGTCACGACCGCGCATGACGGCGAAAGACGCGGCGTCACGATCACCGCCGCCTGCTCGGTCTCCGACAGCCCGGCCATGGTGCTTGCCTGCGTCAACGCCTCGAATTCCAAGAACGCGATCTTCGAGAAGAGCGGCCATTTCGCGCTGAACGCGCTCGCTGCGGACCAGATCCATCTCGCCAACGCCTTTTCCGGCCGTGACCCTGCGATGACACCGCAAGAGCGTTTCGCCCTTGGCGACTGGCAGGAGCTTGCGACGGGTGCTCCGGTGCTGAAGAATGCGCTGGCGGCCTTCGATTGCCGGCTCGTCGAAGTCACGGTCATGGCGACCCATATGGTGCTGATCGGCGAGGTGATGGGCGTTTCCTTCGGCGACCATCGCCCGGCGCTCATCTACAAGGATCGGGGCTATCATACGCTATAAGGCGCGGCGAGAAACAGGAGCGGAACTTGGATCGCGACGGGATTGAAGAGATGTTCCAGGCGCTCGGGCCGGTGACGATCCGGCGCATGTTCGGCGGCAAGGGCATCTACCATCAGGGCCGCATCCTGGCGATCGATTTTCGCGACGAGATCCTGCTCAAGGCCGATTCGGTCAGCGCGCCCGACTTCGAGGCGGCCGGGTGCCGGCAATGGACCTATGAGGGCAAGAAGGGCACGCCGGTCAAGATGCCCTACTGGTCGGTGCCGGAAGCGGCCTTCGACGATCCCGACGAGATGGCGATCTGGGTGCGGCGCGCCTACGAGGCGGCGTTGCGCGCCGGCTGACGCCGAATGAGCGCGTCCACCGCATCCGCGGCAAAGCGCGAAAGCGGGCTCGGCAGGTCATCGAGCGCGAACCAGCCGAATTCCGGCAGCTTTTCCGGCTCCATGACACGCGGCTCACCGGAAAAATCGTCGGTCACGTAGATAAGCGACAGCCAGTGCTGGCGCTCCTGCGTGATGATCTGCTCGGAGATGCAGAGAAAATCGATAGTGCCGGTGGCTATGCCGGATTCTTCCTCCGCCTCGCGGCGGGCGGCATCGATGGCGCGTTCCATGTGGTCGACCTTGCCGCCCACGATGTTCCAGCACCCCGCCTCCGGCGCCTTGACGCGGCGGTAGAGCAGCAGCTTGCCGTCACGCAAAACAGCCAGGCCGCAACCGAGGCCCGGCACGTCTATCCCAGGAGTGGACATTCAGGAATTCCAGCAGGTGTGGTTTCGCGCCGGAATGCGCAAAACCGGCGCTATCAGGCCTTGCCGGCAATCAGCATGAAGGCCGGGACGTCGTCGCCGAAGCCGAGCGGCGTCGGGCCGTCATCGTCGTCGCGGCGATAGCGGTTGCGGCGGTCACGGCTGTCGTCGTTGGCCGGGCGCGGCGCGGCGTGGTTTGCGGCGCGGGGATTGCGTGCGGGATTCTGCGGCCGTACGTCCGCCTTGCGTTCAGCTTTCACGACGTCCACCTTTTCTTCGGTCTCGATTGCCTCGACCCGGGGTTCCGGGGCACGGGCTTCACTCTTGCCACGGCCGCGCGAGCGGTCACGGTCGCGCCCGCCGCGATCACGGCCGTTGCGCGGGCGTTCACGCTCTTCGCTTTCGGCCTGCTGCGGCAGGTCCTCGAGCGAGCCGTTCAGCCATTCGATCTTCTGGTCGATCAGCTTTTCGATGGCGTCGACGAACTTGCCGTCACGCTTGGAGACGAGGGTGAAGGCGGCGCCCGAGCGGCCGGCACGGCCGGTGCGGCCGATGCGGTGGACATAGTCCTCGGCATGGATCGGGACGTCGAAGTTGAAGACGTGGCTCACATCGGGAATGTCGAGGCCGCGGGCCGCGACATCGGACGCCACGAGCAGCGTGAGCTTGTTTTCCTTGAAATTCGCCAGCATCGTCGTGCGCGACCGCTGGTCCATGTCGCCGTGCAGGGCGCCGACGGAGAAGCCGTGGCGGTCCAGCGAGCGGAAGAGGTCCGCGACATCGACCTTGCGGTTGCAGAAGATGATCGCGTTCTTGAGATCGTCCTGGGCGCGGATGAGATCGCGCAGCACGGCGCGCTTCTCGTAATCCTTGCTGTGGGTGGCGACGAAACGCTGCGTCACGGTCTTTGCCGTGGAGGACGGCGGGGCCACCTCGATGCGCTCCGGGTTCTGCAGGAAGCGGTCGGCCAGCTTCTGGATTTCCGGCGGCATGGTGGCCGAGAAGAACAGCGTCTGGCGCGTGAAGGGAATGAGCTTGGCGATGCGCTCGATATCGGGGATGAAGCCCATGTCGAGCATGCGGTCGGCCTCGTCGATGACGAGGATTTCGACGCCGGTCATCAGCAGCTTGCCGCGCTCGCAATGGTCGAGAAGACGGCCGGGCGTGCAGATCAGCACGTCGGCGCCGCGCTCCAGCTTGCGGTCCTGCTCGTCGAAGGAGACGCCGCCGATGAGCAGCGCCACGTTCAGCTTGTGGTTCTTGCCGTATTTTTCGAAGTTCTCGGCAACCTGTGCGGCCAGTTCGCGGGTCGGCTCGAGGATCAGCGTACGCGGCATGCGGGCGCGGGCACGGCCCTTTTCGAGAAGGGTCAGCATCGGCAGCACGAAGGAGGCGGTCTTGCCGGTGCCTGTCTGGGCAATGCCGAGAATGTCGCGCCGCGCAAGCGCCGGCGGGATGGCGCCGGCCTGGATCGGGGTCGGGATCGTGTAGCCCGAATCGGTGACGGCGGACAGGACTTTCTGGCTCAGGCCAAGATCAGCAAAAGTGGTCAAAGGAAAAACAGTTTCCGTTCCGGTTCTCGCGAACACAATGAGTTGTAGCGGTCGATGCGCCGCTAGGATGCAGCGCACTTATGCCGAAAGTGCCGGAAAGTCAAGGAAATCAGCTTTTCTACAAAACCAGCGGGCTATTTGCTGCTGCCGGACGACAAATTTGTCATACGAAGGGAAACGGATCTGGCGTTCGTCAATCCATGTAGGTGGTCAGCTTCATGCCCGCCGTGAGGAAGCGCATCGGGTCGATCGCCTTGCCGTTGCGGCGCACTTCGTAGTGCAGATGCGGGCCGGTGGAACGGCCCGTCGTGCCCGAAAGGCCGACCGGGTCGGACGCCTCGACGTGATCGCCGACCTTGACGAGAACGCGGGAAAGATGGGCGTAACGCGTGGTCAGGCCATCGCCGTGATCGATTTCCACCATGTTGCCGTAGCCGCCGTTGCGGCCGGCAACGGTGACGGTGCCCGCACCGCTGGAACGGATCTGCGTGCCCGTGCTCGCGCGGAAATCGATGCCGGCATGCAGCGCCAGCCGGCCGAGGAACGGATCGGTGCGGTTGCCGAAGCGGCTGGTGATGTTGCTGCCCGGCGAGGGGTTGCCGAAGGGCAGCTTGCGCGCCGTACGGCGGGCCGCATCGAGACGATCGAGCGCATCGTCGAGGTCGTTGATGGATTCCTCGAAGGGATTGGAAAAGGTCTCGGGCTCCACGAAGGGGCCGCCGATGGCGGTCTGCGCGCCCTCTTGGGCAGCCTGTTCATCGGCGGCAGCCGTCTCCGTGACATCGAAGCCGGTGCGGCGCAGGATCGTCTGGATGGCGTCGGCGGTTTCCGATGCGCCTGCCGTCAGAGACTGGATCCGGTTCAGCTGGTCGTGTTCGAGGTCCTTCAGCGACAGCGTGACGCGCGAGAAGAGGCGGTCGGCCCGATCGGCGACCGATTCGCCGGTCGAAGCGTAGGCGAGCTGCGTGGTCTTCTGCGGGGCCACGTTGCCCATGATGGCGTTGATCGCGCCGACGGCGTCGGCACGGCGGCCGTCCGTCACCGGCTTTTCTTCGGGCAGAGGCACGGTTTCGGCGCGGTTGAGCAGGGCGTCGAGTTTGCCATGGCGCGCGGAAAGCGCCAGCTGCTGCTGCATCAGCTTCTCGACCTTCTCTTCCACGACCTGCTGGTCGAGGAGCTGGCGGCTGGTCACGCGATCGACCTGGGCGCGCAGCGCGGAGATGCGGTCTTCGTAATCGTGCTGCATGCGCGCCTGGCGCGCCATCGTGGCGCCGATGAGGTCGTCGCGCAGGACAAGATAGGAGGTGGCGGCGAGATAGCCGACGGTGAACATGCCGGCAAAACAGAATGTGACGGCCGCCATCCAGGGACGGATGGTCATGTGGCGGATCTTGTCGCCGCTCGCCAGGATAACGACATGCTGCTGCGCGCGTTTTCCGAAGACGCGGTTTTCAGGACGCTCCGCCACAGATGACCCCCAGACGTTTCAGCTACGCTACCGGCGCGTCATCCGGTGACTCGCGCTGCCGTGCTCTCGCGGGGATTACACTCTGTTAGGGTTAATAAAGCCTTTCGTGGGGCTCGTTTCGGCCGGAAATATCAGCTCTGGCTTACGGAAACGAGGGCGCGGTAAAAGGAGGGCGTCAGCCCCGCCTCGGCACGCGCGACATCGTTGAACGGCGCCTTGAGCGGGCTTCGAAAATTGGTGCGCACCAGATGCTGGAAGGTGGCGGACGGGTCTTTCTTTTCCCGCGCGCAGAGGAAGCGGAACCACTTCGCGCCGACGGCGACATGGCCTTTCTCGTCGTTGTAGATGATGTCGAGAATGTCGGCGCTGGCGTGGTCGCCGGTCTCGCGCATCTTCATCTGCAATGTGGGCGTCACGTCGAGGCCGCGGGCCTCCAGGATGAGCGGCACGACGGCAAGGCGCGCGGTCAGGTCGTTGCGCGTGTCGTGCGCGGCCTGCCACAGGCCGTCATGGGCGGGCAGGTCGCCGTAGTCGGCGCCGAGCTCGCGCAGGCGGTCGCGGATCAGCCGGAAATGCTTCCCCTCCTCGAAGGCCACCTGCATCCAGCCGTCGAAGAAGGAGTGCGGCACCCGCTCGGTCGTGAAGCGCGCGACGATGTCAAGGGCGAGATCGATGGCGTTGAGCTCGATATGGGCGAGCGCGTGCAGGAGCGCGATGCGGCCCTTCTCGGTGTGCAGCGAGCGCTTTTCCATGTTCCGCGGCGGCACGAGTTCTGGCTTGTCCGGCCGGCCCGGCCGCGCGGGCAGGACCGGATCACGCGGCGAGCGTATCGAGAGCGTGCGGGCAAACCAGCGGCGCGCGGTTTCCTGCGCAAGATCCGCCTTCATGTCGAGATCGGCCGAGGCGATCGCGGCGGTGGCGCCGCCGCGCAGGCTTTCGATGTGCGGGGTGTGAGTCATTCCAGGGCCTTGATCGCGTCGCTTAAAGCTTCCTGGCAGCGTCCAGGACGGCGGCCACATGGCCGGGGACCTTCACCTTGTTCCAGACCTCGGCGATCTTGCCTTCGGCATCGATCAGAACCGTGGTGCGTTCGACACCCATATAGGCGCGGCCGTACATGCTCTTTTCCTTCCAAACGCCATAGGCCTGCAAGGTCTCCAGCCCTTCGTCGGAGGCAAGCGGCACGTCGAGGCCGTGCTTCTTGACGAACGAATCATGCTTCTTGACCGGGTCGGGCGACATGCCGATCAGCGCGACGCCGGCGGCGTCGAAATCGGGCCGGGCGGCGGTGAAATCCTTCGCCTCCGTCGTGCAGCCGCTCGTGTCGTCCTTCGGATAGAAGAACAGCACGACGGGCTTGCCGCGAAAATCCTGCAGGGAAACGGTGCCGCCGCCATCGCGTGGCAGCGTGAAATCGGGGGCTTTCATGCCGGGGGCCAGTTCTGCCATGGGATTTCCTTTCTTTGGCCGGCTTTTTGAGTCAGGGACCGGGCTTTCCGCATATATAGTGACGGGCAGAATCGTCCAGCGCAGAGCGGGCGGCACGCCACCTTTCCACGGGATAGCACGGCGAACCAGGGCAGGGGAAAGCAAACGCTTCATGGGAGAGATCCGCGGCGAGAAAGTTGTGTTCCGCAAGCAGGATATCGTTCCGCTGCACGAACTGCCGTCCGCGCGGGCCCATGAGCCGATCGTCCTGCACGCCGTGGAAACCGGGCGAACCGGCTTTCTGTGCCGTATCCTTGCCGGGGTGGTCGCGCTCGTCCTCTTCATCGGCGCGGGGCTTGTCGCGCTTGTGGAGGCGGGCGTCTTCGACAGCACCCTGAACGCCCGCGCCGTCACCGCCCTCAACGATGCGCTGGGGCCGCGTTACCGGGCCTCGGTGGATCACACGGTGCTGCGCGTCGCCGGCCTGCGCGGCTTCGTCCTGAAGGCGGAGAATGTGCGCATCGTCGATGTGCAGTCGCAGAAGGAGATGGCGACGACCGAGGCGGTCGGCCTGGTGCTCGATCCGACGGCGCTTGTCGTCGGCCGCGTCGCCATTTCGCGGCTCGATGTCGATGGCGTCATGATCAATGCGGCGCTCCTGCCCGAAAGCAAGCCGCTCGATCTCGACGACCTGCGCATTTCCGACGTGCCCGACTATCTCGAAACGGCGTTCGAGCGGCTGGACGGCATGGATCGCCTGATCGATTCGAGCGGCATGCAGGCCGTCAACCTGTCGGATTTCGGCGCGACGTTCCAGGGGCCGGGCGGGCGTCCTGTCGTCTTGTCCATTGCGGATCTCCAGTTCTCGCGCGATGCGTCCGGCACCATGTCCATCGACGGCCGGTTTCTGCTGAACGACAAGGAGGGCGAGATCGACCTGACCGCGGCGACGCAGGGCGGCTCGGTGCGCACGATCGACGGTGTCATCCGCAACGTCGCCTTCGGCAACCTTTTGCTGAGCCACGCCCCTGATGGAGACATTCATGCGGGTGTCGACACCACCATGGATGTCACCGTCAGCGCCGGACGCGAAGGCGAAGCCGCAAAGCCCCGGTTGGTGGTGGACATCGGCCTTGCCGCCGGCACGGTTTATGGCGACGGCGTGCCGGCCGAACTGCGCCCGTCGGCGATCAAGGCGAGCTATAATTTCGACAAGGGGTCGATCGAGCTCGCGTCGAAGGATGCGAGCGTCGGCCAGTCGCATTTCCCCTTCACCGGCGGCCTCATCGATCTCGACCGCGTCTCCGACAAGCCGGACAAGGGCTTCGCCATCGATCTCGTCTTCAGCAACGCGATCAGCCGTCCGGTCGATTCCACCGAGGCGCCGATCCGTTTCGACGCGAAGGCGAGCGGCTATTACCTGACGAAGACGAAGAAGCTGCAATTCGACGAAATGGCGGTGTCGAGCGAAAAGGGCAACGTGGCGGGCTCGCTTGCCATGCGCTTCGGCGACCGGCAGCCGGAAATCAGCTTCGTGATGATCGCCAGCGAGCTGGAATCGGCTGCCGTCAAGCAGTTCTGGCCGTTCTGGATGGCCAAGACGGCGCGCAGCTGGGTGATCAAGAACATTTTCGGCGGCACGGTCACGAACGGCCGCATCGAGTTCTATCTCGCCGAGGGGCGCGAGCGAACGCCGGGCGTGCCGATGCGCCTCACCGAAGACGAATTGAAGATCGATTTCGATATCGAGGGTGCGCGCATGAACGTGGCAGGGGAAATCCCGCCGCTGCGTGACACATCCGGCCAGTTCCGCCTGCGTGGGCCGCGCGCCGAAATCTCCATCAAGGGCGGCACGGCCTATTTCCCGTCGGGCCGATCCGTCGCGCTGACCGGCGGCACCTTCATCCTGCCGGACAACTACACCAGGCCGCTGATGGCCGACATGGACATCGACGTTTCCGGCGATGCGGATGCCATCGCCGAACTCGTCACCTATCGCCCGATCCGCGCCTTGCCCGCGACAGGCTTCGTGCCCGAGGATTTCGCCGGCCCGGTGAAGGCCAAGGTGAAGGCGCATTTCGGCGTGATCCCCGCGCACAAGCCACCGCCGCCCGAATGGAATGCGGCGCTGACGCTCGACGGCGTGGACGTGCGCAAGCCGGTCGCCGGCCGCAAGGTGACCGACCTGCACGGTGTCCTGACGATCGATCCGCGGCAGGCGGTGCTCGATGCGAAGGGCGATATCGACGGCGTCGGCCTCAACATCGCGCTGGTCGAGCCCGTCGACAAATCCAGCGGCGCCAAGCGCAAGACGACACTGTCAGGCACCATCGGTAACAAGGATCGCCGTTCGCTGCTGCCTGGTCTCGACGAGATCGTCGAGGGGCCTGTCGGCATCCGCGTCGAGCAGGAGGGCGATGGAACGAGCAGCGTCGAGGCCGACATGGGCAAGGCGGCGGTGTCCGTGCCCTGGCTGGGCTGGACGAAGGGCGCGGGCATCGGCGGCAAGGTGACGCTGACCGCCAGCACGGCCGATGGCGTGACGAAGATTTCGGATTTCCGGTTCGCCGGTGACGGCTTCAATGTCGCCGGTGCGCTGAATTTCCGCGGCGCCTCGCTCGATTCGGCGAATTTCTCGACCGTCCGCCTGTCGGCCGATGACAGTTTCCGCATCAAGGTCGACCGCTCGAAGTCCGGTTACCGGGTCGCCGCCAATGGCGAGGCGGCGGATGTGCGCCAGGTGCTCGCCCGGCTCAAGAACGCGACCGGGGGCAGCGGCCGCGACAAGCAATCGGTCAGCGTGGATGCGAGCCTCTCGCGTGCGGTGGGCTTCAACGGCGAGAGCCTGTCCAACGTGCAGTTCAGCTACAACACGGCCGGCGGGCGCATTTCGGGGCTGAACCTCTCCGGCGTGACATCGGGTGGCGCGCCTGTCGTGGCCCAGGTGGTGAAAACCGATGGCGTCGACGTGATCCAGCTGACCAGCGGCGATGCAGGCGCCGTTGCGCGCTTTGCCGATGTCTACCGCCATATGAGGGGCGGGCTGCTGAATGTACGCCTGCGTGACACGGGTGCGAACGGCTGGCTCGGTTCGGTCGATATCCGCAACTTCGCGCTGGTGGGCGAGGAGCGGCTGCATTCGCTCGTCTCGACACCGGCCGGGGAAAACGGCCGCAGCCTCAACCAGGCGGTCCGCCGGGAGATCGATGTCAGTGCCGTGAAGTTCTCGCGCGGCTTTGCCCAGGTGCGTGCCTCCGGCGGTGCGCTCAGTGTGGCGAATGGCGTCGTGCGGGGCGAAACGGTCGGCGCGACATTCCAGGGCATCGTGCGCGACGCCAACGGCAATATCGACATGACGGGCACCTTCATGCCGGCCTACGGCCTCAATCGGCTCTTCGCCGAACTGCCTCTGATCGGCGTCATCCTCGGCAACGGCAACGACCGCGGCCTGATCGGCATCACCTTCAAGCTGGCCGGCTCGCTGGAGCACCCCAATCTCACGATCAACCCGCTGTCGATCATCGCCCCGGGCGTCTTCCGCAACATCTTCGAATTCCAATGAAAAAGGCCGCCCGGAGGCGGCCTCGATCGTGATTCAGATTGTGGGCGCTCAGGCCGGGCGCACGAGGATGTGCTTCTTCTTGCCGAGCGAGAGCTTGATGACGCCATCGGCGGAAACATCCGCGGTGCCGACGATACGGCGCTCGTCGGAGACGGCGGTGTCGTTGATGCGCACCGCGCCGCCCTGGACGTGGCGGCGCGCCTCGCCGTTGGAGGTGGCAAGACCGGCTTTGACGATCAGCGCGAGCAGGCCGACCCCGGCCTCGAGTTCGCCCGTGGCAACGTCGATCGACGGCAGGTTCTCGGCGATCGCGCCCTCCTCGAAGGTCTTGCGCGCCGTCTCGGCGGCCCGCTCGGCATTCTCGCGGCCATGCAGCATCGCCGTGACTTCGGTGGCGAGGATCTTCTTGACCTCGTTGATTTCCGAGCCGCCAAGCGCCGAAAGGCGGGCGATCTCGTCCATGGGCAGGGTGGTGTAGAGCTTCAGGAAGCGCGAGACGTCGGCATCTTCCGTGTTGCGCCAGTACTGCCAGAAATCATAGGCCGACAGCATGTCCGGGTTCAGCCACACGGCGCCCGAAAGCGACTTGCCCATCTTGGCGCCCGACGCCGTGGTCAGAAGCGGCGAGGTCAGCGCATAGAGCTGCGGCGAACCCATGCGGTGGCCGAGGTCGATGCCGTTGATGATGTTGCCCCACTGGTCGGAGCCGCCCATCTGGAGGCGCACGTCATGGCGCTTGTTCAGCTCGACGAAGTCGTAGGCCTGCAGGATCATGTAGTTGAATTCGAGGAAGGACAGCGATTGCTCGCGCTCCAGGCGCATCTTCACGCTGTCGAAGGCCAGCATGCGGTTGACCGAGAAGTGCCGGCCGACGTCGCGCAGGAATTCGAGGTAGTTGATGCCGAGCAGCCAGTCGGCATTGTTGATCATCAACGCGTCTTTCGGGCCGTCCCCATAGGTGAGGTAATTGGAGAAGACCTTCTTAATGCTGGCGATGTTATCGTTGATGGTCTGCGGGGTCATCAGCTGGCGCGCCTCGTCCTTGAAGGAGGGATCGCCGACCATGCCGGTGCCGCCGCCCATCAGCGAAACCGGGCGGTGGCCCGTCTTCTGGAGCCAGTGCAGCATCATGATCTGGATGAGCCCGCCGGCATGGAGACTGGGCGCCGTCGGATCGAAGCCGATATAGGCCGTCACGGTTTCCTTGGCGAGAAGGTCGTCGAGGCCCGTTTCATCGGAGATCTGATGAATGAAGCCGCGCTCTTTCAGCGTGCGAAGGAAATCGGATTTGAATTCGGACATGGCCTGTCTCTCTGGTGTAATCGTGATGACCGGACATCGTTTTCCGGTGGACAGCCGGGCGTTTAACATCGTTTGCAGGCATAATCACTTTAAAAGTGAGTCTGGAGAGGACGCATGACAGCAGTGAAAACGGCCATCGGCCTCATGAGCGGAACGAGCCTCGACGGCATAGATGTCGCTCTGTTGCGCACCGATGGGGAGGGGCGCGTGGAGCGTGGGCCCGCCATGGCGCAGGCCTATGACGCCGCCTTCCGCCTTCGCCTGCAGGATGCGCTTGAAACGGCCAGGACGATCCGCGATCGCGGGGACCGGCCGGGCGATCTGGCCGCGGTCGAGCGGGAGCTGACGCTGCGCCATGCCGCGGCCGTGAAAGCGTTCCTCGCACAGAACGACCTGTCCGCCGCCGATATCGATGTCATCGGCTTTCACGGCCAGACCGTGCTGCATCGGCCGGATGACGGCCTGACCGTACAGCTCGGCAATGGCGGACTGCTGGCCGCCGAGACCGGCATCGCGGTCGTCTGCGACATGCGCGCCAATGACATGGTGCATGGCGGGCAGGGCGCGCCGCTGGTTCCGGCCTATCATGCCGCACTCGCCGCAAGCCACGCCAATGCGCGCGGCAAGGCCGTCGTCTTCGTCAATATCGGCGGCATCTCCAACATCACCTTCATCGGCAGCGGCGGAGAGATCGTCGCCTACGATTCCGGACCGGGAAATACGCTGATCGACCAGTGGGTCGAAGCGCGCGCCGGCATCGCCTTCGATGACGGCGGCTCTATCGCGTCCAAGGGCCGTATCGATCCCGCGCTTGCGGCGCGCTATCTTGATCTTCCCTTCTTCAGCGATCCGGTGCGCCGCTCGCTCGACCGCAACGATTTCCGCCCGCCGTCGGACACCGACGCGAACCTCGAGGACGGCGCACGCACGCTCGCCCATGTCACGGCGGCGGCGATCCTGTGCTCCGCGCGTCATCTGCCGGAACGTCCCGCGCTTTACGTGATCTGCGGTGGCGGCCGGCTGAACAGGGTCATCATGGAGGACCTTGCCGCGCTTGCCGAACGGGAGGAGGCCGAGGTCGTCGCTGCGGAGGCGCTGGGGCTCGACGGAGACAGCATGGAGGCGGAGGCCTGGGCCTATCTGGCGGTGCGGTCGCTTGCCGGCCTGCCGCTCACCTTTCCCGCGACGACGGGCGTGAAGGCCGCGGTGACGGGCGGGGTCCTCCACAAATCTGTAGACCGCGGTTAATATTTTCTTCGCGGTCAGCGCCTAGCATTACGCCCCGCACCGTCGCGCGAGAAGGTCAATGCCGAGATGGATGCGCTGACCGGCCTCCTCAACCGGCGCGGTTTCGACAACCGGTTCCAGGCCCTCATGGCGAAGCGCGGCGTGCACAGCCTGATCCTGTGCGATCTCGATCATTTCAAGGCGGTCAACGACACCTACGGCCACTCGGGCGGCGACGCCGCGCTGCGGGCTTTCGGCGAGATGCTGGCGGCGGCGGCACCGAAGGATGCCCTCGTCGCACGCATCGGCGGCGAGGAGTTCGCGCTCTTCCTGCCGCATACGGGCAGGGACGCGGCCATGCTGTTTGCGCAGGCATTGCGAGCGACACGCGCGCTCTCGCCCGTGCCAGGCCTGCCGCCGCATCTGCGCATCACGGCAAGCTTCGGGGTTGCGGAACTCGGAGAGCGGGAACTTCCGCGCTTTGCCATGCGCCGGGCGGATGATGCGCTTTACGCCGCCAAGAGCGCCGGACGCGATTGCGTGCGGGAAGCCGAGCCGCCCTCCGTCGTCCTGGAAATCGTGCGCACCTCCAACTAGGCGCCCAACAAAAAAGCCCGATGGCGAAGCATCGGGCTTTTGTCTGTGCACCTGTCGGCCGCTCAGCGGATGCGCTTGGCGGCCGGTTCCGGTGTCAGTTCGCCGGCGAGGCGGCGGTCGAGGTAATCCTCGCATTCGGCCATCAGCGTTTCCGTCTGGCCGTTGAAGAAGTGGTTGGCGCCCGGCACGGTCTTGTGCGTGATGAGGATGCCCTTCTGCGTCTTCAGCTTCTCCACGAGGCCGTTGACGTCCTTTTCCGGTGCAACCTTGTCCGCTTCACCGTTGATGATGAGGCCGGACGACGGGCAGGGGGCGAGGAACGAGAAGTCGTAGGTGTTCGGCTGCGGGGCGATCGACATGAAACCTTCGATTTCCGGGCGGCGCATCAGGAGCTGCATGCCGATCCACGCACCGAAGGAATAGCCGGCGACCCAGCAGCTCTTGGAATCGGGATGCAGGCTCTGCACCCAGTCGAGTGCCGACGCTGCATCCGACAGTTCGCCCGCGCCATGGTCGAATTCGCCCTGGCTGCGGCCGATGCCGCGGAAATTGAAGCGCAGCGTTGTGAAGCCGCGCTTCTGGAACATGTAGAACAGCTGGTAGACGATCTGGTTGTTCATCGTGCCGCCGAACTGCGGATGCGGGTGCAGCACGATGGCGATCGGGGCGTTCTTCTGCTTGGACGGCTGGTAACGGCCTTCAAGGCGACCGGCGGGTCCGTTGAAGATGATTTCGGGCATTCTTACTCCGGCAAGCTCGGGTCCGAAAACGGATTCTTGTCAACTGAAGTCTTGACGAAAGCAGTCAGCTTTTCTAGAACCTAGTTTAGAACCATTCGAAACTGTAGGGCGCCAGGTTGGCGCCGTGAGTTTGGTGTCATAAGGCAAGCCCGACGGAAATTTCAAGAAAAATGCACGCGCATGGACCTTGATTGCCGGGCACGGATAAAGAATGACCAGAACCGAGCGCACATATCTGGACTGGAACGCGACGGCGCCCTTGCTGCCGGAGGCGCGTGATGCCTTTGTCGCGGCGCTCGATCTGGTTGGCAATCCGTCTTCCGTGCACGGCGAGGGCCGGGCGCTACGCATGCTCGTGGAAGCCGCGCGCCGGGACGTGGCAGCGCTCGTCAATGCCGCGCCGGCCCATGTCATCTTCACGAGCGGCGCGACCGAGGCGGCGAACCTCGTCCTCACGCCGAATTATCGCATGGGGCGCACGCCGCTCGCCATCGGCCATCTCTATGCAAGCGAGATCGAGCATCCCGCGATCCGCGAAGGCGGCCGCTTTTCCCGCGAGGCCGTGACGAGCATCCCAGTGACACCCGCCGGTGTCGTGGATCTCGATGCGCTCGAGACATTGCTGCAGAACCACGACAAGGCAAGCGGCCTGCCGATGGTCGCCGTCATGCTTGCCAACAACGAGACCGGCATCGTCCAGCCGGTGAAGGCCGTGGCGGAGATCGTTCGGCGCCATGGCGGCCTGCTCGTCGTCGATGCGGTTCAGGCCGTCGGCCGCATGCCCGTGGACATCGAGGCGCTGGATGCCGATTTCCTGATCCTGTCCTCGCACAAGCTCGGCGGTCCCAAGGGCGCTGGCGCGCTCGTCTCGCGCGGCGAGGTGCTGATGCCGGTGCCGCTGATCCGCGGCGGCGGCCAGGAAAAGGGGCATCGTTCCGGCACGGAGAACCCGGCGGCGCTTGCCGGTTTTGCCGCTGCCGCGCGCAGTGCCGCCGATGAGCCCGCCGTGCGCAACAGCCGCATTGCCGGCCTTCGCGATGCGCTTGAAAAGGGCATGCGCGCGGCGACCAACGACGTGATCATTCACGGCGCGGAGGTCGAGCGTGTGGCCAACACCTCGTTCTTCAGCCTGCCGGGCCTGAAGTCCGAAACCGGCCAGATCGCCTTCGATCTGGAGGGGATCGCGCTTTCGGCCGGTTCGGCCTGCTCGTCCGGCAAGGTCGGCCAGAGCCATGTACTGACGGCGATGGGCTTCGATGCCGCGCTTGGCGGGCTTCGCGTGTCGCTTGGCCCGGGCTCGACTATGGCGGATGTGGAACGCTTTCTGGCGGCATTCTCGCGCGTCGTGTCGCGCCGGCGTGCCGCCTGAGGCAAAACTTGCGGGAACGCAAGTTTTTGCTTGCCAAAAGGTGTGAAAAGCGCCCTTTGGCCCTTACATAACCGGCGGTAGACCGCCACACGTTGACAAACTGCCGGACCTTGGATCCGGCAAGATTGGAGAACGACATGCCTGCGGTGCAGGAAACGATCGATCAGGTCCGTCAGATTGACGTCGACCAGTACAAATACGGTTTCGAAACGAACATCGAAATGGAAAAGGCCCCGAAGGGTCTTTCCGAGGAGATTATCCGTTTCATCTCGGCGAAGAAGGACGAGCCGGAATGGATGCTCGAATGGCGTCTTGAGGCCTATCGCCGCTGGCTGACGCTGGAAGAGCCCACCTGGGCGCGCGTCAATTATCCGAAGATCGACTTCAACGATCTCCATTATTATGCCGCGCCGAAGAATCAGACCGGCCCGAAGTCCATCGACGAAGTCGATCCGGAACTTCTGAAGATGTACGAAAAGCTCGGTATTCCGTTGCGTGAGCAGGAAATCCTGGCTGGCGTGCAGACGTCGAAGATCGCCGTCGATGCCGTCTTCGATTCGGTCTCGGTCGTCACGACCTTCAAGGAAGAGCTGAAGAAGGCCGGCGTGATCTTCATGTCGATCTCCGAAGCCATCCGTGAGTATCCCGATCTCGTGAAGAAGTATCTCGGCACCGTCGTACCGACGACCGACAACTTCTATGCGACGCTCAACTCAGCCGTCTTTACGGATGGGTCCTTCGTCTTCGTGCCCAAGGGTGTTCGTTGCCCGATGGAACTGTCGACGTATTTCCGCATCAACGAGAAGAACACCGGCCAGTTCGAGCGCACGCTGATCATCGCGGAAGAGGGCGCCTACGTCTCCTATCTCGAAGGCTGCACCGCGCCGCAGCGCGACGAAAACCAGCTGCACGCCGCCGTCGTCGAGCTGGTCGCGCTGGATGATG
Organism: Shinella sp. AETb1-6; assembly: GCF_009826875.1. NCBI lineage: Bacteria > Pseudomonadati > Pseudomonadota > Alphaproteobacteria > Hyphomicrobiales > Rhizobiaceae > Shinella > Shinella sp. AETb1-6. The sequence continues at coordinate 65,697 of NZ_WUMM01000014.1, read as the reverse complement.
CCGAAATCAAGTATTCCACCGTCCAGAACTGGTATCCGGGCGACAAGGACGGCAAGGGCGGCATCTACAACTTCGTCACCAAGCGCGGCGATTGCCGGGGCAAGAATTCCAAGATCTCGTGGACGCAGGTCGAGACCGGCTCCGCCATCACCTGGAAGTACCCGTCCTGCATCCTGCGCGGCGATGGCTCGCGCGGCGAGTTCTACTCGATTGCCGTTTCCAACGGCCATCAGCAGATCGACTCGGGCACCAAGATGATCCATCTCGGCAAGAACACGTCGAGCCGCATCGTCTCCAAGGGCATTTCCGCCGGTTTCTCCAACAACACCTATCGCGGCCAGGTCTCGGCCCACCGCAAGGCGGAGAACGCGCGCAACTTCACCCAGTGCGACTCGCTCCTGATCGGCGACAAGTGCGGCGCGCATACCGTGCCCTATATCGAGGCGAAGAACGCGACGGCGCAGTTCGAGCACGAAGCGACCACCTCGAAGATCTCCGAGGACCAGCTGTTCTACTGCCTGCAGCGCGGCATCCCCACGGAAGCGGCCATTGCCCTCATCGTCAACGGCTTCGTCAAGGAAGTCATCCAGGAACTGCCGATGGAATTCGCCGTCGAGGCGCAGAAGCTCATCGGGATTTCGCTGGAAGGCTCGGTCGGCTGACCTCCATTCATTGAAGTTCAGGCGCGCGAGATCCGCGCGCCACACCACGAATTCGTCCGAAAAGGATATGTCCATGCTTGAAATCAAGAACCTGCACGCCCGCATCGCCGAAGACGGCACCGAGATCATCCGCGGCCTGAACCTTACCGTGAAGGCCGGCGAAGTCGCGGCCATCATGGGGCCGAACGGCTCCGGCAAGTCGACGCTCTCCTATATCCTGTCCGGCCGCGAGGACTATGAAGTCACCGAGGGCGACATCCTCTACAACGGCGAGAGCATTCTGGAACTCGACCCGGCCGAGCGCGCCTCCAAGGGCATCTTCCTGGCCTTCCAGTATCCGGTCGAAATCCCTGGCGTCGCCACCATGCAGTTCCTCAAGGTCGCGATGAACGAGCAGCGCAAGGCGCGCGGCGAGGACGAGCTGACGACGCCGGACTTCATGCGCCGCGTCAAGGAAGCCGCTGCCGAACTCAAGATTGCGCCGGAAATGCTGCGCCGTCCGCTCAATGTCGGCTTCTCCGGCGGTGAGAAGAAGCGCGCCGAAATCCTGCAGATGTCGCTGCTGGAGCCGAAGCTGTGTGTTCTCGACGAGACCGATTCCGGCCTCGACATCGACGCGCTGAAGATCGTGGCCGACGGCGTCAACGCGCTGCGTTCGCCCGACCGGGCCGTTATCGTCATCACCCACTACCAGCGCCTGCTCGACTATATCGTTCCCGATACGGTCCATGTCCTCTACAAGGGCCAGGTCATCAAGTCCGGCGACAAGACGCTGGCGCATGAGCTGGAAGCGAACGGCTATGCCGACATCATCGGGGCTGCTGCCTGAAGCATGGCGAAGGAGTGATCTCATGAACATGCAGACAGGCAAGACGCTTTCCGTCGCCGAAACGGCGCTGTGCGCCGCCTATGACCAGGCCATCGGCGAACTGCCGGGCGATGGCGCCGTGCTGGCGGCGCGCGATGTGCTGATCAGCGATTTCAAGGAAGCCGGCCTTCCGACGCGCCGCATCGAGGCGTGGCATTACACCGACCTCAAGGCTTTGCTGCGCGCCGTTCCGGCCTTCGATCCCGCGGCTTCCGCCGACCGGATCGAGCCGCTCGTCGAGGGCGCAAACGTGCTGTCGGTCGTCAACGGCGTCGCCGACAAGCGGGCGTCCGCTGATGGCGTGTCAGTGACCCGCTTTGCGGATGCCCTCATCGACGGCTCCGCCGCCGCCGGCCTCGTTGCCCGCGATGGCGACGACACGATCGGCCGCCTCAACGGCGCCTTCGTGCGCGACGGTTTCGTGCTCGACATTCCTGCCGGTGCCGAACTTGAGAACCCCGTCGAAATCCAGACGACGCAGAATGCCGGTCAGACGCATACGCGTTTCCCGGCGACCTTCGGCGCCAATTCCAAGGCGACCGTGATCGAGCGTCATGTGGCGACCGGCGAGAACGCCGCTTTCGTCACGACCGTCAGCGACATCACGCTTTCGGATGGCGCGGAGGTCACCTGGATCATTCTCCAGGCGCAGGGCGCAGCCGATACCCATCTCGGCCAGATCCGCATCACGCTGGGCACCGACGCGAAGCTTCGCCTCTACGTGATCAATGCTGGCGGCAAGCTCGTGCGGCAGGAAATCCATGTCGTGGTGTCGGGCGAGGGTTCTGATCTCGTGCTGCGCGGCATCAACCTGCTGGGCGGAGAGACGCACAATGACGTGACCTTCACGGTCGGCCACGACGTGCCGAACACGACATCCACGGAAGTCATCCGCAACGTGATCTTCGATCGCGCCAAGGGCGTCTTCCAGGGCCAGATCCGTGTGGCGCCCGATGCCCAGAAGACCGATGCGAAGATGTCGTGCAACACGCTGCTCCTGTCCGACGAGGCCGACTTCTCGGCCAAGCCGGAGCTGGAAATCTTCGCCGACGACGTGCAGTGCGGCCACGGCGCGACCGTGATCGATATCGACCACACGCAGCTCTATTACCTGATGGCGCGCGGCATCCCGGAAAACAAGGCACGCGCCATGCTGGTCAACGCCTTCGTCGCCGAGATCGTCGAGGAGCTGGAAGACGAGCCGCTGGTCGAAGCCCTGGAAGGCGTGATCGCCGCCTGGCTCGAAAAGCACGCGTAACCCTGGGCAATCCCGGCAGGCATCCCTTGCCTGCGGGATTGCTTAAGCAAGGATCATCGAGATGGAACATGTGCCGGCAAAGACCTATGATGTCGAGGCGATCCGCAAGGATTTCCCGATCCTGTCGAAGACGGTCTATGGCAAGCCGCTGGTCTATCTCGACAACGGCGCCTCCGCGCAGAAGCCGCAGTCGGTGATCGACGCGATCTCCAACGCTTACTCGAACGAATATGCCAACGTGCATCGCGGTCTTCACTTTCTGTCGAATGCGGCGACCGACGCCTATGAGGCGGCGCGCGAGAAGGTTCGCCGTTTTCTGAACGCTTCCTCGGTCGACGAGATCGTCTTCACGAAATCCTCCACCGAGGCGATCAACACCGTCGCTTACGGTTACGGGATGCCGAAGATCGGCGAAGGCGACGAGATCGTGCTGTCGATCATGGAGCACCACTCCAACATCGTGCCGTGGCATTTCATCCGCGAGCGGCAGGGCGCCAAGCTCGTCTGGGCGCCGGTGGACGATGCGGGCGCCTTTCACATCGAAGACTTCGAGAAGTGCCTCACCGAGCGCACCAAGCTCATCGCCATCACGCATATGTCCAATGCACTGGGCACGATCGTGCCGGTGAAGGAAATCTGCCGTATCGCCCGCGAACGCGGCATTCCGGTCCTGGTCGATGGCTCGCAGGGCGCGGTGCACATGCCGGTCGACGTGCGCGACATCGATTGCGACTGGTATGTCATGACCGGCCACAAGCTCTACGGCCCGTCCGGCATCGGCGTGCTCTACGGCAAGATGGACCGCTTGAAGGAGATGCGTCCCTTCCAGGGCGGCGGCGAGATGATCGTCGACGTCACCGAGGATATCGTCACCTACAACGATCCGCCGCATCGTTTCGAGGCCGGCACGCCGCCCATCGTGCAGGCGATCGGCCTCGGCTATGCGCTCGACTATATGGAGAGCGTCGGCCGCGCTGCGATTTCCGCGCATGAAGCGGATCTGCGCGACTATGCCCATGAGCGGCTGTCCGCGATCAATTCGCTGAAGATCTTCGGCACGGCGCCCGGCAAGGGCTCGATCTTCTCCTTCGAGCTTGAAGGCATCCACGCCCACGACGTCTCCATGGTCATCGACCGGGCAGGGGTTGCGGTGCGCGCCGGCACCCATTGTGCGCAGCCGCTCTTGAAACGCTTCGGCGTGACCTCCACATGCCGGGCATCGTTCGGCCTTTACAACACGCGCGCCGAAGTCGATGCCCTGGCCGACGCGCTCGACCATGCTCGCAAATTCTTCGCCTGAGGAGGTGGAACATGTCCCTCGACGCAACCGAAGACAAGATCGACGTCCGTGAAGGCATCGTGCATTCGGCCATTCCGGCCGATGAGCTGGCGCGCCTGTCGGACGATGTCATCGCCGCCCTGAAGACGGTCTATGATCCGGAAATCCCGGCAGACATCTTCGAGCTCGGCCTGATCTACAAGATCGACATCGAAGACGACCGCATGGTCAAGATCGACATGACGCTGACGGCGCCGGGTTGCCCCGTTGCCGGCGAAATGCCGGGCTGGGTGGAAAACGCCGTGGGCGCCGTCGAAGGCGTGTCCGGCGTGGAGGTTTCCATGACCTTCGATCCGCCGTGGACGCCCGACCGCATGTCGGAAGAGGCGCAGGTGGCCGTCGGCTGGTATTGAGGGCGAGGCCGTGCGGCGCTCCGCTATTGATCGCGGCGGCCGGCGGCACTAGATTCAGAGTCGGAACCGTCGGGCCTTGAACCCGTCAGGCCGAAGGAGAAATGACCATGGCCTTTGCAGTTATGACCCTCACGGATGCGGCGGCGGACCGGGTGAAAGCCATCGTCGACAATGCCGGCGACGGCGCTTCGGGCATTCGCGTCGGCATCAAGAAGGGTGGTTGCGCGGGCATGGAATATTCCATCGACCTCGTCACCGAACCCAATGCCAAGGACGACCTGATCGAAAAGAACGGCGCCCGCGTCTGGGTGGCGCCGGAGGCCGTGCTCTACCTGCTCGGCACCGAGATGGATTTCGAGGTGACGACCCTGCGCTCCGGTTTCACCTTCCACAATCCCAACCAGACCTCCGCCTGCGGCTGCGGCGAATCGGTCGAGCTGAAGCCCGCCGACCTTGCCGCGCTGGCGGCCGCCGGCCAGCCCACCGTGCGCGCCTGACCTGCAAAAACGCCCTGCCTGCATCTTTTCTTCGTCCGCCGTTTTGCCTAGGCTCCCGCAGCCGGCGAAGGGCCTGATGCCGGCCTGAGCGCGAAGGAGGGCGGGCGATGATGGATTTTGCCGCCGCACTTTACCAGGATTTGCCGTTTCCCGTTCTGATCGTCGACGCGCAGGCGTGCGTCCTGTCCTGCAACGATGCGGCCGCCCGCGTCTTCGGCCGGGTCGCGGGCCATGCAAGCGCGCCGGGCTCGCCGGTCATAGATGACCCCGCCATTGCCGATACGCTCGCACGTCATGCAGCCGGCGGGCGGGAGAACGCCCATCCCTTCCTCTTCAAGGTCGACAGGAATGCCGGGCTCGAAGCCACGGCCCATGTCATTGCGCTGCCCGGCGAGACGGACGGCCCGCGTTACGCGCTTCTCCTGCGCAGCCTGCTCAGCGGCGGCAGCCACGGCGAGCAGATCCTGCTTGGCCAGCGCATCGCCTCCGCGCTCGACACGATGGAGGAAGGCTTTGCCATCTTCGACCGGCACGAGCGGCTCGTCCTGTTCAATCGCTCCTATCGCGAGCGCTGCGGCAGGGCGCGCGAGGCCGTGCGCGTCGGCGCGACCTTCGAGAGCATCGTGCGCGCCAATGTTCGCGCCGGCATGTTCCCGGGCATCCGCGAGGGCACGCCGGAGGCCGAGGCGATGGTGCGCGAGCGTCTGGCCAGCCACCGCAGCGCGGGCAGCGGCGGCGATGTCTTCAGCTTCGGCGACGACCGCTGGCTTCGCGCCGAAAGCCATGTGGCGGAGACCGGCGATATCGTCGCGCTGCGCATCGACGTGACGGAACTCAAGCGCACGGAGGCGGCGCTGGAGGAAAAGCGGCGCGAATACTTCTCGCTGCTGCAGATCCTGCCCGACATGATCGTGCGGTTCGACCGCAACCTTTCCATCCTCTTCGCCAATGACAGCTACGCGCAGCATGTCGGCGCGACCGCCGATGCGCTGATCGGGGCCTGCCTGCGCGATGTCGCCTGTGCGCCCGAGCAGACGGCCGCCCTGATCGATATCGCAGGTTATACCCCGGAACAGCCGGTCAGGACGCGGGAGATCTGCACGCAGGGCGCCGATGGCCAGCAAGACTGGATGCTCTGGACGGCGGTCGCGACCTTCGACGACGACGGCGTCTGCGAGGTGGTGGCGGTCGGCCGCGACATCACCGAGGCGAAGCGGCAGCAGGCCCGGGTGGAAGCGCAGGCGGACGAGCTGCGCCGCAAGAACGAGGCGCTCGACCAGTTCACCGCCACGGTCTCGCACGATCTCAAGGCGCCGCTGCGCCATCTTTCCATGTTCGCGGAGATGATTTCGGAGGACCTGCATCGCGGGGAATTCGCCGAGCTGCCGCATTACGCCGATCATGTGCGCAAGAGCGCGGCGCGCATGCGGCGCATCATCGACAGCCTGCTGGAATATTCGCAGATCGCCTATCGCATCGCCGCGCCCAAGCCGGTGGACCTGTCCGGCGTGGTGCACGATGCGCTGGCGCTGCTCGAAAGCCACGTGCGGGAAAGCGGTGGAACCGTGGAAGTCGCCGACATGCCCGCGGTCATGGGTGACCGCGAACTCCTGAAGCGCCTCGCGCAGAATCTCATCGGCAATGCATTGAAATACCGCCGCCCCGAATGCGCGCCGGTCGTGCGCGTCTACTGCCGGGAAAACGAGGCGGGGCTCGATTTCGTCGTGGAGGACGAGGGCATCGGCATCGATCCGCAGCATGTCGACCGCATCTTCGAAGTCTTCCAGCGGCTGCACCGCAACGAAGCCGTCTACCAGGGCACCGGCATCGGCCTGGCGCTGACGCGCCGGATCGCGGAAAGCCACAACGGCCTGATCACCCTTGACACGACCTATGGTCCGGGCGCACGCTTCGTCGTGACGTTTCCGCAAACCGCGAAGCCAAGGGGGAACGATCGTGGGAGGCCTGGCGAGGAAGATGATCGTCGTCGATGACGATCCCGTGGATGTGCGTTTCGTGCTGCGCGCCTTCAGCGACGCCGGCAGCACGCTCGATATTACCCATGTCTCGGATGCGAAGGCGGCAAGCGACCGTCTCGATGCCGAGGTCTTCGACTATATCCTGCTCGACATCAACATGCCCGGCACCAGCGGCGTCGATCTCCTGAAGCGGCTGCGCAGCCAGCCGCGCACGGCGGTCACGCCCGTCATCATGTTGTCCTCTTCGTCGAGTATGACCGACATCAACCGCGCCTATGAAAGCGGCGCCAATGCCTATGCCGTGAAACCCTCGACGCTGAGCGGCTACCGCGAGTTCGCGGAAGGTTTTACGCGTTTCTGGGTGGACGTCGCCGTCTCGCCCTGACCTTTCCCTGCCCGAAACGGAAAACCCCGGCCGATCGATCGGCCGGGGTTCGAATGCGTTTGGCGGGCTATTCCGCCGCGTCCGCGTAGTCCTCCAGCGGCGGGCAGGAGCAGACGAGATTGCGGTCGCCATAGACATTGTCGACGCGGTTGACCGGCGACCAGTACTTGTCGACGCGGAAGGCGCCCGGCGGATAGCAGGCCTGCTCGCGCGAATAGGGGCGATCCCATTCGCCGACGAGGTCTTCCACCGTGTGCGGCGCGTTTTTCAGCGGATTGTTGGCCCTGTCCATCCGGCCCTCCTCGATGGCGCGGGCCTCTTCGCGGATCGCCAGCATCGCATCGCAGAAGCGGTCGATCTCGGCCTTCGTCTCCGATTCGGTCGGCTCGATCATCAGGGTGCCCGCGACGGGCCAGCTCATGGTCGGCGCGTGGAAGCCGCAATCGATCAGGCGCTTGGCCACGTCATCGACGGTGACGCCCGCGCTGTCGACCAGCGGGCGCGTGTCGATGATGCATTCATGCGCCACACGGCCCTTGGCGGACTTGTAGAGCACGTCATAGGCGCCCTTGAGACGGGCGGCGATGTAGTTGGCATTGAGGATCGCCACCTTCGTCGCCTGCGTCAGCCCGGCGCCGCCCATCATCAGGCAGTAGCTCCAGGAGATCGGCAGGATCGAGGCCGAGCCGAAGGGCGCGGCCGAAACCGCGCCGGCTTCGCCCGTCAGCGGGCTTTCCGGCAGGTAGGGCGCCAGATGGGCCTTCACGCCGATCGGTCCCATGCCCGGGCCGCCGCCGCCATGCGGAATGCAGAAGGTCTTGTGCAGGTTGAGATGCGAGACATCGCCGCCGATATCGCCGGGGCGGGCGAGGCCCACCATGGCGTTCATGTTGGCGCCGTCGATATAGACCTGGCCGCCATGGCTGTGCACGATGTCGCAGATCTCCCGCACATTCTCCTCGAACACGCCGTGGGTCGACGGATACGTGATCATGCAGCACGAGAGGTTTTGCGCGTACTGCTCTGCTTTCGCTCGGAAATCCTCCATATCGATATCGCCGTTCTCGGACACTTTCACGACGACGACCTTCATGCCGGCCATCTGCGCGGAGGCTGGATTGGTGCCATGCGCTGAGGTCGGGATGAGGCACACGTCGCGATGTGTGTCGCCGTTGGCGAGGTGATAGGCACGGATCGTCAGCAGTCCCGCATATTCGCCCTGCGCACCGGAATTCGGCTGCATGGAGACGGCATCGTAACCGGTGATGTCGCAGAGCTTCTGCGACAGGTCCTCGATGAGATGCCGGTATCCCTGCGCCTGGTCGGCCGGCACGAAGGGATGGATTTCGGAGAACTCCGGCCAGGTGATCGGCAGCATTTCCGCCGTCGCATTGAGCTTCATCGTGCACGAGCCGAGCGGAATCATCGCGCGGTCGAGCGCGAGGTCGCGGTCGGAGAGACGGCGGATATAGCGCGTCATCTCGGTTTCGGCGCGGTTCATGTGGAAGATCGGATGCGTCAGGTATTCGCTGGTGCGCAGCAGATCGCCCGGCAGGCGGTAATCCGGCTCGAACTCCGAGACCTCGAAGTCGCCGCCGAAGGCCCGCCAGACGGCTTCCAGCGTGACGGGGCGCGAACGTTCGTCGAGGCTGATGCCGATGCGGTCGTTGCCGATCTTGCGCAGGTTCACCTCTTCCGCCACCGCCGTCTTCAGGATGATGCCCTGCAGCTTGCCGACATGGACGGTGATCGTGTCGAAGAACATGTCGGGCTCGACGGTGAAGCCGAGCTTTTCCAGGCCCTTGGCGAGGCGCACCGTCTTCTGGTGAACGCTCTGGGCAATCGCCTTCAGGCCCTGCGGACCGTGGAAGACGGCATACATCGAGGCCATGACGGCGAGCAGCACCTGCGCGGTGCAGATGTTCGACGTCGCCTTTTCGCGGCGGATGTGCTGTTCGCGGGTCTGGAGGGAGAGGCGGTAGGCACGGTTGCCGCGCGCGTCGATGGAGACGCCGACGAGGCGGCCCGGCATGGAACGCTTGTAGGCATCCTTCACCGCCATATAGGCCGCATGCGGCCCGCCATAGCCGACGGGGACGCCGAAGCGTTGCGTGCAGCCGATGGCGATGTCGGCATCCATGTCGCCGGGCGACTTGAGCAGCGCCAGCGCCAGCGGGTCGGCCGCCATGACGGCGATCGCGCCGGTCTGGTGCAGGCGCGCGTTCAGGCCGGTGAAGTCACGCACATGGCCATAGGTGCCGGGATACTGGAAGATCGCGCCGAAGACGTCGACGGGATCGAGATCGGTGAAGGGGTCGCCGACGATGATCTGCCAGCCGAGCGGCTCGGCACGGGTCTTGAGGAGCGCGATCGTCTGCGGGTGGCAGTTCTCGTCGACGAAGAACGCGGTCGCCTTGGACTTCGCCACGCGCTGCGCCATGGCCATGGCTTCGGCCGCCGCCGTCGCCTCGTCGAGCAGCGAGGCATTCGCCACGTCGAGGCCGGTCAGGTCGCAGACCATGGTCTGGTAGTTCAGGAGCGCCTCGAGGCGTCCCTGGCTGATTTCCGGCTGATAGGGCGTGTAGGCGGTGTACCAGGCCGGGTTTTCCAGGATGTTGCGCTGGATGACCGGCGGCGTGATCGTGCCATAGTAGCCCTGGCCGATCAGCGAGACGAACTTCTTGTTGCGGTTGGCGGTCTCGCGCAGCTTGTCGAGCGCCTCGCGCTCGGTCATCGCCGCACCCCATTCGAGCGCCTTCGTCTGGCGGATCGATTTCGGCACGGTATCGTCGATCAGCGCATCGAGGCTGTCATAGCCGATCACCTTCAGCATCGCCTCCATCTCCTTCGGCGAGGGGCCGATATGGCGGCGGTTGGCGAAATCGTAGGGCTGGTAATCGGTAAAGGCGAAGTCCTTGGGAAGGTTCATCAGCCGACAAGCTCCTTGTAGGCGGCTTCGTCCAGCAGGCTGTCGGCATCGGCCGCATTGGCGAGCTTCAGCTTGAAGAACCAGCCGGCACCCTGCGGGTCGCTGTTGACGAGCGAGGGATCGGCGGTGATCGCCTCGTTGATTTCGACGATCTCTCCGTCAAGCGGACAATAGACGTCGGAGGCCGCCTTCACGGATTCGACCGTCGCCGCGTCGCCGCCCTTCTCGAAGCTCGCGCCGACTTCGGGCAGTTCGACGAAGACGAGGTCGCCGAGCTGTTCGGCGGCATGCGTCGTGATGCCCACGGTGGCGACGCCGTTCTCGATCTGCAGCCATTCATGTTCTTCGGTGAATTTCAGCATGTTTGTTCCTCTCTGGAATGGGAATGGTGCGCGCCGATCAGCGCTTGAAGGTGTTCTTGACGAAAGGCATGGCGGTGACGGTGACGGGCAGGAATTTGCCGCGCACGCCCGCATAGAGCTCTGTTGCGGGAGCGGCCGCCTTGCCGTCGACATAGCCCATGGCGACGGGGCCATCGACGGAGGGGCCGAAGCCGCCCGATGTCACGGTGCCGACGATATCCTGCCCCTCCGGGTCGGTCGCGAGCACCGCTCCGGCGCGAACCGGGGCGCGGCCCTCGGCGCGCAGGCCGACGCGGCGGCGCGCAGCGCCGTTTTCAAGCTGGTCGAGAATGATGTCGGCGCCCGGAAAGCCACCGGCGCGTTCACCGCCCGTGCGGCGGACCTTCTGGATCGCCCATTCCAGCCCGGCTTCGACCGGCGTCGTGCCGGTGTCGATGTCGTTGCCGTAGAGGCAGAGACCGGCTTCGAGGCGGAGCGAATCGCGCGCGCCGAGGCCGATGGGCAGCACGTCGGGATGATCGAGCAGGCGCCGGCACACCGTCTCGGCGAGGGCGGCGGGAATGGAGATCTCGAAACCGTCTTCGCCCGTATAGCCGGACCGCGAAACGATGCAGTGGGCGTCGTGCAGGTCGCAGGCGCGCACGTCCATGAAGCGCATGGCCGACACGTCCGCCCACAGTTCCGCCAGCACGGCCTCGGCATGCGGCCCCTGCAAGGCGACCAGCGCGCGGTCGTCGTGCAGCGTCAGGTCGCAGACGTTGCCGATCTTCTCCTGCATATGGGCGAAGTCGGCGTCCTTGCAGGCGGCGTTGACCACCACGTAGAAGTGGTCGCCGCGGTTGGCGATCATCAGGTCGTCGCGGATGCCGCCCTGGTCGTTGGTGAAGAGCGCATAGCGCTGGCGGCCTTCGGGCAGGCCGACGATATCGACCGGCACCAGCGTTTCCAGCGCGCGGGCCGCATCCGTGTTGTCGCCGGAGCGGGCGCGCACCGTGACCTGGCCCATATGGGACACGTCGAACAGGCCGGCGGCGGCGCGTGTGTGAAGGTGCTCCTTCATCACGCCGGCGGGATATTGCACAGGCATGTCATAGCCGGCAAACGGCACCATGCGGCCGCCGAGCGAGACGTTCAGCGCGTGAAGCGGGGTTTTCTTGAGTTCAGACGATCCGTCCAAAGGCGCCCTCCGGTCGTTGGGCGCCTGATCCTTCAGGCGCCGGCTCACAATTCAGGCGCAGCTGCGCCGTTCTCCTGAGCCCCCTCTGTCCCTTCGCCTGAGATTGTTATCCCTTCGGCGAGCGCTCGCGCGCTTCTCTCCAGAGTTTCGACGGCACCTTGCTGGTCCTTTTGCCTGAGAGTTTCCGGGGCGGTTGCTCCTTCGGCACCGGCGCTACCTCATCGAGGCAGCCGGTTTCTCCCAGCGAGGTCGATCCCAGATAACGGCCTTGCCCGGATTTTGGCAAGAGCGGCGCGTCGCTCTCGAACAATTTTTTGTCGTTGAGGGAAAGCGGCGCGATCGGGGCGAGGGGTGCCGCGTCGTCCGGATACGGAAAACCCGCCTTTCGGCGGGCTTCCCTGGTGGTTCGCGACAGATGCGGTCAGTTGATGGACGACCATTCGCGCTTCACGTCGTCGGCATCCCTGTTGAGGTGCACGTGGGAATCGACGTGGTCGACCCAGTCGAGCGGGATGAGGTGGTGCTGGCCGTCGTCGGAATCGCTGCGGGTCAGCTTGATACGGCTGTCGCCTTCCATGTGGTCGACCGTGCCGACATGGCGGCCGTCGGCAGCCTTGACTTCCATATGTTCGCGAATCTGGTTTGCGGTGACCATCGGTCTTCTCCTTTTCACGGGGGTGGATAGACCCAAAACGCGTTGCCCCGCGCGTGGTTCCGACCTTTCTGCGCGTCAGGCGCCGGCCTTCCTGAACTTCTTGACGATGCGCTCCCGTTTCAGCCGCGAGAGGCGGTCGATCCAGAAAATGCCGTTGAGCTGGTCGATCTCGTGCTGCAGGCACACGGCGAGAAGGCCGTCCGCTTCCTCCTCATGGTTTTGGCCTTCGAGATCCTGCCAGGAGACGCGGATGCGGGCAGGGCGCTCCACCTCGTCCGTCACGCCGGGCATGGAGACGCTTCCCTCCGTGTGGCGCTGCATGTCCGGCGAGGACCAGGTGACCTTTGGATTGACATAGACGCGCTGCGAGGCCGGGCCGTCGAGCTCGATCACCGTGAGGCGGTCCAAAATGCCGACATGGGCCGCGGTGATGCCGATGCCGGGTGCCGCGCGCATCGTGTCGGCGAGGTCGCCGGCTAGTGCCGCCAGGCGGCTGTCGAAGATGGTGACGGGCCGGCAGGCCGTGCGCAGGCCCGGATCCGGAAAGCGCAGGATGGGCAGGATCGCCATGATTGCTCCGCTGATATGTTGCTGGCGTGTTCCTAGCGTGTTTGCGCCACGCGGGAAATGCCCGCCATCGCGCGACGGCCGAAGCGGCGCGATTAGCGTTGATTTGCAACAGCTTGTTAAATTCTTTCGCCGCCCTACCATTTGCCGTGTTCGACAATGGACCGGCCGGGCGCTTTGCTTTAGCACGATGGAAAGCGAGGCTCTCCCGACCGGTGCTTCGCGCCGAGCCCTGCCCAGCAATCCCAATCGTTCCCGCTTCGCAAATTTGCCGCGCGGGACAAGCCGATACAAGGAGCGCCCCGATGGAAAACACCGGTGACGACGACCGTATCCGCGCGGGGCAGACCGAGCAGGCCAATTTCCCGCCCGAGGATATCTATGCCGAGGATGGTTCGATCCGCTCGGATTTCCTCATGCATGTCGGCGCGGCGATTGCCGACCGCGACCTCCTGTTCCTGCGCCGCCATGTCCTGCGGCTGCATGAATCGGAACTGGGCGATCTTCTGGAGGCCATCCAGCCGGAGCAGCGCCACCAGCTCGTCTCGCTTCTGGGCGACGACTTCGACCTGTCCGCGCTGACGGAGGTCGACGAGGCGATCCGTCTCGACATCGTCGAGCACATGCCCAACGAGCAGATCGCGGCAGCCATCGGCGAGATGGATTCGGACGACGCCGTCTACATTCTGGAAGACCTCGACGAGGCCGACCAGGACGAGATCCTGTCGAAGCTGCCGTTTACCGAGCGCATCCGCCTGCGCCGTTCGCTGGATTACCCGGAGAGCACCGCGGGCCGACGCATGCAGACGGAGTTCGTCGCCGTGCCGCCGTTCTGGACCATCGGCCAGACCATCGATTACCTGCGCGAGGATGCCGACCTGCCGGAGAGCTTCTCGCAGATCTTCGTCATCGACCCCACCTTCCGCCTGCTCGGCGCCATCGATCTCGACCGCATTCTGCGCACGCCGCGCAGCGCGAAGATCGAGACGGTCATGCGCGAGACGAACCACCCCATCCCGGCCGACATGGACCAGGAAGAGGCGGCCCAGCTTTTCGAGCAGTACGACCTTCTCTCCGCCGCCGTGGTGGACGAGAACGGCCGTCTGGTCGGCGTCCTCACCATCGACGACGTGGTGGACGTCATCCAGGAGGAGGCCGAGGAAGACCTGATGCGCCTCGGCGGCGTGGGCGACGAAGAGCTGTCGGACACCACCATCGACACCGTGCGGTCGCGAGCGCCCTGGCTGCTGGTCAACCTGCTCACCGCCTTCCTTGCGGCCTCCGTCATCTCCATGTTCGAGGCGACCATCGAGGAGATCGTGGCCCTTGCCGTGCTGATGCCGATCGTCGCCGGCATGGGCGGCAATGCGGCCTCGCAGACCATGACGGTCACGGTGCGCGCGCTCGCCACCCGCGACCTCGATATTCACAATGCCTGGCGCGTCGTGCGGCGCGAGGCGGGCGTCGGCGTCCTGCACGGCCTGGCGTTCGGCCTTGCCATCGGTTCGGTGGCGGCCTTCTGGTTCCACGATCTCAACATCGGCGGCGTGATCGCCGCAGCGATGCTGATCAACATGTGCGCCGCCGCCCTTGCCGGCATCATGATCCCCATGCTGCTCGACCGGGCCGGCGCCGACCCCGCCGTCTCCTCCAGCGTCTTCGTCACCGCCGTCACCGACATTGTCGGCTTTCTTGCCTTTCTGGGGCTGGCGACCTGGTGGTTCGCCGTCCGCTAGCGGGCACAGTGGCGTCGGAGGGACGGAAAAATTGACTTATACGTAAAAGTCAATAGAATGCCGACCCACAGAGGATCGGAGCAGGCGTGGACAAATACTATACCATAACCGAGTTGACGCGTGAATTCGGCGTATCCACCCGGACCCTGCGCTTCTACGAGGACGAGGGGCTGATCAATCCCGAGCGCCGTGGCCGGACCCGTCTTTTCCGCCCCGCCGACCGCCGCCTCATCCAGGAAATCCTGCGCGGCCGGCGCATCGGCTTCACCATCGCCGAAATCCGCGACATCATCCGTGTCTACAAGGATCCGCCGGGCGAGATCGGCCAGCTCGAACTGCTGATGACCAAGGTCAGCGAAAAGCGGGAAGAGCTGCGCCAGAAGCGGCGCGATATCGAGGAGACCCTGGCCGAGCTCGACAATGTCGAGGAAGCCTGTCTGACGCGTCTCGCCGAGATCGGCGTGGGCACGTAATCGTCGTCGGCAAGTCCGCCACAGGCGGATCGGGCTGCGCGGCTCAGATCCAGCGCGTCGTGTCGTGGCAATAGCGCTCGAAATCCACACCGAAGCGGGAGAGCAGATGCAGTTCCTCGCGCTTGATGGCGACGAGGCTGGTCAGCGCCGCGGCGACCATGGCCGTCACGATGAACCAGGGATTGAGCACGGCAAGACCGATGCCGGCCGTCGCCAGCGTATAGCCGAGATAGATGGGGTTGCGGGTGAAGCGATAGGGGCCCGACGTCACGAGGTGGGTGGAGCAACGGTTCGGCAGGATCGTCGTGTGACAGTCGACCAGCGTGCGCATCGCCCAGACATCGAGGATGACCGCCGTGGCGATCAGCACGCCGCCGGCCGCGCGCGCGATCCAGATATTGGTCTCTGCCACCGAAAGCGGGAAATACGCCTGAAGCAGGAAGGCTGCCGCGATGGCCGCGCCATAGATGAAGGGCGGCCAGGGAAAGGCGAGCGGTTTCATGCGATAGGCATTCATGATTCCTACTCCTTCAGGTCGGTCGTCGCCTCGGCTGCTGCCGTGCATTGCGACGACATGCGGGTGATCCGCTCGTCCGTCGTCACGTCTATCGCGCCCCGGTTGAGGTCCGCGAACATGTTCTCATTCACCAGACTGTCCAGCGTGCAACTGCAGAAGCTCTGGCAGAAGCCGGCGCTGCGGTCGCTCTCGCAGGTTTTCGTGCAACTCTTGGTATACGCTTCCATCGGATTCGCCGCAACGGGCGGACTGACGAGAAAGGCGCCATAGACGAGCGCGATCAGCACGGGCTGATGAACAAGGTAGATGGCAAGACTGTGGCGGCCGGCCTGCCCCAGCAGGGTTTTCCACCAGCGTTTCGTGGTGTCGCCGAAGCCGGCCAGACGTGCGGGAAGTGCGCTTGCGACGAACAGTCTGGCGAGTGCTATGCCGAGCAGCACGGGCGCGATCCACGGCAGGAGCGGCACATAGTCGTTCGAGCGCGGGATGTCGACCGAGAGCCCGACCCACCACAGCGCGGGATGGTCGAACAGCGGCGCGCGCAGGTAAAGCGGCGCGGCCACGGCGGCAGCGGCGGCCAGCAGCGTGACGACGACGGGCAGCCGGACGAAGAGAAGGCCGATCAGGCTCGACGCGACGATGGCATGCAGGATGCCGAAGAAGATGAACGTGTCGGGAAAGGCGAACCACGTCGCCACGCTGATGGCGGCTGCGGCGAGCGCGATCTTTCCCAGCCGGATGAAGTACGGCTTTGGCCGGAACCCGTTGGCGTGGCCGAGCACCAGGCTGAAGCCGACCAGGAACAGGAAGCTTCCGGCAATGAGGCGCGCGAAGATGCGCCAGCCGCCGGTGGTCGCGGTTTCCGCGTCGATATAGCCGAAATAGCCCAGGTCCCAGGTGAAATGGTAGATCGCCATGGCGATCAGCGCGACGCCGCGGGCCTGGTCGATCAGCGGAATGCGCGGCAGCGGGCGGATCGCCGTGCCTGTTTCCTGCGCATCTCCGTCAATCACCGTCGTCGTCATGGGTCGGGGTCGCCGCATTGCATGGATCCACTATAGAATGTCACGCCAAGCTTGCGCCGGGCGGATGGCCGAAAGGTGGCAAATCGGGGGAGGACAAGGCTCAGTCGAGGCTTTCGAGCACCGCCAGCCGGGCTTCCGAATAGAACTGCCGGCGCACGAGCACGATGATGATGCCGATGGTCGTGAGGATGAAGAGATAGGGGCTGACGAACCAGCCGAGATAGCCGATCGACAGGAAGATGGCCCTGAGCCCCATGTTGAAGTGCTTGGCCGCGAGGATGTTCATGCGGATGACGCGGTCGGCGGCGAGGTCGGCGCCGGCCGGATCCTTGTGGATATCGCCGCTCATCGGAATGGCGCCCAGGAGGATGGTGCAATAGTTGAACAGCCGGTAGGACCAGCCGAACTTGAAGAAGGCGTAGCCGAAGATCACGGCGAGCCCGCCGACCTTCATCTCGAAGCCGGCGCGGCTCGCGCGAAAGACGCCGGGCAGGTCGTTGAAGATCGCGAAGACCTGCTCGGTGGCGCCGAGCAGCGCAAAGCAGCTGCCGAGGGCCAGCAGCGACGTGGAGGCGAAGAAGGCCGTGCCGTTCTGAAGGCCCGCCATGATCTGCGTGTCGATCATGCGCAGGTCGCGGTGCATGGCGTTTCGGATCCAGCGCGCGCGCTGCGAACTCATCGCGCGGGTGAGGCTGACGCGGTTGAACAGCCGCTTGCGGTCGGTGATCGAGGAATACCCGATCCACAGGACGATGAAGAGGGCGAGGGCGACGAGATCCGGGGTGCTCATGTCAAAGCGTTGTGCCACGGTTTTTGCATTTTGCAAGCGACTGCGAACGCCGCCGTCACGTTGTTCAGACCTGCGGCGGGATTGAGGCGGGTGCATAAAGTGCCGCGCCGCGCGCAAGCGTCTGATTTTGCGACAGGTCATGCATCAGGCGCGGGGCTCGTATGCGGCGCGCGCCTCGCTTTCGCCATCTTTGCCGATTGCGTCTTCATCAAATCTTCATTAAACAGGGCCCGTCGGCGCCGATGACGGCTGCCGCTCGACATCTTCCACTTGGGGAAATCATGGAAAGTACCGCTCAGAAGTCCTGCTGGGGCATCACCGTCCGTGCAGTTCTCGGTTTTGGCATCATTCTGGTCGTCGCCCATCTCTTCGGCGGCATCTGAAAAGACCGGGCCATAGCCCCTATATAAACAGCGCGCTCCTCCAGGACGCGCTGTTTTTGTTTTGGGGCATGTCGCAGCCGTAAAACCCGATGTCGGGCGATCGCCATGAACGCAACGCATGATAACGTAGCTTCGGCGGTCACAGCACAGCCTGCCGCGGCAAGGAGAAGTCCGGGAATGTTCCTTTCGGTTTTTGATGTCTTCAAGATCGGTATCGGTCCGTCGAGCTCGCACACGATGGGCCCGATGTCCGCGGCGAACCGCTTTCTGGATCTGGTTCTCTCCAGCGACTGGCCGCGCCCCTCGGGCGCGCATGTCGCAGCGATCCGCATGAGCCTGCACGGCTCGCTCGCCTATACCGGCGTCGGCCACGGTTCGGACCGCGCCGTCATTCTCGGGCTGATGGGCGAGAAGCCCGATAGCGTCGATCCCGACCGGATGGAAGCCATCGTCGAGGAGGTCGAGCGGACCGGCCGCATCACCCCGCCCGGCCATCCCGCTTACGCCTTCCAGCCGAAGACCGACCTGATCTTCGACAAGAAGAACCCGCTGCCGGGCCATGCCAACGGCATGACCTTCTCCGCCTACGACCGCGACGACCGGCTGCTGCTCAAGCGCATCTATTATTCCGTCGGCGGCGGTTTCGTCGTGACCGATACGGAGCTGGAGCAGATGCGCGCCAGCAAGGCGCGCTCCAGCGACAGGAAGGTGCCGTTCCCCTTCGCTTCCGCAAGGCAGATGCTTGACATGGCCGAGCGCGCCAACATGACGATCGCGCAGATGAAACGCGCGAACGAGGAAACCGTGATGTCGCGCGAGGAGCTGAATGCCGGCCTCGACCGCATCTGGGAGGCGATGAAGAACTGCATCGACCGCGGCCTGAAGAACGAGGGCATCATGCCGGGCGGGCTCAAGGTCCGCCGCCGCGCGCGCTCGATCCACGACAAGCTGCAGGAAGAGTGGCGTTCCAACAAGGTGAACCCGCTTCTGGCCAATGACTGGCTGTCCGTCTACGCCATGGCCGTCAACGAAGAGAACGCCGCCGGCGGCCGCGTCGTGACGTCACCGACGAACGGTGCGGCCGGCGTCGTGCCCGCCACCATCCGCTACTACCTGCATTTCCACGAGGATGCCGACCAGGACGGCATTCGCGACTATCTGCTGACGGCTGCCGCCATCGGCGGGATCATCAAGCACAATGCCTCGATTTCGGGCGCCGAGGTCGGCTGTCAGGGCGAGGTGGGGTCCGCCTCCGCCATGGCCGCCGCCGGTCTTGCCGCCGTCATGGGCGGCACGCCCGAACAGGTCGAGAATGCCGCCGAGATCGCGCTGGAGCATCACCTCGGCATGACCTGCGACCCGATTGCCGGCCTCGTGCAGGTGCCGTGCATCGAGCGCAACGCGCTGGGCGCCGTCAAGGCGGTGACGGCCGCCTCACTTGCCATCAAGGGCGACGGCACGCATTTCGTTCCGCTCGACGCCTGTATCGAGACGATGCGCCAGACCGGCGTCGACATGAACGAGAAGTACAAGGAAACCTCGACCGGCGGCCTTGCCGTCAATGTCGTGGAGTGCTGAGCGTCCGCGCTTGCCTGTGGCCCGTTCTTGCCTGTGAATGCGACACGGCGGCCCCTTGACCCGGCCGCCGCAAGGGCGTTCAAGACATCATGGCGCTTCATCTCATCAAACTCTGTGTCGGTGCCGATACGATCGACGACCTGCGCGAATGGGTGTCCGAACGCTCGCTGATCGCGATGGCGGCGGGCATGGAGGCGCATTCCAGCCACATCACCCGCATGATCCCCAAACGGGACCAGGAATTGCTCGACGGCGGCTCGCTCTATTGGGTCATCAAGGGGCAGGTGCAGGCGCGGCAGCGCCTCCTCGACATCAAGACCTTCACCGATGTCGACGGCATCTCGCGCTGTGAACTGGTGCTGGGGCCCGAAGTGATCGAAACCGAGTTCCAGCCGCGCCGCGCCTTCCAGGGCTGGCGCTATCTGACCGCCGAGGACGCCCCGCGCGATCTCAAGAACATGGGCGAGGGCACCGCCGACCTGCCGATGGAACTGCGGCGCGAACTCGCCGAACTCGGCCTTCTGTGAACGTCCACCTAAAGTGACGGCCCGTCCTTGGGAGCGGGCCGATAGGCTGTGGTCGAAAGCTCAGCGGAGCCGGAGGCGCACCGGATGGCGGCGCTCGTTGACGCCGACATGCAGGTGGATGCCGGCGGAGGGCTGGCCGGAGCGCCAGGCCCGCGCGCCATGCGCGAGCAGCATCCCGACCAGATCCTTCGTCTTGTTGCGGGAACGGCCGAGCCCGATATCCGCGATCCGCATCGCTGCCTCGTGCAGCGGGTGGAGCGTGCCCTTCAGCGGCCGGCGCTTTCCGTCACGCGCTGCGGAGGGGACATCGAAGAGGTTTTCGTTCATCGCCATGATCTGCCTCGTACGCAATACCTATCGAGGATGGCCGGGCCGGTACGCGGCCTCGACCTGCCTTCATCCGCAGCCGCCGGTACGCAATACCTGTCCGGGGCCGGTGCGGCATGAATGCTTTGTTTGCGGACCGCATCGCAGGGATGCGATCCCTGTTCGTTACTGTTGGCTCGCCCAGCAGGCGAAGCCCTTTCTTTTCAGGGCCTTGCAGGCGGCTGCCGCGCGGTCCTGATTGTCGAAGCCGCCGAAGCGTGCGCGGTAGAGCTGTGCGCTGCCGCTGTTGACCGCCACCGTGAAGGGGGTTGCCGCGGACAGCGCCCGGCCGCCCTGGTCCTTGGCCTTCGCCAGAAGCTTCTGGGCTTGGTCCTGGTCCGGCGTGGCGCCGATCTGGATGACCCAGCCGGCGGGCAGGGCCTGGGTCGCCTTGGCAACGGCCGAGGTCGTCAGCTGGTCGACGGCGCCGCCATCGCCCTGTCCGGCGAGGTCCTCGGGCGGCAGGACGGCGTCGCGCTGTACCTTCAGCGTGGCAGCCAGGGCGCGCTTGCCGACGACTTCGGAGCTGCGCTCCGTCGTGGCGGCGTAAGCCGTCTCGATGCGGCTTTCCTCGTAGCGGTAGGACGGCACAGGGCCGTTTTCCGGCAGGTCCAGGCCACCGGCGACCGAGGCCGTTGCGGCCGTGGACGCGACTTCGGCGGTCAGGGTCGGCGCGGCCTTGGTCTGGGCGATCAGCTCGCCGTTGCCGCGACGGGAGGCCTGCGGCATGTAGGTGGCGATGAGCTTGCGCATCTGCTGGTCGCGGGCAGCACCCGAACGGCCGCCGATCACGACGCCGACGACGCTGCGGCCATCGGCCTGGGCGGACGTGACGAGGTTGTAGCCGGAAGCGCGGGTATAGCCGGTCTTGATGCCATCGACGCCGCGCACGCTGCCGAGCAGGCGGTTGTGGCCGTTGATGGTCTGCTTGCCGAAACGGAAGCTGCGGACCGAGAAATAATCGTAATATTGCGGGAAGTGCTGGCGCAGCGCGATGCCGAGGCGGGCCTGGTCGCGGGCGGTGGTCACCTGTGCCGAATTGGGAAGGCCGTTGGCATTGCGGTAGACGGTGCGCGTCATGCCGAGTGCGCGGGCCTTCTGCGTCATCATGCGTGCGAAGCGCTCTTCCGAGCCGCCCAGCATCTCGGCCAGCGCCGTGGAGGCGTCGTTGGCGGAGCGGGTGATGAGGCCGAGCATGGCCTGTTCGACCGTGATCGAGTTGCCGACGCCGACGCCGAGCTTGGTCGGCGGCTCGCTTGCGGCGTTCTTGGAGAAGGGGACGCGGGTGTTGAGCTTGATCTTGCCGGCTTCGAGGGCTTCGAAGGTCAGGTACAGCGTCATCATCTTGGTGAGGGACGCGGGAAAGCGCAGTTCGTCCGCGCTATCGCTGTAGAGCACCTTGCCCGTCTTGGCGTCGATGACGATACCGGCATATTTCGGATTAGCCTGAGCGGGCGTAGCGACGGCCGCAGTGGCGGCGACCATTCCGACCATCACCAGACTTTTCGCCGCTTTGGCAAATGCCTGGACGGAGCGAGGCAGAAAATCGAGGAACACGGTAGGGGACACTAGGCTACTCTTCATTCTCGGATTGCACATGTGGCCCGGATGGGAGGTTTCCGGACGACTGATCCCGGCACAGTAGCGGCACAGCGTTACCAATCGGTTTATGATGAATCATTGGTTGCCGATGCCTGTACTTTTTTATCGGGCTCTGGTGGTGGGGACGCGACCGTCCTCGACGAGGGCGCGGCCGACATAATCGCGCATGCGGGCCTCGATGGCCTGCCACTGCGGCAAAAGTCTGCTCGAGAAGCGATAAAGCACAGAAAGATCGCGGCCGATGTGGATATCGCGCTGGCAATCGGCGCTGGTCGACTGCTTTTCGTCTGTCGGCATCATGCAGCGCACCGCGTAATCCGCGCCGTCGGGCAGGGTGCCTGTAAAGAAAACCTCGTCGCCATAGGCCGAATTGCCCTTGAGGCGGCGCAGCACGAGTCCGGCCGGGCCCGGTTGCGAACGTTCGTCGAAAAGCTGGCTGTAGATCGGGCCGAGCCGCCCCGACATGTCCTTCGACATCGTGCTTTGCGACAGGTTGAGGAAGACAAGGCTTTCCGGCCGGCCGGCATCGTTGAAGCGAAGCCGTTCGGCATTCGAGTAGCCGGCCATTTCCGGCCATGTGAGGTAGAGGTCGATCCGCTCGGCGCGGCCGATCCTGCGCTGTTCCTCGAAGCGGATGGTGTTGGCGGGAAGGCGGACATGGTCCTGGCCGACGATGATGTCGAGCACGTCGGTGCTTTCGGTGTGGCCGGCCAGCGCGATGCGCTCGCCCATCAGGCGGCCGCCCACGCTGATCGCGACCGTCAGCGCCGCGAGTGCGGCGACGCCGATGGTCAGGCGCGTCAGCAGGCGATTGGAAATCAGCGGCGCATGCGTTTCCTCGCCCGTCGTTGCTGCAGCCATCTTTCCCTCGCGATTCCCAGAGGTCGAACCTTGCGGGGAGCGTCGGCCAACAGGGTTAATTTTCGGTTGATTGTGGACGATGGTGAAAAGAAAGCGGCCGGTTCCGGGGACAACGGAACCGGCCGCAGGGCCAAGGTCGGACGGGGATTGGGGGACGGACCGGGCCCTTTCCTGCACCCGGCACGGCTGCCGGGCTCTTTGTCGCGCTGCGCCGTTACCGGCGGCGGTGTTACTTGACGCTACCGACAGCCTCGGCGCGGCCATCCTGCAGCTTGACCCACTTGCCGGCATGGACCGACGACTGGCGCTTGAGGAAGCGGTATTCGGTTTCCGACCAGAGCATGACCTTGTTGCGCATGTTGTCGAGCACGAAGTCGCCGCGGTCGGTGCGCACGGTCAGGACGGCATGGCCTTCGCCGTTCGGCTGGAGAACGACGGTGATGAGCAGGTTGGAGGGCGCGATGCCGGCTTCCATCAGGCGCTTGCGCTTGATCAGGACGTAATCCTCGCAGTCGGCCGCAGCTTCGGGATAGGCCCAGTGCTCTTCGACGCCGTAGATTTCCATGTCGGTCATCGGCACGAATTCGGTATTGGCCGTGTAGTTGACATTGAGGATCGTCTTCCAGCTTTCCGGCGTCAGCTTCAGCGGACCGGCATCCTTGCCGGTCGGGCCGCATTCATCGCTGTAGCGCTTGCAGAATTCATAATGGCCGATCGGCTGGTTGGTGGCGCCGGCGAGCGGAATGTTGGCCGGCAGGGCCAGCGCAACCTGTGCGGCGGCCAGCGAGAAGAGGAATGCAAATGTCCCTGTCTTGAGTGTTTTTGTCATTGTGTCGTCCCCGTTTGATGGGGTCACAATGACAGGCATGTTTTGATCTTGCGCGAAAACTCGAAGTATAAGTTAGTTCAAATCAAGATCGCATAAGTATAAAATAAAAACAAAATTCGAGTTTTGTTTTATCTGTATTTGAAGCGAATTTGATTAAAATTGTAACGAATTTGCCGCTCGCCGGCTTTCGGCTATTCCGCGATAATTATCTGATTCCATTTGAATTTTCCGGATTTTTTTCAACGGAAATGGTTCTGCAGGCCGGTTGCGCGCCATCCGATGGGTCACTTCATGCCGGGCTATGGCCGCCGGATTTTCACTCGCGGCCGGGGCGCGTGGCGTCGACTTGCACTTTGCGCCGATGTCAGCCCGAAATTTTTTTGCGTTTTTTCTGGTGAAGAGGTGCATCGTTCTGAAACAGAAAAGGGCCCGCCGGGCCCTTTTTCGTACAGTCCATGCCGCGTGGTGTCGCGGAATGCTACAGGAACGACGTGAGCGCTTCCTTCGACTGCACCGAGGAGAACTCGATGGCGACACCTTCCTGGAAGTGGCGGACCACGCGGCCCTTCATGCTGCCGAGCTGCACGGGGGTTCCGAGCGCCGGGCGCACTTCGATATCGATTGCCGCGCCCGACAGCGACAGGTCGATGATCCGGCAGGGATAGCGCCGGCCGTCGTCGAGGGTCAGTTCCGTGCGGGTGTTGCGCGGCGTCAGGCGGTCGTGGCGGCGGTCTTCCGGCAGGCCGAGCTCGTGCTTGTTGGCGATCCAGGTCAGCTGGGCCGCGAGCTTCTCGCGCTTCCTGTCGGTAGCGGTCAGCTGGATTGCGAAGCCGGTGTCGTTGAGCAGCGCGACATTGCCTTCGATGCGGCCGAGGTGATCGATATAGGCGATGATCCGCTCGCCCATGCGGGGCCGCGCCGCGCATATGAAATTCGCATCGCCCGGCGACATGTCGAGCACCGTGCAGTCATACTCGTCGTGATTGGCGGTCATCAGCCGGCCCGACAGGTTGACCGAGACGCGCTGGAAGTTGCGCTGGTCGCTCTGGGGCTGCCGTGCGGCAGGCGATGCCTGTTGGAAAGAGTACATGAGCGCGGGTGCCTGATGATCCTATCTCTTTCCAACCTTTAATCTTTCTGGGTTAACAGAAGGTTTGCCGCAGCCCGGAAATCTCGTATCCGTCGAGTGTTTTGACAACTTATGGGGGTTGCCGGTTGCATTGACGGTAGAGCCTTGTCAGTCACTCCGTCTTGCGCCCGCCTTCGAAGATGCGCAGATGCATGACGCGGCTCATCGCCTGGCCGATCCCGGCCGGCCGCATCGTCATGATGGAGGTCGGCACGGGAATGGATGGCCGCGGGGCGGCCAGCGTATCCGTGCGGTCCGGGTCGATCACCGTCAGCGTATCGATCGTGGCGTAGCGGAAGGCCGAAAGCGGCTGGCGCTGGCCGGGCAGGGGTGCAAAGGCGCCGATGATCCGGTCGGCCGTCCGGCCCTGCGTGGCGAGCGGCAGCAGCGTGATTTCGGCCTGCGTGGTGTCCAGCGCACCGTCGACGAGCTGGATGAGCAGGATGGCGGGCGCGGTCTGGGCCATGACATTCTCGGCGATCCGTCCGACCCGTTCGCGCAGGTCCGGCGCAAACAGCCGGTCGAAGCCGGTGCCCTTCAGCTCGCGGGCGAATTGCGCGCAGATGCGCGTTCCGGCAAGCCGGAACAGCGGGGCCTGCGCCTCGGCGTGTTCCAGGATGAAGACGTCGGGCAGGATGCCGGCGATGTCGGCCGGCTCGATTGCGCTGCGCAGGGGCAAGGCCTGCCGGCCGCGCTGGCGCGTCCAGTAATCGTAAAGTGTCGTCGCGGCCCTGGTCTGCATGCACGTCATCCAATCACTTCTGTCCCGTTCCGGAACGGATTCCGGGGCTGACGGGGCGTCTGAGGTGAGAGGAGCGAGTTTCGTGCCACCGCGCGATTAAGGTTAACAAACGGTTTCGATTGCGCGGCCGGCCCGCTTCGGGAAAAGTCGGGGCATCCCTCCACGAGGGGTGGTTAAGTGCACATCTTTCAAGCTCCGGGGATTGGGGGCGCGGGCCGTCGGCGAAAGCTGCACGGCCTTTCTTTTATCTATATAAGCGCGATTCCTTTTGTATGAGTTGGTGGTTCGCAATGCGTGACGACGGCGTGGAAATGCATGATGAGGAGAACGGCGTGCGCAGGCGCGAGCCCGCCTTCAATCTTCCCGGAAGTCTCGTCTTCGTGCTCGGCCTGCTGACGCTCGTCCATGCCGTGCGCACCTATGTGCTGTCGGTGCCCGCCGACGAGAGCGTCCTCCTGCGCTTCGCCTTCATACCCGCACGCTATGCCGTGCCGCTTGCCGATCAGGACCTGAGCTGGCTGTGGAGCCCGATCACCTATTCGCTGCTGCACGGCAGTTGGGAGCATCTGCTGTTCAACGGCTTCTGGATGGTCGCCTTCGGCGCGCCGGTGGTGCGGCGCATCGGCGTCACGCGCTTCTTCCTGTTCTGGTGCCTATCCGCCATCGCGGCGGTCGCCTTCCACACGGCGCTGCACTGGGGCGAGATGATCCTCGTCGTAGGCGCCTCCGGCGTCGTCTCCGGCCTGATGGGCGCTGCGGCGCGCTTCGTGTTCTCGCCGAGCGGCCGCATCAGCCGGCAGTTCGCCCATCTCAACCGGCGGCTTTCGATCCCCGAGGCGCTGTCGAACCGTTCGGTGCTGGTCTTCTCGGGCATCTGGTTCCTCACGAATTTTCTGGTCGGCGTCGGCCAGGTCTTCGGCTCGGTCGGCGGCGGCGGGGCCATCGCCTGGGAGGCCCATATCGGCGGCTTCCTCTTCGGGTTCCTGTTCTTTCCGATCTTCGACCGGCTGGACGGCGAAGCCCGGCGGGATTGACGCTATCCACAAGCAGTCTTGCAATCGCCGTTTTCGTGGCGCACCATAAGACAGTTCCGGTTCGCACATGCAGACCGGAAGGGACCGGCACACGCACGGAGGAAGCGATGCCTGTCTCACCATACTGGCAGGGCATTCCTGCAAGGGTGCCCCGCCTCTCTGTCATGACGCACACGGGAGGTACGCATGTATGTAAAGTCGATACTGGACGAGAAGGGCCGCAACGTCGTGACCGGCGGCCCACAGCTTACCGTCAGGCAGGCTGCCGTCTATCTTCATGAAAATCACATAGGCGCCATCGTCATCGTGGACCGCAACGATCGCATCTCCGGCATTCTGACCGAGCGCGACATCGTTGCCGCCGTGGCCCGCAACGGTGCGGAATGCCTGGAAAAGCCGATTTCCTCCATCATGTGGGGCAATGTCCACCGCTGCGGCGAGGCGCAATCCGTCGAAGACATCATGGAAATGATGAGCAAGCTGCGTGCACGCCATATTCCCGTGGAGAAAGACGGGCGGCTGGTCGGCATCATCTCCATCGGCGACGTGGTGAAAGCCCATATCCGTGCGATCAAGCACGAGGCCGAGGCCATCAAGGCCTATATCGCGAGTTGACCGCATCGCGACCGGCCCGGTGAAACGGTTTCGGGCGGAACGATCCTAGCCGTTCCGCCCGCCTTTAGTCCTGTAGCTTCCTGCAGGCTTTCCCTGATATCGCCGCGCCTCAGCGCACGGCTCGCACCACTTCCTGCATGCGCTGGATTTCGGCAATGCGCGCCTTGGCTTCCTGATAGCCGCGGTCGATGGCTTCGCCGGCGCGGTGGAACTCCGAAAGGCCGATATCGGCGAGCTTTGGATGCAGCGCTAGATCCGGCGGGTCGCCGGCAAGGCGCGCGCGGGAAATGCGGTCCTGGATGATGTTGAACGACTGCACCATCACGCCGGTCAGGCCGAGCCGCGCAGCACTGTCTTCCTGTCTGTGCTCGTCGATCTTCTGCTGGCTGGCGCTGTGCTTGATCACCGCCGAGCGGCCGTAGAGGTCGTAGTTGAGATTGACCGCGACGACGAGCGGCTCTTCATAGGCGCGGCAGACCGAGACGGGCACCGGATTGACGAGGGCGCCGTCGACCAGCGTGCGGTTGTTGCATTTGATCGGTTCGAAAATGCCGGGCAGGGCGTAGGACGCGCGCAACGCCGTGATCAGCGAGCCGCCGTTGATCCACACTTCATGGCCGCTGTTGACTTCCGTCGCCACCGCCACGAACGGGCGGTCGAGGTCTTCGATCGCGAGGTTTTCGAGATGCTCCTGCATGCGCTTTGTCAGCCGCATGCCGCCGAACAGGCCGGAGCCGCGAATGGTGAAATCCAGCAGGCTGGCGATGCGGCGCATGGTGAGCGAGCGTGCGAAACTTTCAAGCTCATCGAGCTTGCCGGCCAGGTAGCAGCCGCCGACGAGGGCGCCGATCGAGGTGCCGGCGATCATGCCGACTTCGATGCCCTCTTCCTCCAGTGCCCTGAGGACGCCGATATGGGCCCAGCCGCGGGCAGCGCCGCCGCCGAGTGCGAGTGCGATCTTGGACTTGCGGGGCGGGGCGGGTGCAGGCATGGGCGGGAGCGTGTCGAGGGTAGGGTCGCCGGGATTGGATGCGTCCGATGGCATCAGGCTGCGGTTGAAACTCCAGTTCAGCATTCCGGACCTCCATTCCCCAAAGGAACTCTCGGTGACGCGACCGGTTCCGCCGCTTCAACACCTGCGAATACAGGATATAGGGCAGGATAAGGGCGATGCGTATCGCGGGGAACTTTCAACGTGAAAAAAAGATGCGGATGCGCGATTTTCCGGGGGCTTGCCTGTGCCTGCAGGGGCGCTGTCATCCACGGGGTGGCGCTGGAGACCGGTCTTGATGCAGGAGTGCGTTGCGCTTCCATCTCGTGATCCGCATGGCGGGGGTAAAAGCCGCCATGCGAGCCATTAGGCAATTCGAACGGTTTCCAATTGGTGAAAACGTCTCGAATCTGGACGAAAATCGCGCAGATGCTTAATTTTTGCTGTAGACGGTAGCCGGATCGAACTGCGGCTCGCCGCCGGTGATTGTGAGCACCGCGCCGTCGGGTCCGTTCGAGACCGTGCGGTAGAAGCAGGAGCGGCGGCCGGTGTGGCAGGTCGCGTCATGACCGGCCACGGACACTTTCAGCCAGACGGCATCCTGATCGCAATCCGTGCGCAGTTCCACCACCGTCTGGAGATTGCCCGAGGTCTCGCCCTTCTTCCAGAGCGCGTTGCGCGAGCGGCTCCAGTAGTGCGCGATGCCGGTCTCGATGGTCAGCGCCAACGACTGGGCGTTCATGTGCGCCACCATCAGCAGCTCGCCGTCCTTCGCGTCCGTCACGACGGCGGTGACAAGCCCGCTTTCGTCGAAACGCGGGGTGAACGCGGTTCCGGTCTCGAGTTCGGCCTTGTCTTTCGAAGGGGCGTCGAAGGTGATCGGCATGGCGGCGGCTCCGTCTTCCGAAGCCGGCCGTTTCGCCTAGCTTCGTATCATGGTCATGAACCGGACCTGTTCAGTCGGCTCGGTCTTGAAGGCA
Organism: Shinella sp. AETb1-6; assembly: GCF_009826875.1. Lineage (NCBI taxonomy): Bacteria > Pseudomonadati > Pseudomonadota > Alphaproteobacteria > Hyphomicrobiales > Rhizobiaceae > Shinella > Shinella sp. AETb1-6. The sequence goes on along the minus strand of NZ_WUMM01000014.1, from coordinate 36,488 downwards.
CCGGTAAAGGTGGTGGTCAGCGTTGTCGAGCCCTGTTTCTGGATGCCCCGCATCGCCATGCACATATGCTCGGCCTCGATCATCACGGCCACGCCGCGCGGATTGAGCGTCTCGTCGATCGACTTGGCGATCTGCGCCGTCATGGTTTCCTGCGTCTGCAGGCGGCGGCCGTAGATTTCCACCACGCGGGCGATCTTGGACAGGCCGAGCACCCGGCCGTTCGGCAGATAGGCGACATGCGCCTTGCCGATGATCGGCACCATATGGTGTTCGCAATGCGAGAAGAACGGGATATCGCGCACCAGCACCATGTCGTCGTAGCCGGCGACTTCCTCGAAGGTGCGGCCCAGCACGTCCTCGGCGGCGAGGTCGTATCCGGAGAACAGCTCACGGTATGCCTTGGCCACGCGCTTGGGCGTGTCCAGCAGGCCTTCGCGTTCCGGGTCGTCACCGGCCCAGCGAAGCAGGACGCGAACGGCATCCTCCGCTTCTTTCTGGGAGGGGCGATCCGTCTGGTCTTCGGGGCGCGGAAAATTCGTTACGATGGCGTCCATGGTCGTGGAGACCTTTCTGCAGGTTATCTGACGTGTATTCGGACTCGCCACTGGCCATTCGCCTAACCCTGCAGGCTTGGGTTCCGTTGGCGGGCTCCGGGGCTTTCAGGTCTCGCTTAACAGTGCGCTGACCGTCCGGCACGGTTTCCCAAACAACAGGTGGTGTCCGCTTTCCGCCATTTCGCTTCTTGCAAAACACGCACCCCAATACGAGCTATCATATAGTATGGATCACTGGTCGCGAAAGAGGCAGGAGGCGACACGTCGTGCTTTTTTCCCGACCCGATCGGAATAATATCCCCGGATCATTGAAGATTTCGCAAAAAGTGCGAAAAGCAGGTCATGATGGACGATATCTATAACAGCCGCATTCTCGAATTTGCCGGCAACATTCCGCGGATCGGCACGCTTGACGACGCGGATGCCGAGGCAGGCGCCCATTCCAAGCTCTGCGGCTCCCGCGTGAGGGTCTATATCAAGCTCGACGGCGACCGGGTCAGCGATTTCGCGCACGAGGTGAAGGCCTGCGCGCTGGGGCAGGCGTCGTCCTCCATCATGGCGCGCCACGTGATCGGCGCTACCGTCGCGGACATTCGCCGGGCGCGCGAGGACATGCTGGCCATGCTGAAGGCCGACGGCGAGGGCCCTGGCGGACGTTTCGAGGAGATGCGCTTCCTCAAGCCCGTCAAGGACTACAAGGCGCGCCACGCCTCCACCATGCTGACCTTCGATGCGGTGGTGGATGCCATCGGCCAGATCGAGGCGAAGCGGCTCGAAAAAGCCGGGTGAAGCGCGATGTGCGACGGTCCGGACTGCCGGCATGCCGCGCCGGCTTCGGCTTCGGCTTCTGCTTCCAGGGGCCGCAACTGGTCGGGACCGTTCCGCAAGACACCGGGCCGGCTTCTCGGCATGGGCCTCATCCGCCTCTACCAACTCACGCTGTCCGGTTTCATCGGCAATTCCTGCCGGCATCTGCCGACCTGCTCGGAATACGGCTATGAGGCGGTCGCACGCCACGGCCTGTGGCGGGGCGGCTTCATGACGCTGTTTCGCGTCGCGCGCTGCGGCCCGGGCGGCACGTATGGTTTCGATCCCGTGCCCGAGACGCTGGAGCGCCGGTTTTCCTGGTGGGCGCCGTGGCGGCTGTGGCGCGTGTCGCGCGCCGGCAGGGGCTGAGCCGTGACGACCCGCAAGCTCGGCATCGGCACGCTGCGCAATGCCAACACCGTCAACGGTCTCGCCAGGATGCTCGGCTGATCCTAGAGCCATCGGCGCACACGCTCACGGTAGGCCGCGTAGGGCTTGCCAAGACCACGCTCCAGCACCTTTTCCTCGACCCGGACCTGCAACCACACGGCGGCTACCACGGCCGCGGCCAGCGCGCGCTGGACGATATCCGGCCGGGCGACGACGAAACCCGCAAACAGTGCGACCTGACCGACGAAGACCGGGTTGCGCGACCGGCGGAACGGCCCGGTATCGACGATGGCGCCGGACTGGCCTTCCGCCGAGCCGATGCGCCAGGAGGCGCCCATATAGTGCTGGGCATGGGCTGCAAACAGCGCGCCGAGGCCGGCGATGGCAAGCCCCGCGGCCCGCAGCGTGGCCGGACAGCGGGGAGAGGGCGGGCATGCGGAACTCCATGATGATCGTCCTTCGAAGATAATTCCTCCAGTGACTGGAGGATCGAGCCCCTTTCCGATCATTATGCTACGGACCTTTCCGGCGGGGATGTCGCCGACCGCTCACCTCTCCTATCGGCGGCGGGTGAGGCTGCGCAGGTTGCGCACTTCCGTCTCGCTCAGCGGGCGTACCGCGCCCTTTTCGAGATCGCCGAGGGGCAGGTTGCCGATGGCGACGCGCACGAGGCGCAGGCATTCCACGCCGAGCGCTTCGAGCATGCGGCGGATATGGCGGTTGCGGCCCTCGTCGAGCTCGATTTCGAGCCAGGCGTTCTTTTCGCCCGCCCGCAGCTGCCGCACCCGGCGCGCCTTCAGGACGTCGCCGTCATGGATGACGCCGCGCGCCATCGCCTCGAGCAAGGGAGCGTCGGCATGGCGATCCATCTGGACGTGATAGGTCTTGGCGACATGGGTCCCGGGATCGAGCAGGGCGTTGGCGAACTGCGTGTCGTTGGTGAAGAGCAGCAGGCCCTCGCTTGCCTTGTCGAGCCGGCCGACCGGCGAAAGATGGGCGTGCTCGACGCCGGCGAGGCAATCATAGACCGTCGGGCGGCCCTCCGGGTCGTGGCGGGTGGTGACGAGGCCGCGCGGCTTGTTGAGCATGAGATAGACCGGTGCCTCGGCGACCACCGGCCGGCCATCGACGGCGAGTGCCGCTTCGGCAAGGTCGATCCACGTCTCGGGATCGGTGACGATCCGGCCGGCGACCGTGACGCGGCCTTCCATGATCAGCGCTTCCGCCTGGCTGCGCGAGCAGAAGCCGAGCTTGGAGAGCGCGCGGGGCAGGGTGACGCGCTTGCCGTCCGGTGCCGCCTTCGGCCTTGCGGACAGGCGCGGCTTGGCGACGACGGGCGCACGCGCTACCGCGCCTGCCTTGCGGGAGGGAGCCGGTTTCTGCCTGTTGCGCGTATCCTTCGCCATGCTGTCGCGGAAAGCCTCTATGGTTATGATTGACCGCTCCGCCCTTGCCATTCTAAAGCCGGGTCAGTCCAGAGAATACTATAGCGCACACGAGGCCGCCGTTGACACAGCAAGACATCACAACCGAACTCGTGACGCTGCGCGACTACTGGCGCTATGCGATCTCGCGCTTCAACGCCGCCGATCTGAGCTACGGCCACGGCACGACGACGGCGAGCGACGACGCGGCCTATCTGCTGCTCGACACGCTGGAACTGCCGATCGATGCGCTCGATCCCTTCCTCGATGCCCGCCTGCTGCCCGACGAGCGCCGGCTGCTTGCCGAGCGCATCGAGACGCGGGTAACGACGCGCAAGCCCTCGTCCTACATTACCGGGCGCGCCTATATCCAGGGCGTGCGCTTCCATGTCGACGAGCGGGTGATCGTGCCGCGCTCGCATATCGGCGAAATCCTGTTTGCCGAATATCTCGGCGACAACGGTTCCGCCTTCCTGCCCGATCCGATGACGGTGACGAGCGCCGTCGACATCTGCACGGGCTCGGGCTGCCTTGCGGTGCTGGCGGCAAAGTTCTTCCCGCATGCCACGGTCGATGCCGTCGACCTCTCGGCCGATGCGCTGGAGGTGGCGAAGATCAATCTCGACGAACACGATGTCGAGGACCAGGTGACGCTGTTCCAGGGCGACCTCTTCGAACCGCTGGAAGGCCGCACCTACGACCTCATCATCACCAATCCGCCCTATGTCGACCACGAGGCGCTCTCGGGTTACCCGCCGGAATTCCGCGCCGAGCCGGAAATGGCCCATGACGGCGGCGTGGACGGGCTCGATCTGGTGCGCCGCATCCTCGCCGACGCGCCCGCCTATCTCAACCCCGAGGGCGGCATGATCTGCGAGATCGGCTCGGGCCGGGAAATCCTGGAAGAGGAATTCCCGCATCTCGATTTCGTCTGGCTGGAAACGGCCGAGTCGCAGGACGCCGTGTTCTGGATTTCCGCCGAGGCGCTCGGCGTCTCCTGAGCGTAACACGTCTCCCGAGCCTTCGACCGGCCGCGCCGGGCACGCCGGCCGCCGTGCCGGCCCGGCTTGCGGGCGCGCGGCCGGCCTTCGGGCGGCGGAAAGGCGAGGGGTTCGCCATTGCCCGCGCCGTCGTCCATGTCGCCGTCCTCTTCGCCGGGGACCAGCCCCCAGGCCTCCCGGATGATGCGGTCGACGTCCATGACGCCGTCGATCAGGCGCCGGATATCCGCGCCGGTGACGATGCAGGGCGGAAGCGTGGCGCTGTCGGGCAACGCGTCCGCTTCACCGCCCGGGCGCGGGCAGCCGGCGCAGCGCCGCGCCCGCCGGCAGCGCGGCAGGCGGCAGGTGCGGAAGAAGCCGGCCTCGGTCGCCCCGAACTGGTGGATGACCAGCCTGTGGTCATCGTCGCCCTCGGGCGGTGCGGTGGTGCCCTGCCTGTCTGGTGTCATGGTTCTCTCCTGGGGATTCTCGTGGAGCCTCTTCGGGGGTCTCCGGCGGATTGCGCGCAGCCGGAACGGCCCGCAGGTTTCCCATCGGGTTGAAGACTGTCGGGACCGGAGAACCGCGCGAAAGCGTTGCCTCTGGAAAGGGTGTGTGTGGTGGCTTCGCTTTCGCGCGGCCCAGGCGTTCTTCGGAGGCGGTCTTGTCCTCCTTCAGGCATGGCAGGGCTTCGCTGCGCAGTCTGGCTGGCCCATGCGCCTTGTCCGGAAACCGCGTTCCGCACTTTCCGGGGGCATGGGCTGCCATCCTGCCTGCATGGCGGACCCAAACCGACCCCGCGACCCGGGGAAGGGGGAAGCCCCGCACGGCGAAGGGCGTCACCCCCTCGTCGCTCCAAACCTCTCTCGCCCCCGCCGCACGTTACGGCAGACAACGAAAGCGCCTCCTCCCGCCCGCATCGACACGTTACGCGATCCGTCCGGCGGCGGAAGGACGTTCAGGATAGGCGATGGGCGGAAGGCGGGGATGATTCGTGCGTGAAAAGGGCGGCTGGGACTGGAATGATTGGGTTTTTCCGGCGGCAGCGTCCCCGTGTTTTATGGGTGGTTGCCGTTGTCATTACGCCAGCCGCCACCACACCCGACGTTGCCACACCGACAGCCGCGGCACTCACGGTCGCCGCACGCGCCGTGGCCACACCCACCGACGTCATCCTCGGGCTTGACCCGAGGATCTGCCGGCCTTCTCCAAACCGTTGACGGAAATGGCGTATCGGCGTGGTCAGATCCTCGGGTCGAGCCCGAGGATGACGGAGGAGAGGGCAGATAAGGATGACGGAGGAGAGGGCACGGCTTGTGGTCCGGGCCTTCGGAGGTGAGCGGTGGATTTATTCTTCTTTCGCCCATGCTGCGGATTTCGGCGGAACAAGAAAGCGCCTCCTCGCGTCGGCATCGACACGTTATGCGATCCGTTCGGCGGGGTAAGATATTCAGGACACGGGAGGCTTCAGAGGCGAAGAAAAGAAGTGGGACAGTTTTTGGCTAAGTCGGCTCGGTTTCGTTGGAATCTTGCAGCCTGAATGAATGACGGCTATTGGCCCAATGCGGTCATCGGGCCGAGTTCATGGACCAATCACCCGCACCGGCCGAGGCGGAAAAGCGGCGTTGTCCATCAACTGCATCTCATGCGCCTGCGCCAGGATCGCCATATGCGGCAACGCGTCGTAGATCGTCAGGTTTTCCAGGGCTCTGTTGCCGCCAAGTGCCAGAATCGGTTTGAAACCATAGATCTGCCCGACGCCCAGCTTTCCCAGCTTGGCAGATGCCGGCTTGAAAAGCTTTTTGACCTTTGCATCATATTCATCGAGGGTCGGATCGTCGATCATCATCAATTGGCTGGTGACGGCCATATCGGGATCGAAGGTCTTGCCGCTCACAAGAGCAGGGCACGACACCTGGCCGTTCACGAGGTTGATGGCGACGTCCTGATACATTTCATTCCATGCGACGATCGTTCCAAACGCGCCGAAGCCGAGGGCATGTGTCTGTTCGGGTCTGATCTCGTTATCGCCATCGAAAACAACCTTCATGATCGAAGCATATCGAGCGGGATCGCAAAACTGAAAATATCCATCCAATACGATCCCGGTGCCGTACTGCTCCCAGAACTCGATCACGGCGTCCGGGACTTGACCTCTATGGCGCTCGATATCGACCGCTTCTCCGCCCTTGGGAACGCCGAAGTCTTCCACGATCGAAGCAAGTCTGACCTGGTATTCGTTCATATGGCGCTTCCATCACTGCTTTCAGAGAGCAGCAATGAATCAGAACGACCGGGATTTGGGAACCCTGAGAGTCAACACTTCCCAGAGCATGTCGCCATCGCCGGATGACCGGTGTTGGCGCCTCTGAGCCACTACGACTGCTTCGCCTCACATCACTTGCAGAGCAGTCATGTTGCCTTGGAGAACAGAAGTTCCATCGGATAGGGAACGGCAAGTCTCGGCATCTCGTTCAAGGGCGTGTATTTGAGGCTAACGGTTTCGGGATCAGAGAAACCACCTGGCTCGCCCTTGGTCAGACATCTGAACAGCACGACAAAATACTCGACCTGATCCCCGTTTGGATACACGTATCGAAAATCCTTGCCGCCAAATACCCCCAAGACTTCCGCTTCGATGACCGTCAGCCCGGTCTCTTCCAAGACTTCGCGAGCCACTGCCTGTTGTGGCGTCTCACCTAACTCGATTGCACCGGCAGGAAGGCTCCAGCCTTCGCCTTGGCCCTTGCGCTGGAGAAGCAACCGCCCTTCGGCGTCGGAAATGACCGCTGCAACGCTTGGCAGCATAATGAGGTCGCGACCGATCTTTGCGCGGAGGGACTGAATATAGTTCAAAGGGCTGATCATCCAATAATGGAGTTGCTGCAGCTACGCATACCCTAAAGCTGCGCGGAGCTGCAATGGCCGCTGTTGGCGCGACGCCGCCGTTGAGCGGACGGGGCACCATAATCAATGAATACTTGGGCTTGAAAGCGATCATAGGGCCTGCCCCTTCCAATCCCCCCAAAATCGCCGTATACCGCGCGACGCACGCGCCGGGGCATCCGGCCTCTTCCCTTCGCATACCACCCGCATTCGTTGGCGGGACTGGATAGGAGAATTTCATGTCTGCACCTGTTTCCCTGACATTTCCCGATGGCTCCGTTCGCGAATATCCCGCGGGCTCGACGGGGCGTGATGTGGCGGAGGCGATTTCGAAGTCGCTGGCCAAGAAGGCGGTTGCCATTGCGCTCGACGGCGAGTTGCGCGATCTCTCCGATCCCGTTTCGAACGGGCGGATCGAGATCGTCACCCGCGAGGACGACCGCGCGCTGGAGCTGATCCGTCACGACGCCGCCCACGTCATGGCCGAGGCCGTGCAGGAGCTGTGGCCCGGCACGCAGGTGACCATCGGTCCGGTCATCGACAACGGCTTCTATTACGACTTCGCCAAGAACGAGCCCTTCACGCCGGACGATCTGCCCAAGATCGAAAAGCGCATGAAGGAGATCGTGAGCCGCAACAAGCCGTTCACCAAGGAAATCTGGTCGCGCGACAAGGCGCGCCAGGTGTTTGCCGACAAGGGCGAGGCCTACAAGGTCGAGCTGGTCGATGCGATCCCGGCGGGGCAGGACCTCAAGATCTATTACCAGGGCGACTGGTTCGACCTGTGTCGCGGCCCGCACATGGCCTCGACCGGCCAGATCGGCACGGCCTTCAAGCTGATGAAGGTGGCCGGCGCCTATTGGCGCGGCGACAGTAACAACCCGATGCTGACGCGCATCTACGGCACCGCCTGGCGCACACAGGAGGAGCTCGACACCTATCTCAACATCCTCGCCGAGGCCGAGAAGCGCGACCACCGTCGCCTCGGCCGCGAAATGGACCTGTTCCATTTCCAGGAGGAAGGGCCGGGCGTCGTGTTCTGGCACGGCAAGGGCTGGCGCATGTTCCAGACGCTCGTCGCCTATATGCGCCGTCGCCTGGCCGGCACCTATGAAGAGGTGAACGCGCCGCAGGTGCTCGACAAGTCGCTGTGGGAAACCTCCGGCCACTGGGGCTGGTATCGCGACAACATGTTCAAGGTGACCGTCGCCGGCGACGAGACCGACGACGAGCGCGTCTTTGCGCTGAAGCCGATGAACTGCCCGGGTCATGTGCAGATCTTCAAGCATGGCTTGAAGTCTTATCGCGAACTGCCTGTTCGCCTTGCGGAATTTGGCAACGTGCATCGCTATGAGCCCTCGGGCGCGCTGCACGGGCTGATGCGCGTGCGCGGCTTCACGCAGGACGATGCGCATGTCTTCTGCACCGACGAGCAGATGGCGGCGGAATGCCTGCGCATCAACGACCTGATCCTTTCGGTCTACAAGGATTTCGGCTTCGACGAGGTCGTGGTGAAGCTGTCCACCCGCCCGGAAAAGCGCGTCGGTTCCGACGAACTGTGGGACCGGGCCGAAAGCGTCATGATGGATGTCTTGAAGCAGATCGAGGCGCAGTCCGGCGGACGCATCAAGACCGGTATCCTGCCGGGCGAGGGCGCGTTCTACGGGCCGAAGTTCGAATATACGCTGAAGGACGCCATCGGCCGCGAATGGCAGTGCGGCACCACGCAGGTCGACTTCAACCTGCCGGAACGCTTCGGCGCCTTCTATATCGACCAGAATTCCGACAAGAAGCAGCCCGTCATGATCCACCGCGCCATCTGCGGCTCGATGGAACGCTTCCTCGGCATCCTGATCGAGAACTTCGCCGGCCACATGCCGCTGTGGATCGCCCCGCAGCAGGTGGTGGTCGCCACCATCACCTCCGAGGCCGACGACTATGGCCGCGAGGTGGCCGAGAAGCTGCGCGAGGCGGGTCTGACGGTCGAGACCGATTTCCGCAACGAGAAGATCAACTACAAGGTCCGCGAGCATTCCGTGACCAAGGTTCCGGTCATCGTCGTCTGTGGCAAGCGGGAGGCGGAGGAGCGCACCGTCAACATCCGCCGTCTCGGTTCGCAGAACCAGACGTCGATGACGCTCGACGACGCGATCGCATCGCTCGCCGACGAGGCGATGCCGCCGGACCTCAAGCGCAAGCGCGACCGGGTCGCGTAAGCGCCCTGCCATCTGTCTGAAAACCTTCATGATCCCGTGCTAACAGTGCGGGATCATTTTTTTTGAGGAATGCCCGTGCGGTTCAGGCAGCTGTCCTATGCCAATGAGAACGATCCGCGGCTCAAGCGGTGGTTCATCCGCTCCATGGAGGGGCTCGCCGGGCGGGACCGCTATGCGCGGCTCTACGATATCTGGCGCACCTCCATCGTCGGCACCAGCGCGCGCGTCTTCGGCGACATGCTCGATCTCATCGACGTGCGGCTCGCCGTGCGCGGCGCCTGGCCGCCGGCCGACCTGCCGGAGGGGCCGCTGGTCATCGTCGCCAACCATCCCTTCGGCATCGGCGACGGCATCGCGGTGCTGGCGCTTGCCGAACAGCTCGGCCGTCCCTTCCGCGTGATGATCCACAACGATCTGCTCAAGGTGCCGGAAATGCAGCCCTATGCGCTGCCGGTCTCCTTCGAGGAGACGAAGGCGGCGCTGGCGCTCAACATGGCGACGCGCGCCGAAGCGGTGCGGCTTCTGAAGGCCGGCACCACTATCGTGGTGTTTCCGGCGGGCGGGGTGGCGACGGCGAAGAACGTGTTCGGCCGCGCGCAGGACCTGCCATGGAAGATGTTTCCGGCCAAGCTGGTGCAGGCGGCCGGGGCGCATGTCATTCCGGTCTATTTCGAGGGGCAGAACGGTCGGCTCTTCCATCTCGCCAGCAAGGTGTCGCTGACGCTGAGGCTGTCGCTGCTGATCCGTGAATTCCGCAGGCTCTCGGGTTCGACCATCACGGCGCGCATCGGGGCGACCATCCCGTGGGCAGCACTTGCGGCCAGTGACCGCAAGGGCATCATGACACGGCTGCACGATGCGGTCTTCGCCATGGCGCCGGCGCGCCGTTCCCTACGCAAGCGGGCGGGCTGATCAGTCGACGACGTCCTGGGCGGCGGCCTTCTGGTCGTTTGCGTTCTCGTCGAGCAGCACCTCGACATCGGTGTTGACGCCGGCCTGCACGTTGAAATCGCGCTGATAGATGTGGTTCTTGTTGCGGGCGACGGCGATGTAGCTGCCTTCCGCCAGAACGAGCGTCGGGAAGGCGCCGACGCTTTCGGAGACCGTGTCGCCCGAGGACGTGAGGATCGACCAGGCCGTGTCGGCGATCGCCTCGCCGCCGGGCTCGGAGACGAGCTTCAGCGTCAGCTTGGCGGCGCGGTGCTGGATGGTGGCGCGCGTCAGCTTGCCGGCCTCCACCTGGATATCGGCGCGGATGACGGCGTTGACCGTGCCGTAATCGGAAACGACGTGGTAGGTGCCGGCATTGAGCCGCACGACCGAGTTCGGCTTCACATCGGCGACGACGAGGTTGCGCTCGCCATCCTCGCGGACCTCGGACGAATAGACGGAAAAGCTCAGCTCCTTCGGCGGAATGCGCACGTCCGAGCCGGAGACGGCGTTCAGCATGATGCCGCCGGCATCGAGCACCATCACCTGCTTGTCGACCTTGCCCTGATCGGGAACGACGAGCTTCTTGGTCACGCCGGCGCGGCCGAAGGCGACGTTGACGAAATATTCGCCGGGCACGAGCTGGAAGGCCGCCGTGCCGCCCTCGGAGGTCGCGACCAGCGGCAGCTTGCCATCGGCCGCCGGGATGGGCGAGAACACGCGCCAGGTCAGGCCGTCGCGCATCGGCTGGCCGTCCTTGGTCAGCAGCGCCTCGCAGGTCACGTCACGCAGGTTGTTCGGCGTCGCTTCGCCCGTCACGATCGGGTTGAAGGAGGTGAGCTTGCCACCCTTCACGGCGGGCTTGCTGACCTGCGAAAAGCTCTCGACCGTGTCCTGCGCGAAAACCGGCGCAAGGGAGGAGGCAAGGCTCGCCAGGGCGAGACTTACGACGGCGACAGGATGGAGAGGCATGCGCATGGACCGGTTGACTTCCTGACTGTAAGGCTCCACTTGAGAGCCGGCACAGGGACTGTTGTGAATGCTTGATGACGGGCTGCAAATGGCGATTTCCGCGCTTCCGGTGCGGGCGGACTTGCGTACGCTGCGCTCCGATGCTCGGCATCCCCGTCTTCGCCGGACCCTGACGCATTTCCAAACAGTCCCGAATGGCATTTTCAAGGCCGCTTTCGCGCGCCAAGGTATTGGAACTCGCTCCCGATGAAAACCGAAATCAAGCTGATCGACTACCTTTCGACCCGCCGGTCCATTCCCGCCTTCCAGATGGGCGAGCCCGGCCCCTCCAGAGAGGAGGTCGAGGCGATGCTGACGCTTGCTTCGCGCGTGCCCGATCACGGCAAGCTCGCGCCGTGGCGCTTCATCGTCTACCGGGGCGCGGAGCGCAAGCGCATCAGCGAGGCGCTGGCCAAGATCGCGATGGCGGACAAGCCCGATCTCTCCGAAGAAATGGTGAAGGTGGAGAACACGCGGCTGACCCGCGCGCCCGTCGTGGTCGCCGTCATCAGCCGCGCCGCACCGCATTTCAAGGTTCCGGAATGGGAGCAGGTGATGTCGGCCGGCGCGGTCTGCCTCAACCTCGTGATGGCGGCGAATGCCCATGGGTATGCCTCCAACTGGCTGACCGAATGGTATGCCTTCGACACCCGGGCCTATCCGATCCTCGGCGTCAACGAAGGCGAGAAGATCGCCGGTTTCATCCATATCGGCACGCCGACCGTGCCGCCGACGGAACGGCCGCGCCCGGCGCTTTCGGACATCGTGACATGGGTGGGCGACGATGCCTGACGCCCTGTTCTACGAGACAGCGCAGAACGCGCACGGGCTGCGGCACGATCCCTTCAAGGCGATCGTCGCGCCGCGCCCGATCGGCTGGATCGGCACCAAGGCGGCGGACGGACGGCGGAACCTTTCGCCCTATTCGTTCTTCAATGCGGTGGCCGACCGGCCGAAGCTGGTGATGTTCTCCTCCAGCGGCCACAAGGACAGCGTGACGAATATCGAGGAGACGGGCGTCTTCACCTGCTCGCTCGCCGGCCAGCACCTCGCCAAGGAGATGAACGCGAGTTCGGTCGCCGTGCCGCGCGGGGTCGACGAATTCGAGATCGCGGGGCTGACGCCGGTCGGCGGGCGCCTCGTCGATGCGCCCTATGTGGGTGAGGCCTATGCGGCGCTCGAATGCCGCACGACCCAGATCCTGCGGCCGCTCGATCTCGACGGGCGCGAGACGGACAACTGGGTCGTGTTCGGCCAGGTGGTCGGCATCCATATCAGCCCGGACATCCTGCGCGACGGCATGATCGACATGGCGGTGGCGCGGCCGCTCGGGCGCATGGGCTACCTGGATTACACCGACGGCGGCACGGGTGTTTTCACCATGGCTCGCCCCAGGGCGGACTAACGTTGCGTTAGCCGCGGGACTGACGTTGCGTCATCCGCGGGGATAGGTCGCTTCGATGATGGCGGCCTGCGCGGCGTCCGTTGCGATTCGGCCGTAAAACCCTTCGTTGCGCGAGGTCTCGCAGTCGCGCTGAAAGCTGTTGCCGTCGAGATCGCAGACGCAGTCATAGGCGGGGACTCCAACGGCGGCTGCGGCGAGCAGCATGGCCGAGCGGGCGGCCGCGAAGGCGACGGTCCATGTGCCGTCCTGCGCGCGTGGCGCGGCCGTCGCGAGCGCATTTTCCAGAGCCAAACGATCCCAGACCAGTGCGGCGAGCCGTGGGGACTTTCCGGCGAACCCCTCGGGTGCGGCGGGCGCGGGCAGGATTCCGTCCGTCAGCGCGAGGATGCGCGTTTCGCCGTCCGCGCGGCCGGCCTGCGCCTCGGCGACCGAAAGCAGGGTGGCGAGGCGCTGGATGTCGGCGCCCTTGCGGCAGCCGGCAAGCCCGATCACCGGCGTTCCGGCGGCGACGATGGCCTGGAGTTCGTCCACGGTCGATTCGTTGTTCACGACGGGGCAGGCATGCCCGCTCGCCGCGAAGGCGGCGTCACGGCGGACTGTCGGAGCGCGTTCGGCGGGGGGCATAAGGAAGAGGGCGCGGGGAAGCGTTTTCATGCTTCTTCTTAAGAGGGCGGACGGCGATCTGGCAATGACCGGCGCGTTAACGGATATGGTGAACCAATCTTAAACACTTTGCCGATAGGGTCCTTTCACTAGAAGTCGCAGGCGTTTGGGGCGTCCATTGATCGTTCATGCATTCCTCCGTTGGATCGAGACCGCGCGGGCAGCCGACAGGGCGAAGGCGGCCAGCGTTCTGGCGCGGGCCTATGCGAAGGCGCGCATCGCGCCCGACGACCGCCGCGCCGCCGAGATGGCGATGATCTTCCTGCTCGACGATCCCGCGCCCAAGGTGCGGCTGGCGCTGGCCGAGGCACTTGCCTCCTGCGCGGACGCGCCGCGCGCGGTCATTCTGCCGCTCGCCGAAGACCAGCCCGAGATCGCCGCCCATATCATCCTGTGTTCGTGCCTGCTGACGGATGCCGACCTGGTCGATCTCGCCGCCAAGGGCAGCGACGTGACGCGCATGCTGATTGCCAACCGCAGCCATGTCTCGCGGGTGGTGTCCGCTGCCCTTGCGGAAGTGGGGGATGTGGAGGACGTGCTGGCGCTGCTGGAAAACGAGGGCGCCATGCTGTCGCGCCGCAGCCTGGCGCGCATCGCCGAGCGGCTTGGCCATGACGCGGATATCCGCGCGCTGCTGCTCGACCGCGAGGACCTGCCGAGCGATGCCCGCCATGCGCTGGTGGAGAAGGTCGGCACGGCGCTGGCAGGCTTCGGTCTCATCCAGGCGGCGGTGGGCACAGGCCGGGTCGAGCGCATCACGCGTGAAGCCTGCGACGTCGCGACGATCGGCATGGTGGCGGACGTTGCCCCCACGGAGATGCCGACGCTGGTCGAGCATCTTCGCGTGACGGGCCGCCTGACGCCGGTCTTCCTGATGCATGCGCTCTGCACGGGCCGCGCGGAATTCTTCGTCGCCGCCATCGCGAACCTTTCGGGGCAGGAGGAGCGGCGGGTTCGCTCCATCCTGTCGGACGGACGCGAGGCGGCCGTGCGGGCGCTCTACGAAACGACCGGGCTCGGCGTCGATATCAGCGCGCTCTTTGCCGAGGCGACGATGCTCTGGCGGCGCGAGGCCAAGGGTGGGGACGGGCTGCACTCCGTTTCGGAAATGCTTCTGGCGCGCAGCCGCGCCATGGGCAATGCCGCCTGCCAGGCGATGCTCGAACTGGTCGAGCGCCTTGCCATTGCCGAACAGCGCCAGACCGCGCGCAGCTACGCGCTGATCGCCACGCGCGAGGCGGCATGAAGGGAAGGCGCCTGGTCGTCGGTCGTTCGGTGATCAGTCGGCGAAGCGCTTGGCGACCCAGGAATAGCCGTCCTCGGCATAGCGGATCGGCGTGGTGACGGCGGCCTTCAGCGACTGGCGGTCCGGAATGGCTTTCTTCAGGAAACCCAGCGTGCGCGCCGCAAGGCCCTGACGGGCCTCGACCGTTTTCGCCGGCAATGGCAGCGGGGTCTGGGCGGTCGTGTCGGCGGGCGCGGGATCGGGCGTCGGCGTGACCTCCGCCGTCATGCGGTCGCTTGCGGTTTCGCAGACCGCCACGATGACAGGATAATTCTTGTCCTGATGGCGGTTGATATAGGTTTCCGCCTGCGCGTCGCACAGCGCGACCGTCTGCCAGGAGCGGTCGACCGTATCGATATAGTGGCACTGGGTCGCGCTGTCGTCGCAGCCCATGAGCGTCATGACGATGAGCGCAGCTTTCATGGCCGTTTCTCCGGGATCGATGCCGCCGGTTAGAGGCCGGCAATGGCGCGAAAGTAAGGCATTCCTTCCTCAGATATCGAGGTTGTCGGCAAAGACCGCACGCTCCTGGATGAAGCGGAAACGCGCCTCCGGCTTCGTGCCCATCAGGTCGTCCACGGCGGTGCGGGTGCCCTCGAAATCGACGTCGTCGATGGCGACCTTGAGGAGCGTGCGCTTCTTCGGATCCATCGTGGTTTCCTTGAGCTGCGCCGGCAGCATTTCGCCCAGACCCTTGAAGCGGCCGATCTCGACCTTGCCGCGCCCGTTGAATTCGGTGCGCATCAGCTCCTCGCGGTGCGCATCGTCGCGGGCATAGAGCGTCTTGCCGCCCTGGGTCAGGCGGTAGAGCGGCGGGACGGCGAGGTAGAGGTGGCCGCCACGGATCAGATCCGGCATCTCCTGATAGAAGAAGGTGATGAGCAGCGAGGCGATATGCGCGCCGTCGACATCGGCATCGGTCATGACGATGACGCGGTCGTAGCGCAGGTCCTCGTCGCGGTATTTCGAGCGCGTGCCGCAGCCGAGCGCCTGCACCAGATCGGAAATCTGCTGGTTGGCGCCGAGCTTCTCGCGGCCGGCGCTGGCGACGTTGAGGATTTTTCCGCGCAGCGGCAGGATGGCCTGGTTGGCGCGGTTTCGCGCCTGCTTGGCCGAGCCGCCGGCCGAATCGCCCTCGACGATGAAGAGTTCCGCACCCTCGGCGGAATTCTGCGAGCAGTCGGCGAGCTTGCCGGGCAGGCGCAGCTTGCGCACGGCCGTCTTGCGCGAGACTTCCTTTTCCTTGCGGCGGCGCATGCGCTCTTCGGCGCGCTCGATGACCCAGTCGAGCAGCTTGGCGGCTTCGGCGGGGTTGTCGGCAAGGTAGTGGTCGAAGGGATCGCGCAACGCGTTCTCGACGATGCGCTGGGCCTCGACGGTGGCGAGCTTGTCCTTGGTCTGGCCGACGAATTCCGGCTCGCGGATGAAGACGGAGAGCATGCCGACCGCCGAGATCATCACGTCGTCGGTGGTGATGTCCCTGGCGCGCTTGTTCTGGGTCAGCTCGGCGTAGTTCTTCAGGCCCTTGGTAAGCGCGATGCGCAGGCCCGCCTCATGCGTGCCGCCGTCGGCCGTCGGGATGGTGTTGCAATAGGAGTGGATGAGCGAATCGCCGCCGTACCAGGTGACGGCCCATTCCAGCGAGCCGTGGCCGCCCGACTTCTCGCTCTTGCCGGCGAAGATTTCGCGCGTGACGGTGTAGTCCTTGCCGAGCGTGGCCTGCAGATAGTCCTTCAGGCCGCCGGGGAAGTGGAACACTGCCTTTTCCGGCGTCTCGGATCCCTCGGGCAGAAGGGCCGGATCGCAGCTCCAGCGGATTTCGACGCCGCCGAAGAGATAGGCCTTGGAGCGCGCCATGCGGAAGACGCGGCCGGGATCGAAGCGCGCATGCGCGCCGAAAATCTCCGGATCCGGATGGAAGCGGACCTTCGTGCCGCGGCGGTTGTGCACGTCGCCGAGCTCTTCCAGCCCGCCGACGGGTTTGCCGCGCGAAAAGCGCTGGCGGTAGAGCTTCTTGTTGCGGGCGACCTCGACCTCGAGATGATCCGACAGCGCATTGACGACGGACACGCCGACGCCGTGCAGGCCGCCCGATGTCTCGTAGGCCTTGCCGTCGAACTTGCCGCCGGCATGCAGCACGGTGAGGATGACCTCCAGCGTCGACTTGCCCGGCATCTGCGGGTGGTTTTCCACCGGGATGCCGCGCCCGTTGTCGGTGACGGTCAGGAAGCCCTCGGCATCGAGATTGACCTCGATGAAGTTGGCGTGTCCCGCGACGGCCTCGTCCATCGAGTTGTCGATGACTTCCGCGAAGAGGTGGTGAAGCGCCTTCTCGTCCGTGCCGCCGATATACATGCCGGGACGCATGCGCACGGGCTCGAGCCCTTCCAGCACGCGGATCGCCGAGGCGTCGTAATCGCCGCCGGCAGCCGGCGGGGCCGGGACCGGTGCGGTGGCGCGCGGCACGGGCTTTTCCTCCCGCGCCACGGGTTCGGGGGCGGGCTGGGATTGCAGGCTGGCGAAAAGGTCGTTGCTGTCGTCTTGCATGGGCCGTTCAGAGTTTGTTCCGTCTGCCGCTTTCAGCCGTCGCTCCCTGCGGAGCGCGGCGTGGCGGAATGAGATGGGCGGCGAATCACTTACGACTCTGCCAGATTCTGCGGGTTTTCGCGAACGCCGGCTGCACCGCCGCGCCACGAGGATTGCTTTGCATCCGGGTGAATGGCAAGTATCGCCACCCCAAGGGAGTGCGTGTTCATGGCTCAGTCCACAGTTGATTGCCTTCGCCGGTTCGTTCTGGCCGCCGTTTTCACCGGCCTGGCCGCCCATCAGGCGTCGGCACTCACGCTCAAGCCGTGGAAGGACGAGCTGTTCGCCTACGGCACCGTGGTCGAGACGGCCGACGACGGGGCGTTGCGCGTCGTCGATTACGAGGAGATGCGCGACATCAACGGGCGCGACCAGGTGCCCGAGCGGCGCGTGAAATCCGCCTATGTCTCGACGGCGGTGAAGAAGGCGACGCAGGCGCTGACGGTGGACACGCCGGCCGGCAAGCTCGACGTCGCCATGACCGGCAAGGGCGAGGGGGCGGCCTTCACCGTGATCTTCATCCACGGCCGCGGCGGCGACCGGCGCCTCGGCAACAACGACTGGACCTTCGGCGGCAATTTCAACCGCCTGAAGAACCTCGCGGCGCAGAACGGCGGCGTCTATTACGCACCGAGCGTGCCGTCGTTCGACGATGCGGGTGCTGCGCGCATTTCCGGCCTGATCCTGCGGGCCAAGGCGCTCTCGCCCGATGCGCCCGTCATTCTTGCCTGTGCGTCGATGGGCAGTTTCATCTGCGCGCGCGTGGTGCGCGACGCCACGGCGGTCAAAAGCCTGTCCGGCATGGTGCTGATGGGCGGGGCGGCGGATGGCGACTATGCCAAGACGCCGGCCTTCAAGGCCAAGCTGCCGGTCTATTTCACGCATGGCGACAGCGACAAGGTCTATGCGGCCAACGACCAGATCGCGGTGTTCCGCAAGCTGCGCAAGGCCGGTATTCCCACCCGCTTCGTGCTGTTCCAGACCGGCGGCCACGGCACGCCGGTGCGCATGACCGACTGGCGCGAGACGCTGAATTTCCTGCTGGCGCGCTGAAGCGGATAGGGGGCGAAGACTTTCGCCATGCCTTTCCTTGGCCGCGCCGATTTGCTACGCCCCATGCGACCCGAGAATTCAAGGACAGGGAGGCCTCATGACACCGGATGTAACACCGCTCGTCGCCGGGAACTGGAAGATGAATGGCACGCGCGCATCGCTCGACCAGATCAAGGCGATGGCCGAAGGCGTGAAGGGGCCGCTTTCCGAAAAGGTGGAGACGCTGATCTGCCCGCCGGCGACCCTTCTCTACGTGGCGACGGCGCTTTGCGACGACAGCCCGCTCCTGATCGGCGCGCAGGACTGCCATGAAAAGGCCTCCGGCGCGCATACCGGCGACATTTCCGCCGAGATGATCGCCGACTGCTTCGGCACCCATGTGATCGTCGGCCATTCCGAGCGCCGTACCGACCACAAGGAAAGCGACGCGCTGGTGCGCACCAAGGCGGAAATCGCCCATGAAAACGACCTCGTCGCCATCGTCTGCATCGGCGAGACGGGCGAGGAGCGCAAAGCGGGCAAGACGCTGGACGTGCTGAAAAGCCAGCTGGCGGCCTCGGTGCCGGATGGCGCGACGGCGCAGAACACCGTCATCGCCTACGAGCCGGTCTGGGCGATCGGCACGGGGCTGACACCGACGGCCAAGGACGTTGAAGAGGCGCATGCCTTCATGCGCGCGGAACTTTCGGCGCGCTTTGCCGGCGAGGGCGCCAAGATGCGCATTCTCTACGGCGGTTCCGTCAAGCCGGGCAATGCGAAGGAATTGATGGGCGTCGCCAATGTCGACGGTGCGCTGATCGGCGGGGCGAGCTTGAAATCCGACGATTTCCTCGCCATCTACCGGGCCTATGAAGCGCTGACGGCGTAAGCCCTTTTGCAGCCTCTTCCGTCTGCCTGCAAAAGGGCAGGCGGATTGATCGCTGGGGCTTGGAATGGCGCACGGCTTGGTATATTGAGCCGCAAACCTGAAATTTGGCCGCTTGGCCGGGATAGCTAAACATGCAGACCATCTTGCTCGTCATTTATCTCATGGTCGTCGTCGCGCTGATCGGCGTCGTGCTGATCCAGCGCTCGGAAGGCGGCGGCCTCGGCATTGGCGGCGGCTCCGGCTTCATGTCGGCGCGCGGCACGGCCAATGCCCTGACGCGCACCACGGCGATCCTCGCCACGCTGTTCTTCGTGCTTGCGCTCGGCATGGGCATCTATGCCCGCTACGAGACGCGCCCGACCGACATTCTCGACCGTATTCCCGGCACGACCGGCACCGGCGGCGTTCTCGACGCGCTCGGCGGCGGCCAGAGCCAGCAGAACGGCGGCACCCAGCAGAACCAGGGTACGCAGAACCAGGGCACGCAGGGCCAGGGAACCGAGGGCCAGGGCACCGGCAACACCACGAACCAGACGCCTGCGGCGACCGGCACCGACGCCGTTCCGACCGAGGGCGGCAACGCCACCACCGGCGCGGGCCAGACGCCCGCCACGACGGGTGGCGCAGCGGAGACCGGCGGCAACACCGGCGTCCCGAGCGGCCAGTAAGCCGAAGCAAACAAAAACAAACCGGCCGGTTGGCAAAACCAACCGGCCTTCTTCTGTGTAAAACGCCGATTGCGACTTCCGAAATCACGCCCAAGGTGATTTTTCGGTGGCGGAATCGATTTTGAAAAGGTATCCGGTGACTCCCATGGCGCGATATGTATTCATCACAGGCGGCGTGGTTTCTTCCCTTGGAAAAGGCATCGCCGCAGCAGCACTGGGAGCCCTCCTTCAGGCCCGCGGTTACCGCGTTCGCCTTCGCAAGCTGGACCCTTATCTCAACGTCGATCCGGGCACCATGAGCCCGACGCAGCACGGCGAGGTCTTCGTCACCGACGATGGCGCGGAGACCGACCTCGACCTTGGCCACTACGAGCGCTTCACCGGCCGCTCGGCCACCAAGACCGACAACATCACCACCGGCCGCATCTACAAGAACATCATCGACAAGGAACGCCGCGGCGACTATCTCGGCGCGACCGTGCAGGTCATTCCGCACGTCACCAACGAGATCAAGAACTTCGTCACCGAAGGCAATGACGATTACGACTTCGTGCTGTGCGAGATCGGCGGCACGGTGGGCGATATCGAGGCGATGCCCTTCATGGAGGCGATCCGCCAGCTCGGCAACGACCTGCCGCGCGGCACGGCCGTCTATGTCCACCTGACGCTGATGCCCTATATCCCGGCCGCCGGCGAGCTGAAGACCAAGCCGACGCAGCATTCCGTCAAGGAACTGCAGGCCATGGGCATCCACCCTGATATCCTCTTGGTGCGCGCCGACCGCGAAATCCCGGAAGCCGAACGCCGCAAGCTCTCGCTGTTCTGCAATGTGCGTCCGACCGCCGTCATCCAGGCGCTCGACGTGGCCTCGATCTACGACGTGCCGCTCGCCTATCACAAGGAAGGCCTCGACGACGAGGTTCTGGCCGCCTTCGGCATCGAACCCGCGCCGAAGCCGCGCCTGGAAGCCTGGCAGACTGTTTCCGACCGCATCAGCACGCCGGAAGGCGAAGTGACGATCGCCATCGTCGGCAAGTATACCGGCCTCAAGGATGCCTATAAGTCGCTGATCGAGGCGCTCTATCACGGCGGCATCGCAAACCACATCAAGGTCAAGCTCGAATGGATCGAGTCGGAGGTCTTCGAGAAGGAGGATCCGGCGCCGTATCTGGAGAAGGTGCACGGCATCCTCGTGCCCGGCGGCTTCGGCGAGCGCGGCTCCGAGGGCAAGATCAATGCGGCGCGCTTTGCCCGCGAGCGCAAGGTGCCGTATTTCGGCATCTGCTTCGGCATGCAGATGGCCGTCGTGGAGGCCGCGCGCAACCTCGCCGGCATCGAGAAGGCCTCCTCGACCGAATTCGGCAAGACGGCCGAGCCGGTCGTCGGCCTGATGACGGAGTGGGTGAAGGGCAACGAGCTGGAGAAGCGTTCGGCGTCGGGCGATCTCGGCGGCACGATGCGGCTTGGCGCCTATCGCGCGTCGCTGAAGGGCGGCACGAAGATTGCCGACATCTACGGCTCCACCGACATTTCCGAGCGTCACCGTCACCGCTACGAGGTGAATGTCGATTACAAGGACAAGCTGGAGAGCTGCGGCCTCGTCTTCTCCGGCATGTCGCCGGATGGCGTGCTGCCGGAAACGGTGGAATACCCCGATCATCCGTGGTTTATCGGCGTTCAGTACCACCCGGAACTGAAGAGCCGCCCGCTCGATCCCCATCCGCTGTTTGCCAGCTTCATCGAAGCGGCCCTGGAACAGAGCCGCCTCGTCTGAGTGTCGCAATGCACTTTTGAAAACCGCCCGGCGCGCGCCAAGCACCGGGCGGTTTTTTATGGGCCGATGGTGCGGTGCCTCACCTGCCGTAACGTGATGGCCGTAAGGGCAAGCAGCAGCGCATCCGCTGCCGGCGTGGCGAACCAGATACCTTTTTCCCCAAGCAGCGTGGTCAGGACCAGCACCAGCGGCATGGTGAAGAGATAGGGCTTTGCAAGGCTCAGCAGGGCCGCGCGTCTGGCATCGCCGATTGCCTGAAAGGAACCGGCGATGACCATGAGCGGGCCGGAAAGGATGTAGAGCGCGGCCATGATCGGCATGATGCGCGTGACGGCGGCGATGACGGACGCATCCGCGACGAACAGGCCGGCCATCCGGCCGGGCATGGTGACGAGCAGGATTTCGATGCCGAGGCAATAGATGAAAACGGCGGCGAGGCCGAGGCGCAGCACCTTGGTGGCGCGCTGCGTGAGGCCGGCACCATGGTTGTTGCCCAGGATCGTCTGCACGGCCTGGCTCATGCCGAGCAGCGGCAGATAGGCGAAGGTGAGGATGCGCGTGACGATGCCGTAGGCGGTGACCAGGGTTTCGTAAGCGCTTCCGGCAGAGATTTGCAGGGCGGTTATGACTGCGGCGGAGACGAGCGCAAGCCCGATGAAGCCGAGGCTTTGCGGCGCGCCGAGCGCCAGGATGTCTCGTGTCGAACTGGACAGGTGGGACGGTTTGGCCATGATGTCCGCGAGGCGCAGGTTGGTTTTCCCGATAGTCCTGAACACCGCCAGAAAGCCGAGCGCCAAAAGTTGCGCCAATATGGTCCCGAGCGCGGAGCCGGTGACGCCGAGATCGAACCCCGCGATCAGGATATAGTTGAAGGCAAGATTGGCGAGCGAGACGAAGAGGCTCGCCAGCGCCATCAGCCCGACACGCCCCTCGCAACGAAGCGCATCGACATTGACCGCCAGCAGCAGCTGGAGCGGCGAGAAGAACACGACGATCGCGATGTAGCGATAGGCCAGCGTTTCGAGCAGCGGCGCGCCGTTGGCGATGGCGGCGATGAGCGTGAGGCCGAAGGCGAGAAACGCCAGGATGAAGGCCGCGCCGATGGCCAGCGCCAGCCCGTGGGCGGCGGCGAAGGCGTTGCGGGCTGCCGGCAGGTCGCCTGCGCCGAGGCGGCGCGCGAGCAGGCTCGCCATACCGCTGCCGACGAGGGTGGCGAGCGCCACCAGCAGCATGAAGATGGGAAAGACCGCCGTGACGGCGGCGACGGCCTCCGGCCCGGCATAGAGGCCGAGCATCACGGCATCCATGACGGTCAAAAGCCCGTTCATGCTCATGACAAAGACGATGGGCGTTGCCGTTCTGGCGAAAAGCGCGCCGAGCGGCGCGGTCAGAAATGGATTGGAAAGGTCTTGCGACATCCCGCTCTCCTCATGTGCATTTCGATGAGAGGGAGGGGCTCGCATTGCCTGCCGCACGAAATGCTTCGAGGGTCGGGTTCGTCCAAGATCAGATTTCACCGGGACTTTCGTCTGCGAGCGGCAGGTATCTGAAACCTGATGCGCTTGTTAGTGGTGTGGCGCGATGGCGTCAAGCGGTGGGCGTGAAGGCCCGGCGCGGTGGCCGGGCCTTGCTGCCTTATTCGGCGGCTTGCGGCGTCGGGCAGACGCCGTCGTCGCAGTCTTCGCCGGCCAGTGTGCGCTGACCGAGCGCGACCGTCAGCAGGGCACCCAAGCAGGCGGCGACGGACACCCAGAAGCCGTTCTGCGGGCCGAACGTATCCACAGCCCAGCCGGCCACGAAGGCGCCCAGCGCCATGCCGATGCCGATGCCCGTCGTGACCCATGTGACGCCTTCCGTCAGCATCGCCGCCGGCACGCGGCGTTCAACCAGTCCGAAGGCGGTTATGAAGGTCGGCGAGATCGCGACGCCGCTGATGAAGAGGGCGATCGCCAGGAGCGGCACCGTGCCGACAAAGGGCAGCGGCAGGGCGGTGAGGCCGAGCACCGTCACGGCAATCATCATCTGTTTCTGCAAGGGCATGGAGGGGTTGATCGCGCCGAGCAGGAGGCCGACGATGAAGGAGCCGACGCCGTAGACGCCGATGACGAGACTTGCCGCGTTGGGCTGCCCGAGATCCTTGGTGATGGCGACCGCGCTGACCTCGGCCGTGGCAAAGGTGGCGCCGACGAAGACGAGCGCGAGCGTGATGATCTGCACCGCGGGCAGGCGGATGGCCGACGTTTGCGGGCTGCCGCTGCCGGCCGTGCGGATCGCGGGCTCCGTCGCGCGTTGCAGGACGAAGGCGAGGGTGCCGAGGGCGAGGCATAGGGTGCTGACCAGCATGCCGGCCTCGGGGAAGAGCGCGACGGCGAGACCGACCGACAGCGAGGCGCCGGCGATATAGACGAGTTCATCGGCCGCCGATTCGAAGGCGAAGGCGGTGTTCATCTCCGGCCGGTCGCGGAAAAGTCCGGTCCAGCGGGCGCGCAGCATGGCCGGCATGCTGGGCATGGTGGCGGCGAAGAAGGCCGAGGCGAAGAGCGTCCAGACCGGCCAGGCCTGGTTGGTGGCCGCAATCAGCGTCAGAAACGCCATGACGGAGATGATCGTTGCGGGCGTGAGCACCGCGGACTGGCCGTAGCGATCGACAAGCCGGGACACCTGCGGTGCGATCAGCGCATTGGTGAGCGCGAAGGTGGCGGAGACGGCACCCGCGAACCAATATTCGCCATGCGCCTGCGACAGCATGGCGACGATGCCGATGGGCGCCATGGCGATGGGCAGGCGCGCGAAAAAGCCGGCGACGGAAAAACCTATTGTGCCGGGCACGCTGAAAATCTCTTTGTAGGGGTTGGCCATGGCCTGCTCCTGCCTATCGATGAATGAATGCCTACATACGTAGCGTATGTGAATCGGTAATTGCATACGCAACGTATGTCAAATAAAATACGCGACGTATGTAAAAGGGGATGCCATGCGCAAGCCGCGCGAAGAAATGATCGCCGAAACCCGGGCAAAGCTCATCGCCGCCGGTCGCCATGCCTTCGGGACGGTCGGTTATGCGGGTGCCTCGATGGATGACTTCACGGCGGCGGCGGGGCTGACGCGCGGCGCGCTCTACCACCATTTCGGCGACAAGACGGGGCTTCTCCAAGCCGTCATCCAGCAGATCGATGCGGAGATGACGACGCGGCTCAACCGCATTTCCGCCGCCGCGCCGAACCGCTGGCAAGGCTTTGTCGACGAGTGCGTCGCCTATATCGAAATGGCGCTGGAACCGGAAATACAGCGCATCATGTTCCGCGACGGTCCGGCGGTGCTGGGCGATGTCTCGCAGTGGCCGACGAGCAACGGCTGCATCGCCGCGCTCAGCCGCAGCATCGCGCGTTTGAAGGCGGATGGCCTGATGGTGGACATCGACACGGAAGCGGCGGCTCGGCTGATCAACGGCGCAAGCAGCCATGCCGCGCTATGGATCGCCAATTCGCAGACGCCCGAGGCGACGTCGCGGCAGGCCGTCGACGCGTTCAGGAGGTTGCTGGACGGACTGCGTGCCCGCGTGGCGTGAGCCGGTTCAGGGGCCTGCCGGCGCTTCCTCCAGCTCGCAGGCGGTGGTGCCGATGGTCATGGTGTTGCCGCGCCAGTCGATGGTGCCGCCGAGCCAGGCGCGCAGCCAGATGGCCGGCAGCATGAGGTCGCGCACGATCATGGCCGGCACCGACCAGCGCGACAGGCGCCAGCCCTTGGCGAAGGCGAGCGCGAGTTCCGGCAGGTAGATGCCTGCAAGCACCAGCAGCATGGCCGAGGGCAGGGTGCCGGCGCCGAGCGCCACGGCGATCAGGGCAAGTGACAAGGGCGGCAACAGGCCGAGCAGGATTTCCGGCGCGAAGAAGCCCGGAAAGGTGACGCGGCGCAGGCGCGACCAGCGGCACTGGCGCGACCAGATGTCGTGGCCGGTGCGGCGGCCGAGCGGCTGTTCGAACGGCGACGACACGAGATGCACCTTGAGGCCGAGGCGGTTGACCAGCTTGGTGGAGGCGGCGTCCTCGGCGATCTCGGCATTGAGGGCGTGGATGCCGCCATTGGCATCCAGCATCGGCTTGTACCAGAGCATGCTCTTGCCCTGCGCGAAACCGAGGCCGAGCGCTTCGCCGGCATATTGCCAGCGGGCCTGCTGGGTGTTGAGGAAGGTGCACTCCACCTCCGCCCAGAAGCCGTCTGGCCGCGAGCCGAGCGGCGTCGAGCAGACAAGGCCCGAATCGCTGCGCCAGCCGCCCATCAGATGCTGCACGTAGTCCTCCGGCATCAGTACGTTGGAATCGGCGAGGACGACCCAGTCGTGCCGCGCCGCCTGCCAGCCCTTCACGCAATTGTTGAGCTTGGGGTTGGCGCTGATGCGGTCGTCGCCGACGAGGATTCGCGACGCCACGGACGGGTGTTCGGCCGCCGTCCTCTCGATTTCCGCGATGACCGGGTCGTTGCCGTGGGCGACGCAGAACAGGAGTTCGTAATTCGGCCAGCTCAGGCGGAAGGCGCGCGACAGTGTCTCGGCCGTGAAATTCTCGATGCCGCGAACGGGGATGACGATGGAGACGGGCGGTTTCTTGCGCAGGTCCGGCGGCGGAAAGCCCGTTGCCTTGAGCCGCTTGCCGGCGATGAGAATGCTGGCGAGGTTGGTCGCAACGAGGGCGCCCGAGGCAAGGGCGAAGGCCTGAGCCATGTCCATTCACGCAAACTCCTGTGGGCGCCGCTTCAGCTGGCGGCTGCCGGGTTCAGTCACGCGCGAAGAAACATCACTGTCACATGACACGGGAATGACGGTGGCGTGCGGCAAGCCGCCATGCACCGCAGATCAAGGCATGCGGGCGTTGCGGCCCGGCATGCGGACCCCCTATTGGATGGGCGGGGCGAATCGGCGGTCAGCGTGTGCCGTTGCCGAAGGTGAAGATGTCGGCGTCGGGATCGGCATGGCCGCTGATGGCGGCGGAGACGATTTCAGCGGCGATCTGGCTGAAGGTGATGCCGTTGCCGCCGAAGCCCATGACGGCGGAGACTCGGTCGAGGCCGGGCACGGCGCCGATGAGCGGCAGGCCTGTGCTCGTGGTGCCGAAGGGGGCGGCCCAGACGAATTCGGGATCGGGCAGGGACATGCCGAGCAATGCCTCCGCCTTTCGGCGGATGACCTTCGCCTTGCTGGCGAGTTTTTTCGGCGAGGCGTAGGCGGTTTCGCTTTCCTCGTCCTCGCCACCGACGATCAGCCGGCCGTCGCGCGAACTGCGAAGATAGAGGTAGGGATCAGCACCTTCCCAGACGATGCAATCCTTCAGCCAGCCGGGCAGGGCGGTGCCGCGCGGGGTGGCGAGCGCCCAGGTGGAGACGACCGAGTGCCCCTCCTGCGCCAGGGACTTGAGGAATTCGTAACCCGAGCAGAAGACGACATGCCCGGCAGACAGGATCTTGCCCTCGGCCGTGGCGAGAAAGGCGCGGTCACCGGTGGAGCGCAGGTCGGTTATTTCGAGCGGGCTCACCAGCTCCGCCCCGCGTTCGACCGCCGCGCGCAGAATGCCTGCCGCCATCTGGGCCGGGTTTGCGGACGCGGAGATGTCGCTGAGAATGGCGCCGGTACGGTCGATGCCGAACTGCTGCTCCAGCGTGGCGGCATCCACGAAATCGGCCGCGATGCCGGCGGCATGCCGCGCTTCGACCTCGCTGCGCAGCGCGCGGCTGCCATATTCGTCGCCCGCCAGGAACAGCGTCTTCTTGCGCTCGAAGGCGCAGGAAATGTCGAGATCGGCAACGATGTGCGTCAGTTGCTCGACAGCGCGGGCCGAACGGCACCAGGCGCGATTGGCCTTCTTCACGCCGATCAGGCCGGCGAGCTTGTGCAGGGGAATGTCGATCTCGTGCTGGATCATCGCGGTGCTGGCAAGCGTGCTGCCGCGCACGGGCGCGCGGCGATCCACGATCAGAACCGAGCGCCGGCCATCGGTGAGGGCATGCGCGGCGAGCGCGCCGGAAATGCCGGCGCCGACGACGATCACGTCGTAGTCGCTCCTCGACGGGGTGTGCGCGGCGCGGACGCCGATGCGTGGCGTTTCGGCCCAGAGCGGCCGGGATTCATGCAGCTTGCGCTGCTTCGTGATGTCGCGGGGCGTGGAAATGGCGGGCTCCGATGCTGGAATGCGCCGTTGGAATGTCGCGGCGACGGAAAAGTTCCCGATGCGCGGCAGCCCTTGTGCCGGCGCTTGCATTGCGGGCCGAAAGCATGCAAAGCACGGGGCGCCTGAAACACGACCGGATTACCTGCCCATGACCGTGAGTTCGAGAACGCCCCGCCCGATCGACCATCTGGTGCTGCCGGTGTCCGACCTCGCAATCGCCCGCGAAAGACTGACCGCGCTGGGATTTACCGTCGCCAAGGATGCGCGCCACCCCTTCGGCACCGAGAACTGTTGCGTGTTCCTGTCCGACGGCAGCTATCTGGAGCCGCTCGGCATCGCAAACCGCGAGGAATGCGAAGAGGCGGCGCGCGAGGGCAATGCCTTCGTCGCGCGCGACCAGGCGTTCCGCTTCCGTCGCGGGCTGGACGGCTTCTCCGGCATCGCCATGGCGACGAGCGATGCGCAGGGCGACGACCGGCGCTATGCGGCTGCCGGTCTTTCCGGCGGCGATATGCTGGAGTTCTCGCGCGAGATGCTTCTGCCCGACGGGACGTCCGCGACCGGCAGCTTCCGGCTGGCTTTCGCCGCCGATCTGCGCAGTCCCGATTTCTTCTTCTTCGCCTCGCAGCGCATCCTGCCGCTGCCGGCCGACCGGAAGGCGCTGGAGGCGCATGAAAACGGCGTGACCGCGCTTTCAGAGGTCGTGCTGTCGGAACAGAACCCGACGGATTTCCAGTATCTCGTGCAGGAAGCCGCTGACGAGCGCGAGATCGAGGCCATGTCCTTCGGCATGTCGGTCGCGACACCGCGCGGCCGCATCACCTTGCTCAACGATGCCGGGCTGGAGGGTTTTTACGGCATCGCGCCGGAGACCGGCACGGACCGCGGGCTGAAGGGCCGGGCGGTCGTCTTCACGGTTGCCAGCCTGCCGGATTGCCGCCGCCTGCTCGCCGAGCGCGGCGTCGTCTTTACCGAACGCGACGGCCGGCTCATGGTGCCGCCGGCGCCGGGCCAGGGCGCCCTCTTCGTCTTTGGAGAATGACATGAAAACCAATTCCACCGTCGTCGTCGGCGAGGGCGCCAAAAAGGTTACCTTCGCGCAGGACAAGCGCTTCTCGCTGATTGCCGGCCCCTGCCAGATGGAAAGCCGCGACCACGCTTACATGATCGCCGGAACGCTCGTCGAACTGACCGACAAGCTCGGAATCGGCCTCGTCTACAAGTCGTCGTTCGACAAGGCCAACCGCACCTCGCTTTCGGGCAAGCGCGGCATCGGGCTGGACAGCGCCATGGAGATCTTCGCCGACCTGAAGAGGGATTTCGGCTTTCCCGTCCTGACCGACATTCACACGGAAGAGCAGTGCGCGGTCGTCGCCCAAACGGTCGATATCCTGCAGATCCCGGCCTTCCTGTCGCGCCAGACCGACCTTCTCGTCGCCGCCGCCAAGACCGGGCGCGTAATCAATGTCAAGAAGGGCCAGTTCCTGGCG
Source organism: Shinella sp. AETb1-6 (assembly GCF_009826875.1). Taxonomy (NCBI): domain Bacteria; kingdom Pseudomonadati; phylum Pseudomonadota; class Alphaproteobacteria; order Hyphomicrobiales; family Rhizobiaceae; genus Shinella; species Shinella sp. AETb1-6. The sequence continues at coordinate 7,337 of NZ_WUMM01000014.1, read as the reverse complement.
CCCTGGGACATGAAGAACGTGCTGGCCAAGTTCACCGAGAGCGGCAACCCGAACGTGCTTCTGTGCGAGCGCGGCGCCTCCTTCGGCTACAACACGCTGGTCTCCGACATGCGCTCGCTGCCGATCATGGCCTCGCTCGGCGCGCCCGTCGTGTTCGACGCGACCCATTCGGTGCAGCAGCCCGGCGGGCAGGGCGGGTCCTCCGGCGGCCAGCGCGAATTCGTCGAAACGCTGGCGCGGGCGGCCATCGCCGTCGGTGTCGCCGGCGTGTTCGTCGAGACGCATGAGGATCCGGACCACGCACCCTCCGACGGTCCGAACATGGTCTATCTCAAGGACATGCCGCGGCTTCTCGAAAAGCTTCTGGCCTTCGACGACATCGCCAAGGCGTGAGCGCCATCAAACGGATGACACGAAGACGTGGCATCCGTTCTTCCGGCGCCGAGCGCCATTGTAATTTCCGCATGGTCGATTAAAAGTGGATTTTAATCGATTAATAAACCCGAACCAGGACGATATCATGACTGCTATCATCGACATCATCGGCCGCGAGATCCTCGACAGCCGCGGCAATCCCACCGTTGAAGTGGACGTCTATCTCGAGGATGGCAGTTTCGGCCGCGCGGCGGTTCCGTCGGGCGCCTCGACCGGCGCGCATGAAGCCGTCGAACTGCGCGACGGCGGCAAGCGCTACCTCGGCAAGGGCGTCGAAAATGCCGTTGCTGCCGTCAACGGCGAGATATTCGAAGCCATCGGCGGCCTCGACGCCGAAGACCAGATCGCCGTCGACCAGACGATGATCGAGCTGGACGGCACGCCGAACAAGGCACGTCTGGGCGCCAACGCCATCCTCGGCGTTTCGCTGGCCGTCGCCAAGGCCGCCGCCGAAGCCGCCAACCTGCCGCTTTACCGCTATGTCGGCGGCCCGAACGCCCGCATCCTGCCGGTTCCGATGATGAACATCATCAATGGCGGCGCGCATGCCGACAACCCGATCGACTTCCAGGAGTTCATGATCGTTCCCGTCGGCGCCGACAACATCCGCGACGCCGTGCGCATGGGGTCGGAAGTGTTCCATACGCTGAAGAAGCAGCTCGCCGCCGACGGCCACAACACCAATGTCGGTGACGAAGGCGGCTTCGCGCCGGGCCTCGCATCCGCACCCGCCGCGCTCGACTTCATCATGAAGTCCATCGAGAAGGCCGGCTACCGCCCGGGCGAGGACATGTTCATCGCGCTCGACTGCGCCTCGACGGAATTCTTCAAGGACGGCAAGTACGTGCTGGAAGGCGAGGGCCGCACGCTGGAGCCCGGCGCCATGGCTGAGTACCTGGCCGAACTCGCCGCCAAGTACCCGATCTTCTCGATCGAGGACGGCATGGCCGAAGACGACTGGGACGGCTGGAAGACGCTGACCGACAAGATCGGCAAGTCGGTGCAGCTGGTCGGCGACGACCTGTTCGTCACCAACTCGGCCCGCCTGCGCGACGGTATCAAGATGGGCGTCGGCAACTCGATCCTCGTCAAGGTCAACCAGATCGGCTCGCTCTCCGAAACGCTCGACGCCGTCGAGACCGCGCACAAGGCGAGCTACACCGCCGTCATGTCACACCGTTCGGGCGAGACCGAGGATTCGACGATCGCCGACCTCGCGGTCGCCACCAACTGCGGGCAGATCAAGACCGGTTCGCTCGCCCGTTCGGACCGTACCGCAAAGTACAACCAGCTCATCCGCATCGAGGAGCAGCTGGGCGCGGCGGCGAAATATGCCGGCCGCGGCATTCTGCGCGGCTGACCGGAAAACAGTTTTTCCGGAATGATGAAACCCGCATCGCAAGATGCGGGTTTTTTCTTGGGCCCACCCGTCATGGTCAATGGTCGGTTAACCGCTTGCCGATAGTGTCTGGCTGTACTGCGTATCGGGGCACCTGCATGTGGACCAAGCATCATAAGAAGCGGAAATTCGGCCGGCTGGCGCTGCCGGTGATTACGGTCGCTTTCCTTTCCTATTTCGGTTACCATTCCGTCCATGGTGATTTCGGCCTGCGCGGAATGGAGGATTTCGAGCGGCAGCGAATGGAACGGCAGGCGCGTCTGGACGTGCTCGTGCGGCAGCGCCAGATCCTGGAAAAAGAAGTGGCCCTGATGAGCGACGGCTCGCTCGAGCGCGACATGCTCGACGAAAAGGCGCGTTCCTACCTCAACATGTCGCGCGCCGATGAAATCGTGATCTTCCACTGAGAAGCGCGATTAACCGAAATCTGGTTAATCGTAAATATTCCTTACTTGTCAGTAGCTTGTAGGGAATATAAGCCATGCATTTATGGCATTGCTGATGCGGAATTTCTCCCCTATGTTTTCGGCAAAAGGCAAACATAGGGAGGATCGAATGGCTCCGCGCAAGACCGCGTCCACGTCCAGCCGCAAAACGACGGCAAAGCCTGCACGGAACGAGACAATCGGTTCCAACAGTCTGACATTCACCAAGGAAGAAGAGCTTCACGCCTACCGCGAGATGCTCATGATCCGTCGCTTCGAGGAAAAGGCCGGCCAGCTCTACGGCATGGGCGTCATCGGCGGTTTCTGTCATCTCTATATCGGCCAGGAAGCGGTCGTCGTGGGCATGCAGATGGCCCAGAAGGACGGCGACCAGGTGATCACCTCCTATCGCGACCACGGCCACATGATCGCGCTCGGCATGAGCGCGCGCGGCGTCATGGCCGAGCTGACCGGTCGTCGCGGCGGCCTGTCGAAGGGCAAGGGCGGCTCGATGCACATGTTCTCCAAGGAGAAGGGCTTCTACGGCGGCCACGGCATCGTCGGCGGCCAGGTCTCGCTCGGCACGGGTCTCGCCTTCGCCAACAAGTATCGCGGCAACGACCAGGTGTCGGTCACCTATTTCGGCGACGGCGCGGCCAACCAGGGCCAGGTCTATGAAAGCTTCAACATGGCCGCGCTCTGGAAGCTGCCGGTCGTCTACATCATCGAGAACAACCGCTATGCGATGGGCACCTCGACGGTGCGCTCCACGGCGCAGTCGAACTTCTCCAAGCGCGGCGAAGGTTTCGGCATTCCCGGCGTCCAGGTCGACGGCATGGACGTGCGCGCGGTCAAGGCCGCGGCCGAGGAGGCCATCGCCCATTGCCGCGCCGGCAAGGGCCCGTACATCCTTGAAATGCTGACCTATCGCTATCGCGGTCACTCCATGTCCGACCCGGCGAAGTACCGCTCCAAGGACGAAGTGCAGAAGATGCGCTCCGAGCACGACCCGCTGGAGCAGGTGAAGGCCCGTCTTCTCGAGCAGGGCTGGGCGAGCGAGGACGATCTGAAGCAGATCGACAAGGAGGTCCGCGACATCGTCGCCGACAGCGCCGAATTCGCCCAGAACGATGCAGAGCCGGATGTATCCGAGCTCTACACCGACATTCTGCTTTGATCCGGGGGGGACTTATATGCCCGTAGATATTCTTATGCCCGCGCTCTCTCCGACGATGGAAGAGGGCACGCTTTCCAAGTGGATCAAGAACGAAGGCGACGCCGTGAAGTCCGGTGACGTGATCGCCGAGATCGAGACCGACAAGGCGACGATGGAAGTCGAGGCCGTCGATGAAGGCGTGATCGGCAAGATCGTCGTTCCCGCCGGCTCCGAAGGCGTCAAGGTCAACTCCGTCATCGCCGTTCTGCTGCAGGATGGCGAAAGCGCCGACGCGATTTCCGCGCCCAAGGCGGCGCCGGCGGCCAATGCCGACACGCCCGCCGCAACCTCCGGCGATGCGGGCGGCAAGGCCCGCGAATCCTCGGACGAGCCGACATCCGTCGCATCCGAGAAGGTTCCGGCCGCACCGAAGACGGAAGTGGCCGCCGATCCGGATATCCCCGCCGGCACCGAAATGGTGAGCATGACGGTGCGTGAAGCGCTGCGCGACGCCATGGCGGAAGAAATGCGCCGCGACGGCGACGTGTTCATCATGGGTGAGGAAGTCGCCGAATATCAGGGCGCCTACAAGATCACCCAGGGCCTGTTGCAGGAATTCGGCGACAAGCGCGTGATCGACACGCCGATCACCGAGCACGGCTTTACCGGCATCGGCGTCGGCGCGGCCATGGCGGGCCTCAAGCCCATCGTCGAGTTCATGACGTTCAACTTCGCCATGCAGGCGATCGACCAAATCGTCAACTCGGCCGCCAAGACGCTCTACATGTCGGGCGGCCAGATGGGCGCGCCGATCGTCTTCCGCGGCCCGAGCGGCGCTGCCGCACGCGTTGGCGCCCAGCACTCGCAGTGCTATGCCGCATGGTACAGCCATATTCCGGGCCTCAAGGTCGTCATGCCCTACACGGCGGCAGACGCCAAGGGCCTGCTGAAGGCCGCGATCCGCGATCCGAACCCGGTCATCTTCCTCGAGAACGAGATCCTGTACGGCCACAGCTTCGAGGTTCCCAAGCTCGACGATTTCGTGCTGCCGATCGGCAAGGCGCGCATTCACCGCCCCGGCAAGGATGCGACGCTGGTCTCCTTCGGCATCGGCATGACCTATGCGGTCAAGGCGGTGGCCGAGCTGGAGAAGCAGGGCATCGACGTCGAGCTGATCGACCTTCGCACCATCCGTCCGATGGACCTGCCGACCGTCATCGAATCGGTCAAGAAGACCGGCCGCCTCGTGACCGTCGAGGAAGGGTTCCCGCAGTCGTCCGTCGGCGATTTCATCGCCAACCGCGTCCATCGCGAGGCCTTCGACTATCTCGATGCGCCCGTCGTCACGATTGCCGGCAAGGACGTTCCCATGCCCTACGCCGCCAATCTCGAAAAGCTGGCGCTGCCGAATGTGGGTGAAGTCGTCGAGGCGGTGAAGGCCGTCTGCTACAAGTAACGGGAGGGCGCGAAATGCCGATCAACATTACGATGCCCGCCCTTTCGCCCACCATGGAAGAGGGCAACCTCGCCAAGTGGCTGGTGAAGGAAGGCGACACCGTGAAATCCGGTGACGTCATCGCCGAGATCGAAACCGACAAGGCGACGATGGAAGTCGAAGCCGTCGACGAGGGCGTCGTCGCCAAGATCGTCGTGCCGGCCGGTACGGAAGGCGTGAAGGTCAACAGCCTGATCGCCGTTCTCGCCGCAGATGGCGAAGATGTCGCGGCTGCCGCCGGTGGTGGCGCCGCTCCGAAGGCGGACACTAAGCCCGCCGAAAGCAAGCCTTCCGAAGCGAAGGCCGAGGCGCCGAAGGAAGCCGAAAAGCCGGCTGCCGCCGCGGCCGCTCCGGCACCTGCGGCTACTGCATCGGCCGGTCCTGCGCCGTCGCGAGACGGCAACCGCGTGTTCTCCTCGCCGCTCGCCCGCCGCATCGCCAAGGAAGCCGGCATCGACATTTCCGCCGTTTCCGGCTCCGGCCCGCATGGCCGCGTCGTCAAGAGCGACGTCGAGAAGGCCGTTGCGACCGGTGGTGCGAAGCCTGCCGCCGCTGCACCGGCTGCCGCCGCGTCCGCTGCACCCAAGGGCATGTCGGACGATGCCGTGCTCAAGCTGTTCGACGAAGGCTCCTACGAACTCGTGCCGCATGACGGCATGCGCAAGACCATCGCCAAGCGCCTGCAGGAATCCAAGCAGACGATCCCGCATTTCTATGTCTCCGTCGATGTCGAGCTCGACGCGCTTCTGGCGCTGCGGGCACAGATCAACGACAGCGCGCCGCGCAAGGACGACCGTCCCGCCTACAAGCTTTCGGTCAACGACATGGTGATCAAGGCGCTGGCGCTTGCTCTGCGCGATGTGCCGGATGCCAACGTCTCCTGGACGGAGACGAACATGGTCAAGCACAAGCACGCGGATGTCGGCGTCGCCGTTTCCATTCCGGGCGGGCTGATCACGCCGATCATCCGCAAGGCGGAAACCAAGAGCCTGTCGACCATCTCCAACGAGATGAAGGACCTGGGCAAGCGCGCCAAGGAACGCAAGCTGAAGCCCGAGGAATACCAGGGCGGCACGACCGCGGTCTCCAACATGGGCATGATGGGCGTCAAGAACTTCGCCGCCGTCGTCAACCCGCCGCATGCGACGATCCTGGCGGTCGGCGCGGGCGAGGAGCGCGTGGTGGTGAAGAACAAGCAGATGGTCATCGTCAATGCGATGACGGTCACGCTTTCCACCGACCATCGCTGCGTGGACGGCGCGCTCGGCGCCGAACTGCTCGGTGCCTTCAAGCGCTATATCGAGAACCCGATGGGGATGCTCGTCTGACAAGCGGGGTGCGGCCATGAAGACGGTTCTCTGCTACGGCGACAGCCTGACCTGGGGTTACAACGCCGAAACGCTCGACCGGCATGCCTTCGGGGATCGCTGGCCGAGCGTGCTCGCCAAGGCGCTGGGGCCCGATGTCACCGTGATCGCGGAGGGCCTCAACGGCCGCACCACCGCCTATGACGACCATCTGGCGGACTGCGACCGCAACGGCGCGCGCATCCTGCCGACCATCCTGCACAGCCACGACCCGATCGACCTCGTCATCCTGTTCCTGGGCGCCAACGACATGAAGCCGGCCATCTGCGGAACGGCCTTCGGGGCCGTGCAGGGCATGGAGCGGCTGGTGGAGCTGGTGCGGCATCACGCCTGGTCCTTCGACACGGACGAGGGGCCGGATGTGCTGATCGTCTCGCCGCCGCCGCTGTGCGAGACGGCGAACACGGCCTTTGCGGCGATGTTTGCCGGCGGTGTGGAGCAATCGGCCATGCTGGCGACGCTTTACGCCGACCTCGCCGACGAGCGCGGCTGCGGCTTCTTCGATGCGGGCTCCGTCGCCGAGACGACGCCGCTCGACGGGGTGCATCTCGATGCCGAAAACACCCGGGCGATCGGCAAGGGTCTCGAGCCGGTCGTGCGCATGATGCTCGGGCTTTGACGGTATCGCGGCGGGTTTGACAGGGATCAAGGAGTGAAGGCGCGGGCAGGCTAGGCTGACACCATCAACCGAGAAGGAGATGGACATGCCGAACACCCCGCACCAGCTTGCAGAGGAATTTCCGGAGCATCTGGCCACGATCCGCCACCTGCGGGCGGTCGACGGCCACTTCTACCGGATCTGCGAAGAGTATCAGGCGGTGAATCTCGCCATTCATCGCGCAGAAGCGGATATCGAGCCCGTCGCCGACCTCAGCATGATCGACATGCGCAAGGCGCGGATGCGGCTCAAGGATGAAATCTACGGGATGCTGACGCAGCCGGAAAAGGTGGCGCAGGATCCCTGAGGAGCGGTGGCTTCCGCTCCTTGTCATGCCGCAGCGGTGAAAACCGCGCGGCGCAGAAGAACAACAGAGGAGTGGAAGCGCTCATGTCGAATGCT
>NZ_WUMM01000013.1:0-121452 GCF_009826875.1 Shinella sp. AETb1-6 | reverse complement strand
GCCCCCCACAACCCCCCCGCCTCTTGTATGAAGATGTTGTCGCTTGAGGCGTCGGACCGCATAAACGGAAACTGCAGGCGCGACATGTATCGCGCCTGCAGTTCCAGGGACCGCTCCAGGCTATGCTCGAAGCAAGTCTCCAACATGGAGCGGGCGAATATGTTCCCGCAGCCTTCGATAAATTGGCGGACGATAACGAGGCTGGAGCCGGCGGCGGCTCGGATTGCCTGCGGCTGTCCAGCAGGGAACATCGCGGCGGACGCCGAGTTGGGTGATCGAACCCACTCACACGGAGACCGAGATGTCTGAGAACAACGTGCGTCGTCCTGTTCCGCCCCAGCCGGAACAGCAGCAGAACCCTCCCGGCCTGACGAACGCGATGAACCCGCCGCCCGACCATGGCGAAGACAGTTATGTCGGGGCCGGCCGCCTCGAAGGGAAGGTTGCGCTTATCACTGGTGGTGATTCCGGTATCGGCCGCGCGGTCGCCATCGCCTTTGCGCGAGAAGGCGCTGACATCGTGATTTCCTACCTGAGCGAGGATCAGGACGCGAACGACACCGCGCGCCTCGTCGAGGCCGCCGGCCGCAAGGTCGTGGTTCTGCCGGGCGACATCACACGCGAGGAGCACTGCCAGCATCTCGTCCGCCAATGCCTTGAAAATTTCGGCCGGATCGACGTTCTCGTCAACAATGCCGCCTTCCAGCGCACCTATGGCGATATCGCCGATATCAGCACCGAGGAGTGGGACCAGACCTTCCGAACCAATATCTACGCGCCGTTTTTCCTGGCGCGGGCTGCGATCCCGCACATGAAGCGGGGCAGCGCGATCATCAACACCACCTCGATCCAGTCCCGCCAGCCCTCGCCGCATCTGCTGGCCTATGCGTCGACGAAGGGCGCGATCTCGAATTTCACCGCCGGCCTCGCGGAGATGGTTGCCGACAAGGGCATTCGCGTGAACGCGGTCGCCCCGGGTCCCATCTGGACGCCGCTCATTCCCTCCACCATGCCGCCTGACAAGACGAAGGACTTCGGCAGGCAGGCGCTGCTCGGGCGCGCCGGGCAGCCGGCCGAACTCGCTGGCGCCTATGTCCTGCTCGCCTCGGATCTCGGCAGCTACATGACGGGGGCGGTGATCCCCGTCACGGGCGGCGAGATCATGATCTAAGGGAGGTTGAGATGACGGATATCCGCAAACACGGCTTTGAAAGCGATGCGCAATGGCGTGAATATCTCGAGGAAATCGACGAGCGGGTGATACGACCTGCCGCAAGGCCGCGCGACACGCAGGCCGATCTCGACATCCTGGCAGCGATGCGCGCTGAAGTCGCCGATATGCGCCAGCGTGTCCGCGCCCGCCGTCGTCAGGACACGACGCGATGGTGGAATATTGCCGGCGCCGCTGTGCTCGTTGCCCTGGTGGCAATTGCCAGCCGGTAAGCAAAAGCCCCGGTCTTGGCCGGGGCTTTCAGTTCTTGCGGGGATGTGCAGCACTACAAACCTCTTTGCGGAGAAGCGGATTCCATGCGGTGCGAGCGGATATGGTGGTTCCGCCGCCGGCGATCGTTGAACTGCTACAGCGGGGAGCCTGCCTCATTCCACCGTGAACGGGACGTCCGGGACGGAATCCGGGAATGTCGGAAGGTCCTGCAGCATCCATTTCCTGTAGAGATCGGCCAGTTTGCCGTTCGCCTTGACGGTATCGAGAAACGCGTTGACCGAAGCGTTGATCCCCTTTTCACCCAGCCGCGTACAGGCACCGATATAGAGGCTGGTGAGTTCGATCTTGTTCTCGTAGTTGCGCATCCCTTAGATCGTCAGATACGATGTCCCTGATTTCCGGAAGATCTTCCAGGATGGCTTCTGTATCGATTGTCCTGCCGGAAGGTTGCACGGTCTTTCCTCCTTGGATGGATTTGGGGTCAACTCACCAGAACACGCTCTGCGGACTTCGCCGATCTTTTCACGGCATCGATCACCTTCAGCGTTTGCAGGCCCTCAAGGCCACTGACGAGCGGCTGTTCCTCACCCCTGATGACCTTGCAGAACTGCCTGATCTGCAGGACGAGCGGATCCTGCGGCTCGTATTCCACCCGTTCCTTCTCGAAGGGCTCCCACCAGCTGCGCTTGGCGGGATTGCGCCAGACGTCAAGCGATGGGATGACAAGGGAACCGTGCGTGCCGCCGATGACGTAGCAGGCCTCGTCCGCTTTCGGATAAACCGGGTTTTCCCCTGTCGTCATCTCCCAGCTCCAGGGCGCCACGACGGCGTCGGAAACGGATGCGGTTGCGAGAACGCCGTTCTCGAATTCGATGAGGATCACGGCCGTCTCCTCGACCGCGTTTCCACGAACCGCATTGGATTCCCGTGCCTGCACGGCGGTGATATTGCCGAACAGATACCGAAGATTGTCGATGTCATGAATGAGGTTGAGGAAAACCGGTCCCGCGCCTGCCTGGCGGCGCCAGTCAATATCGAAATAGTCGTCCGGCTTGAAAAGCCAGAACATCGCATTGACGACAAGCACCCGTCCAAGCCGGCCGCTATCGATGATGTCCTTGGCTTTGCGCATCATCGGATTGTGCCGGCGATGGTGGCCGGTGAGGATCGGCACCCCTTTCGCCTGCGCTGCCGCGATCATCCGCTCTCCGGACGCGATGTCGTCGGCGATCGGTTTTTCGATCAGCGCCGGAATGCCGGCCTCGATGGCTTCGAGACCGTTCTTCACATGGATCTGGTTGGGGGTCGCGACGATGATGCCGTCAGGTCGATCCACGGCGATCATGTCGGCAAAGCTGGCGAACCACTGCACGCCGGCTTCCCTGGCTATCGCCTCGCCGGCAGGCGTGGGATCCACCACGGCGCTGAGCACCGCATCCGGTTCGCGCGTCACATGCTCGATGTGCCGCTTTCCGATGAGGCCGGCTCCGAGCACGGCCAGTTTCACAGGGGCAGTCATTGCGGGCTCATTTCTTCTCTGCGGACTTGATCAACGTCGCGACCCGGCGCAGGCCGAGCTGGTAGCCTTCGGTGCCGAGCCCGCAGATGACCCCATCGGCCCGATGGGAAACGAAGGAATGATGCCGGAAGCTTTCGCGCTTGTGGACGTTGGAGATGTGAATTTCGATGACCGGGCCTTCGAACGTGTTCAAGGCATCGAGAATGGCGAGCGACGTATGGGTGAACGCAGCCGGATTGATGACGATGCCGGCGCCGTCCTCGCGCGCTTCATGGATCCAGTCGATGATCTCGTATTCGCGGTTGCTTTGATGGAAGCGGATGTCGTGACCGAGCTCGGTTGCCAGCTTGCGGCAGTCCGCCTCGACGTCGGCAAGCGTTTCATGACCGTAGATATGGGGCTGGCGTTTGCCGAGCAGGTTGAGGTTGGGACCGTTCAGGACATAGATCAGGCTCACGAGGTTCTCCTCTCATTCTGAAAGCCGGCAGTTCAGTCAAGCGTGCTTTCCTGAACCGCGAGTGCGGGATCGGATTCATAAAGGTCGACGCGAAGGCCGAGACGGCCCTCGCTGAGTGCTGGTGCGGCGACGACACGGGCCGCCTGCAACGTGGCCCGCACAAGCTGCTGCTTGGTTTCCAGCGAGCGGCCGGGCGCCATGCGAATGATGATCTGGATGAAATGGTTCTGGGGATGCTCATCCGCGACGCAGGAAAACGTCGCCTCGCGGGCGAACGTGCGGACGGCTTTCGGCTTTACGACACCGCCATCGCGAATGCAGCGGTGCACCGCCGTGGTCAAGGCTTCGATCGGCACGCGTTCACCGGCGCCCCGGCTGTATTCGATCACAATGTGAGGCATCGATTTCGGCCTTTCAACGCGTGGTCAGGTCGTCGAAATGGCGCGACATGCGTTCCGTATCGGGGGCGATGCCCGTGAAAAGCTGGAACGCGGCCGCTGCCTGAAAGACTGTCATGCCACTGCCGGGCAGGGTGCGGCAGCCCTTGCCCTTCGCCAGGGCAAGGAGCTCGGTTTCCAGCGGCATGTAAACAATGTCGGCCACCCAGTGACGTTGCTCCAGCCACTGCGGTTCGATCGGCAGGCCGGGATGGCTCTTCATTCCGGTCGGCGTGGCGTGGATCAGCCCGTCTGCGGCACGCAACGCGGCGCCGACATCGGTCGTCGCCTCCGCACATGCCCGGCCGAACCGGTCGTTCAACTGGGAAGCCAGGCGTGCGGCGCGGTCGCTGTCCTGGTCGAAGATCGCCAGGCGCTCTATTCCGAGCTTGATCGCCGCATGGGCCACTGCAACGCCGGCGCCGCCTGCGCCGAGCAGAACGGCATGAGATTTGGCGACGTCCGGCAGGCCGCGCTCGAAATTCTTGTAGAAGCCATACCAGTCGGTGTTGTGACCGACCCGCTCGCCGTTCTGGAACACGATCGTGTTCACGGCGCCGAGCATTTCGGCGTCGTCTGACAGCCGTGTGAGATAAGGGATCACCGTCTGCTTGCAGGGATGGGTAATGTTGCTGCCGGCAAAGCCTCTTTGCTCTTCCTCGTCGAGAAGAGCGGGAAGGGCAGATGCCGGCAGGCCGCGCTCCGTCAGGTCGAGCAGTTCGTAGTGATAGTCAAGGCCCTGATGCCGGCCTTCGGCCTCGTGAAGGGCCGGCGACTTCGACATCTGAATATCCGCGCCGATGAGGCCGACCAGGTAACGCCTGTCGCTCATGCTTCAAGTCCTTGTCTATGTTCAGTGATGCGCGAGAATTTCACCAAGGAAGGTCTTGGTGCGCTCGTGCTTCGGCGACGTGAAAAAGATGTCCGGTTCCGCTTCCTCGATAATCTCGCCGGAAGCCATGAAGATGACGCGGTCGGCAACCTGGCGCGCGAAGCCCATCTCGTGCGTGACGCAGATCATCGTCATGCCGTCGCGCGCCAGTGAAATCATCGTGTCGAGGACTTCCTTGACCATTTCCGGATCAAGCGCCGATGTCGGCTCGTCGAACAGCATGATTTTCGGTTCAAGGCAAAGCGCGCGCGCAATAGCGACGCGCTGCTGCTGGCCACCCGAAAGCTGCGCCGGATATTTGTCCGCCTGGTCGAGGATGCGGACGCGCTCGAGATACTTCCGCGCCAGCGCTTCGGCCTCCGCGCGACCCATTCCGCGCACCCGCATGGGCGCCAGCGCGCAATTCTGCAGCACGGTCATGTGCGGAAAGAGATTGAAGTTCTGGAAGACCATGCCGACTTCCCGGCGGATGGCATCCACAGCCTTGCCGCTGCCGTCGAGCACCCGGCCTGCGACCGTTATCTGCCCGCTTTCGATGGTTTCCAGCACATTGATACAGCGGATCAACGTCGATTTTCCGGAGCCGGACGGCCCGCAAAGAACGATCTTCTCGCCTTTGCGGACCGTCAGATTGATGTCCTTCAGAGCATGAAAGGCGCCGTACCACTTTTCCACTTTTTCAAGCGAAATCAGCATCGATTGAGTGTTGTCGGAAGCTGTCACGACGCCCTCCTTGATAGGTCAGTTCACGGTGAAGGGGATGTTGGGAATGGATTCCGGGAATTGCGGAAGGTCGATCCCCATCCATTTCTTGGTGATGGCGGCCAGTTCGCCGTTCGCCTTGATCTTGTCGATGAAGGCGTTGACGGCGTCGTTCCAGTCCTTTTCGCCCAGTCGCGTTCCGACGCCGTTATAGGTCGTCAGGAAATCGATCTTGCGCTCGTAGGTGCCGGCCGCCGCAGCCTCGAGCCGCTGGCCATAGAACTGGTTGCCGCCGACGGCCTTTACCTGGCCTGAAATCAGCGCCTGGATGGTGGCCGCATCATCGTCGAAGCGACGGACCGTGGCCGTTGAGCCGACGGCATCGGTGACGGCCTTGTCCTGCGAGCTCGACTTCGGCACGCCGATTTCCCAGCCTGCCACGTCTTCGACGGTCGCAACCTTGTCCGCCTTGGCGGCATAGAGTGCGATCGTGTTGGCGGCATACGGCTTGCTGTACTGGATCGACTTGGCGCGCTCTTCCGTCATCGCCATCGTGGCGAAGAGGATATCAACTTTGCCGGTCGTCAGGGCGGGGATACGGTTCGCCACGGCGAGCGGCTGGAACTGGACCTGGACACCGATCTCCTTGGCAAAGAGCGTCGCCACGTCGGCATCGAAGCCGTCCTGGGTGCCGCTCGAGTTCACGAAGCCCCAGGGTGCGTTGTCGCCCTGGATGCCGACGACGATCGTGCCCTTGGCCTTCACCTCTTCAAGGCTGGCCGCAGATGCGGCGGTCGTGCCGCCCAGGACCAAGGCCGTCGTTGCGAGCACCACGCCCATGAATGTTCTGCGATTGTATTTCATGTTATTTCCTCCTCTTTGAATTGTCGTTTGAAGGGTCAGCGGGCGGCCTTGGCCATCCGTTTTTCGAGAGCCGTTCCGAAATGGGAGAGCGGCCAGCAAATGATGAAGTAGATCGCGCCGACGATGCCGAAGACGAGCAGGGGGCGGTACGTCTGGTTCGAGATGATCTGCCCGGCGCGGGCAAGTTCGATGAAGCCGACGATTGCCGCAAGCGACGTGCCCTTGATCAGCTGCACCAGGAAGCCGATGGTTGCCGGCATGGAAATCTTCAGGGCCTGCGGCAGGATGACGTCCTTCATGCGCGACACGTAATGAAGCCCGAGCGCGTTGGCGGCTTCCGTCTGTCCCTTCGGCACAGCCTGGATGGAGCCGCGCCAGATTTCACCGAGGAATGCACTGGCATGCAGCGTGAAGGCGATCGCGACGGCGAGCCAGGCGCTCACATTGATGCCGAGCAGGGCGACGCCGTAATAGACGACGAACAGCTGCATCAGCAGCGGTGTGCCCTGGAAGAGCCCGATATAGGCTGCGGCGGTGGCGCGCGCCGCAGGGCTCTTGGAGACGCGCGTGAGCGCAATCAGGATCCCGAACACGCCACCACCGATGAAGCCGATGATCGCAAGCAGGGCCGTCCATTTCAGGCCGTGCAGGATGAACAGGAATTCGTTTGCTCCGATAGGTCCCATGGCCAAACCTCTATCGTGTCGGGTAGCTGAAGTAGCGGCGGGAAATGAGAGCGAAGATGCCCATCATCACGGTGGAAATGACGAGGTAGATCCCGGTCACGATGAAATAGACTTCGAAGCTTCTGAAGGTGTCGGATTCGATCCTCTGTGCCGCCGATGTCAGCTCATAGGCCGCGATCGACGTGCAGACGGAGGTCGTCAGCGTCAGCATGATGAACTGGCTGGTCAGAGACGGATAGATCGCGCGCAGGGCCGGCTTCAGAACGATGAGCCGGAAGACGTCGGCCTTGTGGAGGCCCAGGGCGTAACCGGCCTCGACCTGGCCTTTGCTGATGCTTTCGACACCGCCGCGGATGATTTCGATCGCGTAGGCGCCGCCATTGATGCCAAGCGCGATGATGGCGGTCGTCGTCGGATTGAGGCGGATGCCCATCAGCGGCAAAGCGAAATAGATGTAGAAGATCTGCACGAGAAAGGGCGTGTTGCGCACGATCTCGACGAACGCGATGACGGGCGCACGCACGATCTTGTTCGGCGATGTCCGGCCGATGACACCCACCACGCCGATCACCAGCGCGAGCGCCATGCCGGCGAAGGCGAGCCCGAACGTTCCGAGCGTAGCCCACAGCAATTCGGGGGCGCGCTCGAAGACCACGCCGAAGTCGAACTGGTAATTCATGAAAGGGTCTTCCTCCTCCGGGCGCAGCCTCCACCGCGCCAGATCCAGAATGTCTAAGTTTCTGCTCGTAGAATTTCGCGTGCTTTCAGATTGAGATTTCGCAGATGCGCCGACGCCGGTGTGTCACCCACCAGCGGCACTTCGACCGAAATCGCGGCCTTGCCGGAAAGCTTCGCAACCAGGTCTTTGAGCGCAAGTATTCCATCGCCCGGCGCCAACCGTCCTGCCCGCGCCTCGTTTATCATGCCTTCGGCGCCCTCCGGCGGCGGTCCGGCCACATCGCAAAGCTGAACGTGCCGCACGATATCGACATCGATCTCATCGACGCTTCCGCCGTTGCGAAAGAAGTGTATGGCATCCACCAGGGCGCCGGCATTGTCCTGCCCGCAGGCATGGACGAGTGCGGCACTGTCCTTGTAGCTGCTGACCGCGCGCCAGCCCATGTTTTCGATGTCGACAGCCATGCCGTACCGCCCGGCGAGCTGGCAGAACGCATTGAAATTGTCGACGAGCCGGCTGCGATCCGTATCGTCGCCGCAGGTCGATAGCCTTCTGGCGCCGATATCCGATGCGGCCGCAACGATATGTTCGATGGCGGTCGGGTTGAAATCCGGGCCGACAATGAAGAACTCGATATCGAAAACCCTCATGCCTTCACTGTCGAGCAGGGTGCGGAACTCCGATGCGGCCCGGCTGCCCTGCGGCAGTTCGTAGTAGGGCGCGCCGGCGAAAGCGGGATGAAGCCGAAGCCCGACGGCGCTGAACCCGGCCGCCGCCGCCTGCCGGACGAATTCGTGCGGCGGCAACTGGATCGCGGAGAAATGTGCGACGCCGATCGGGCTTTCCTGCATCTGCCGGACGTCCGTCATCGTACCGCTCCGGTGCGGGCCAGGTGGGCCAGGAGATTGGTCCCCGTGCGATGGATATGCTGGCGCAGCTTGTCGGCGGCATAATCGCTGTCGCGGGCGACCGCGCCCTGTGCGATTTCGCTATGCTCCTGGCTCACGTTCCGGTCGCCGGACGTCTGCTTGAGAAATGTCCGGCGGTAGCGATCGTTGAGATTGAGCAGCGTCTTGCAGAAATGCAGAAGAAGGGGTTTGCCGCAGCCTGAAATCAGGGTGAGGTGGAAGTCGCGGTGGACCGCTTCCCAGTGTTCCAGTGTTTCCGGCTTGCTCGCATCGCGCTCGGCGCGGTTCAGCTTATGAAGGGCGCGCATGACGTTGCCCTCCCATTCCACGTCGCCGACCCGAATGGATTCCTTGAGCGCGAAAACCTCGAACTCCTCGCGAAGCACTGTGATTTCCTCAAGGTTCGCCAGCGAGACGGGGGAAACCCGATAGCCGCGATTGTCCTCGAACTCGACCAGGCCGTCCGAGATCAGGCGCGCCAATCCTTCGCGCAACGGGCTCAGGCTGACATTGAACGCCTGCCGTTCCTTGTCGAGATTGATCTTGCTGCCGGCTTCCAGGCTGCCGGAAATGATGGCTTCCCGCAGCCGGGACGCAAGCTGGCTGCCGATCGTGTTTTTCCCGTCGTCGGAAAAACTGCCGATCTCGGCTGGGCTTATTGCGCCGACCTGCTGCTTCATTCGATCCTCCCGAACGGAAATCGTCCGTCGTCGATGATGGATAGGATAAACGATTATTCTTGTCAACCGTCAGGAAAATTGTTGTGCGCCTTCGGCGGATGCCCGTGAAGAAACTTATAGAAAGATAATTAAATCAGTGATGTGCTGAATCGCCTTTGTTCGGTCGCGGATTGAGAACGGCCATGTCGCCCTCCATCGCTTGACAAATAATCGATTATCGCTGTATCGGTCCGCTATCGGGAGGTGGCATATGGTCATTAAAACTGAAAGCGACGTAACGCCCGCCGTGGTGGCGGCGATGCAGCAGACGTCCGACCCAAGGACGCGCGAAATCCTCGTGGCCCTCGTGAAGCATCTTCATGCCTTCGTGCGCGAAGTGCGTCTGACGGAGGCGGAGTTTCGCGACGCCACCGCCATCCTGAACGAGATCGGGCAGCTTCAGACCGACAGTCACAACGAGTTCGTGCTGATGTCGGGCTCGCTGGGCGTTTCCTCGCTCGTCTGCCTGCTCAACAATGGTGACAAGGGGCAGACAGAGACGTCCCAGTCGCTTCTTGGTCCGTTCTGGCGCCTGAATTCTCCACGGGTCGAAAACGGCGGAACGATCATTCGTTCCGATACGCCCGGTACGCCGCTTTTCGTGCATGCCCGCGTCGTCGACCGGGAGGGCAAGCCGATCGTCGGCGCCGAAGTGGATGTGTGGCACGCATCGCCTGTCGGTCTTTACGAAAACCAGGATCCCGACCAGGCGGAGATGAACTTGCGCGGCAAGTTCCTGACCGATGCGGACGGGCGCTTCTGGTTCCGCACCGTGAAGATGGTGGGCTATCCCATTCCCGTCGATGGTGTCGTCGGTCGAATGCTCAAGGCGCAGGGCCGTCATCCGTATCGGCCGGCACACCTGCACGCCCTGATCTTCAGGCAGGGCTACAAGACGCTCATCTCGCAGGTCTTCGATCCCAGCGACCCGCATATCGCATCGGATGTGCAGTTCGGCGTGACCGCCGCGCTCACAGGGGACTTCGTCCGTCATGACGAACCGCATCCGACGGACCGCGACATCGAGGGCGAATGGTACTCGCTCGACTACACCTATGTCATGGAGCCGGGCGAGGCGGTCCTGCCGCGCCCGCCCATCAAGTAACGAACGCCCGGAGCCAGTTCATGATCACCGAAGAGCAACGTCAGGCGGCGGCAGACGCCATATTGAAGGCGGAGACCGAGCGAAAGCCGATCGTGCAGCCCAGCAAGACCTATCCCGATCTCGACCTCGAGGACGCCTATCGTATTCAGGCGCTTTGGGCGCAGTCGCGCATTTCCCGCGGCGCCCGGGTCGTCGGCCACAAGATCGGCCTCACCTCCCGCGCCATGCAGATGGCATCCAAGATGACGGAGCCGGACTACGGCGTCATTCTGGACGACGCGCTCTATAACGACGGCGCGCAGATCAAGGCGGATCTGTTCATCAAGCCGCGGCTTGAAGTCGAGCTCGCGTTTATCATGGGCGAGGACCTCTCAGGGCCGGGCACCCGGATCTACGACGTGATGCGCGCGACGGAATTCGTCGTGCCGGCACTCGAGATCATCGACTATCGCACGGAAGTGCCGCGGGCGATCACCGATACGATCGCCGACAACGCAGCCTTCGGCGCCATCGTGGTCGGAGGACGCGTCATTCGACCCATGGATATCGATATCCGCTGGGTCGGCGCGACGCTGTCGAAGAACGGCATTATCGAGGAGTCGGGTGTGTCGGCGGCGATCATGGGCCATCCCGCAGCCGGCATCGCCTGGCTCGTCAACAAGCTGCATGCCGTTGGCGGCGGCCTGAAGAAGGGGCAGATCGTGCTGGCTGGCTCGTTCACGCGCCCCGTCGATATCGCCGCGGGTGACGTTATCCAGGCCGACTACGGTCCGGTCGGGTCTATCGGCGTTTCGTTTCTGTGAGGTGGCAGATGGATCTTCCCGTCAATAAATTCAAAGCGAAGCTGCAGGCAGGCCAAAGCCAGCTCGGCCTCTGGTGCGGACTTCCGGGAAGCTATGCGGCTGAAATCGTCGCGCCGGCAGGGTTCGACTGGCTGCTGTTCGACACGGAGCATTCCCCGAGCGACGTGCTGACGGTGTTGCCGCAGTTGCAGGCCGTTGCCGCCTATGATGTCGCGCCCGTCGTGCGGCCAGCGATCAATGATCCGGTCCTCATCAAGCGCTTTCTGGATATCGGCGTGCAGACGCTGCTCATTCCCTATGTCCAGAACGCAGCTGAAGCCAAGGCCGCCGTCGAGGCGACCCGCTACCCGCCCGAAGGTATCAGGGGCGTTTCGGCGCTGACGCGGGCCACGCGCTTCGGCAGGGTGAAGAATTATGCGCAGCAGGCAGCGCAGGAGCTCTGCGTTCTCGTCCAGGTCGAAACACGCGACGCGATGGCGCATATCGAAGCCATCGCGTCGGTCGATGGCGTGGATGGCGTCTTCATCGGCCCGGCGGATCTTGCCGCGAGCTTCGGTTATCCCGGACAGCCCGGCCACCCGGAAGTGGTGGAGGCCATTGAGAAGGCCATCGGGCTGCTCAAAAGGCTCGGAAAGCCGGCCGGAATACTCACGCCGGATGAGAAATTCGCAGCGCGGTGCATGGAGCTGGGAACGCTTTTCACGGCGGTTGGCGTCGATGTCGCCGTGCTGGCGCGCGGTGCGGAAGCCTTGGCGGGCAGGTTTGCGGGGCGGGCTTGATGGCGATCCCGGACAGCGTTCTCGCCGAACTGGCACCGATCGGCACGCTCCGCGCGGCGGTAAACGGCAGCAATGCCGCCCTTGTCCGTATCGATGAACGCACAGGGGTGCCGACCGGACCGAGCGTCGATTTGGCAAGCGCTTTGGCAGACGAAGTCGGCTGCCCGCTTTCCATCGTGAAATATCCGTCGGCGGCAGCAATTCTGGCGTCGGCGGAGCGGAACGAATGGGATATCGCCCTTATTGCGGCAGATCCATCGCGGACGGATCGCTTCGCGTTTTCCCCGCCCTACACGTTTGTAACGGCAACCTACCTGGTGCCCGAGATGTCCGATGCCAAATGCGTGGCGGACATGGATGTTTCAGGCCGTCGCATAGCGGCCGCTCGTGGCGCCGCCTACACCAAAGAGATCGAACGTCAGGTAAAACACGCGACGATCGTTTATGTCGAAACCCCATCGGCGGCTGTGGAGATGCTGAGGGCCGGCGGAAGCGATGCTGCTGCCGGGCTGAGGCAGTCCCTCGAACCCACGGCGCTCGGGGATCCCGCATTTCGCACACTGCCTGATGCGTTTTCCGAAATTCCCCAGACCGTTGCCGTCCTCAAGGACAACAAAGCCGCGGCGGCCTTCGTCGCAAAGTTCGTCGAGAGCAATTTGCGTAAGGGTTCGCTCCAATAACAAGCGACCGATGGCATATATGTATGCGCCAGCTGGCGGCGGTTCGCGACCATCTCAGCGAAAGATTATAGCTCCGCGGGAGATATTCGGGACGTGAGCGCCCGCGCGCTAAGGACACCGGCTCAGCCTTCGCGCTTTCGCCACCGACGCGGCAAGTGCAGCCCGCCTCGAAACAAGCCACGGCGTGCTATCGTTTCGAACATCTCCTCGGGTCCTTCCGGATCGAAGATTTCATTATCGGCGAGCCACTTCTCGAGATCCGAAACATCGGGCGTCTGGTAAGGGATCAGGGTGCGTCCCGGCTGCGATGTGCGGAGCGTTTCAATCGCAGCGATCAGGGATCCGGACCGCGCCGCTTCCTGCTCCACGGTGTGAACGGACACGCCGAGATGTTCGGCGAGCAGGTCGTTTCTGAACGCCGCAATCCGATGACGCTTCTCTTCAGAGCCGCCGGCTTCGAATGCGACATCACATTCCCGGTCGAAGCGCATGGACCGGTTGTTCATGTTCGAGGAGCCGACACGCACAATCGCGTCGTCCACGATCATCAGCTTCGAATGCACGTAAATCGGCTGCTTGCGCACGGTTACCGGGTGATACATCCGGAACCGGTTGTGCGGATCGTGCCGTCTCAGCGATTCCCGTAAGCGTGCTCTGGCGGTGTCCATCGCGAGCGCGCCAAGCCAGTTGTCGGAGGCGATGGGATTGATGAGCACGACCTCCGGGCCATCAGGCTCGGCCAGCCGGTGGGCGATTGCCTGGGCCACCGCCCGCGACGCGAAATACTGGCTTTCCGCGTAGATCAATGTGCGGGCGGCGGCGATCATGTCGAGATAGAGTTTCTCGATTTCGACGACCCGGCTCTCGTCGAGATGCAAGGGCTCTGTGCGGGCAACGGCCAGGTTCACCGAACCGAACGAGAAGCCCGCATTCGGCCTGTCGATAACGGTTTCTCGTGACGGAGCCCGAGGCACTTCATCGCCGCCGGCCCGCCGCCATCGCATGCGACAAAGTTCTGCCAGGGCACGGGCCGCCTCGCCGGTGAACATGCTGGAGGCGTCGTGCCACGGTCCGTAAGGCGCGCCGCTTGGCCGGCGCCGCAGCCGATTGTCGTCAAGATGGTCGCGCGTATCCCAACGGTCCAGCGTGACATCGATTCCCCCGCAGAAGGCTATTTCGTCATCGACGACCAGCATCTTCTGATGGTGGGAACTCCCGACGGGATGTTTTCCGTCCAGTTTCACGGAAATGCGCGGATGCCATTTCCATCGCAGGAGGTAGGGCAGGTTGGACGGCCTCATCCAACTTGCGAGGAGTGCGGGGCTCCACAGGAGTATTCTGATCTCGAGATCGGGATTTTGGCGTGCCAGCCAGAGAATGAAGTCGCCAACCTTGCGCGGCGCGCCGTCATCGACATCCGGTCGACCGAGCGCCGTACCTGCATCGAAGTCCCATCCTACAAGGAATATGGAATGCCGAGCGGTTCGCATGACATTGCGGATCGCACCGAAATAATCGTCGGCATCGACGATAATCGAAAAATCGTCTGCCCGCGCAATACTCCAGCAGTTGGATCCGGGCCGGAACATTGACCCGTCAGACATTCAGACCTCCCTTAACGCGCGCGTACAATACCTATAACCGGGACGTCTTCAATCAATCCTGCAAAGGTGGAAAGTTGAAAAATTCCCGGTCACTTGTATCGCTCTTACGGCGCTTCGGAGCGTTTCTCCAGTCTGTGCGAATCTCTTACATGCCGGCGATCTACAGCCTCTTCGGCAAATCGCCGTTCTCATCCGGGTTCGGGTTCGGCAACTCGTCAGGCAGCACGTCAGGGTCCGGTTCCTGGATCGGCGGCTCGGGCAGGTCGGGGGTCGGATCGGGAACGATGCCGGGCGGGTTCTTCGGGGTCGGGTCGACTGGTGCAATGGCCATGATGATCTCCTTCTGAGGGAAAGGCCTGCCGGCGGCCGAATGTTCCGCCGGCCGTGGAGAGGCCACGATCGTAGCCTCCCCATCATCATCGACGCATCAAGCGGATACGCGGCCGCCGCCGGACCGCGAGCGGATCATCCACGGCTGCACACCGGGCGATTTCACCAGAATGCCCTTTTTGTCGCCGAATGCGCGGATGGCATCACGCCCGACTTTGACGGGTTTGAGGCCATCGAAGGCCATGTGGCAGGTCTTGAGCGTTGCGTCGTGAACGATATCACGATCATTTCGAGGCCACGCTTCGAGAAAGTCGATGGCATCTTCCAGGCACGTTATTTCTTCGATCAGATCTCTGCCTTTCTTGAGATATACCGGCCGATCGAAAACCTTGGCATTCATTTCTACCTCACTGAAAACGTTGGTGATCAACAAGGATGGCGCTCACGATGGCGCCGATTCAGAATCTATTTTCGGTCGTTTGCGGTTTCAAGATGGAGCTTGCGGCACGTGTTATTTTGGGGCGGGGACGAGCAAAAACGCCGGCGATTAACCCGAAGGTTAACACGGTGACATCGGGTGCATTCCGGGTAATAGTCGAAGCGGTTGATTCGGGGCGCTCGCAATGAAACGATTGATTGCTTCACTCGCGGTGGCTCCGCTGGTTTTCTTGCCGGCGGCTGCTCAGGCGGGAGAGTTGCTGGACGAGTTCAGAATCGGCGGAAGCGGGATTCTCGATAGCGATTCATCGGGAGACAAGGGGTTCGTCGGTTCCGCCGAAGTGTTCCTCGCACCGTTCGAAAGCACGCATAGTGGCGTTGCGAAGGTTCTTCTGGAGCCGCGGGTTCAGCTCGGCGTCTCCGGCGGGTCTTCCGGTACCGATCAAGTTTACACCGGTCTGAACTGGCATCTGCCCCTCGGGGAAACGTTCTTCGCTGAAGCCGGCTTTGGCGGTACGGTTCACAATGGCAATCTTGATTCCGGCGAGGGCCCGCTTCTCGGTTGTCGCTTCCTTTTCCGCGAGCATGTCGCTTTCGGTATGAAGGTGACGGATACTGTGAGTGTCATGGCCACCGCGGACCACTCCTCGCATGCAAACCTCTGCGACGGGCCGAACGATGGCATCACCCATGCCGGCTTGGCGATCGGCGTAAAATTCTAGACAGCGTACGGTCGAACCACCGCACCATTCCGCCGAAACCAAGCCGCATTCGCGCCATCTGCTTCAGGAGCCGTAAGCGCCCTTGTTGGGATGTCTCGGCGCTTCGGCGTTGACCGCTTTCCGGCCCGGCTCAAGAGGGCGCTTGTCGGCAGAGCCGGAAACGCGCTCAGCCTCTTTCCTGCCTTTGTCCGGCTTCGGCTGCTTGTGTTCCATCGCCGCCGGATGTGTGCCATCCGAAATGCCGCCTGGGTGAGGATCCTCCACCTGCGGTATCGGTGCGACCGTCCGGCTGTCGTTGGATTTTGTCATATCCGGTCTCCCTTTTCAGGGAAATGCCGACAGGCTGCCGCCGGTTCCGTCGGACGGGCGGATCGCGCTGCTTCTCATCTGCGGAGGTTGGAAGTGGGGCAGGGGCTGGACGTTACCCGCTTCTGGCTGTCGATCGGTCCCTGATCTGCTGATATCCAAGCTTATCGGAGATTTCATTCGCGGCACTGAGCAGACTTTCGAGATACCCCGTCCGATTTCGCAGACCGTCCTCACGCGGGGTGACGAGGCACAGTGTGGCTATACAGGCGCCGTCGGCCTGGCGTACCGGGACGGCAAAGCAGTGCGTAAAATTTTCAACCTCGCTGTTGAATGTGAAGAAACCGTCCCGGTCGGCCTGACGGACCTGCGAGATGAATTCAGACGGGTCCATGCGCCGGCCGTTGGGAAGGACGAAGTCTTCCGGCGGGATAAGGTCGATAATCTGCTGGTCGGTGAGATGGGAGACCAGCAGGCGGCCGGACGCCGTCCAGGCGATGGAGACGAGTTCGCCGACATTGGAGGAAATGCGAAACGGACGAACGCCCTCTCGCATCATGGCGACCGTATATTTCCGGCCTTCGAGAAGGCACATCTGCGCCGTCTCGCGGGTCTCCTCGGCAAGCCGAACCAGCATGCGGTCGCACTCGCGCATGAGATCGAACTGTTCGGCATAGGCCGTGCCGAGGAAGTAGAGGCGGCGGCCGAGAAAAACGCGTCCGTCGCCGCCCTGGTAATCCAGCATGCCGTGGCTGAGCAGCAGGTTGACGAGCTCATAAACCGATGAGCGCGGCGCACCGATCTCGGCAGCGATCTCGTTCGGGCGCATGGGCTGGCGTTTTACGCGCAGAAATTCGAGGATCTCGAAGGCGCGGTCCAGTCCCCGGGTGCGTCGCGATACGCTATCGCCTGCGGCCTCGGTCATGCTGTTCTCCAGTTTATCTTTGCTTGCGATCGGCGCGGTAGGCCACGCAATCGACTTCCACCTTGCAATCGACCATCATCCGCGACTGAACACAAGCGCGTGCCGGCGGGTTTGCGCCGAAGTACTCCGTATAGACGCCGTTGAAACTCCAGAAGTCCCGGGGATCGTCGAGCCAGACGCCGACGCGGACGACGTCTTCGACGCCGTAGCCTGCTTCGTGCAGGATGGCGATCAGGTTTTCGATTGCCTTGCGCGTCTCGGCGACGATGCCGCCGCGGACGATCTCGCCCTTTTCCATAGGCACCTGGCCGGAAACATGGAGCCAGCCGTCGGCTTCGACGGCGCGTGCGAATGGAAGGGGTTGTCCGCCAGCGCCGGTTTCGCCTGCGCCGTACCGTTTGATCGTCATGTCGTATCTCTCTTTTGTTTTAGTTGAAGCTGGAAGTCTTGAGGAATTCGGCCAACCGCTCGGTCCTGGGGTTGATGAACATGTCCTTCGGGTCGCCTTCCTCGCAGATGACGCCCTGGTTCATGAAGATCACGCGGTTGGAAACCTCATAGGCAAATCGCATTTCGTGGGTGACGAGCAACATGCTCATGCCATCGGCGGCGAGGCCCTTGATGACCTGCAGCACCTCGCCCACCAGTTCGGGGTCGAGCGCCGAGGTCACCTCGTCGAACAGCATCAGCTGCGGCGCCATGGCGATCGCTCGTGCAATCGCCACGCGCTGCTGCTGGCCGCCGGAAAGCTGGCCGGGGTAATGTCCGCCACGCGTGCCGAGCCCGACGCGGTCGAGCCACGTCTCACCGACAGCGCGGGCCTCGTCGCGGCTCATTTTCTTGACCTTCACGAGGCCGAGCATGACGTTCTGAAGCGCGGTCATATGCGGGAAGAGATTGAACTGCTGGAAGGCCATGCCGGTCATGGCACGCTGGCGGGCGATTTCCTTTTCGCTCTTGCGCCGGCGGACCGAGCCGGATTGCTCGTAGCCGATCTCCTCGCCTGCCAGACGGATGCTTCCTCCATGGAACTCTTCCAGCATGTTGATGCAGCGGAGCATCGTCGTCTTGCCGGAACCGGAGGAGCCGATGATCGAGATCACCTCGCCCTCCCGCATGGTGCAATCGACGCCCTTTAAGACTTCAAGCGAGCCATATTGCTTTCGCAGGCCCTGGATTTCGAGAAGTACCTTGCTCATGACATGCGGCCTCAGGACGGAACGGCGGTCTTGCGTTCGACATATTTGCCGAAGCGCTCGATGCTGTAGTTGATGACGAAATAGAGAAGCCCGGCGAAGAAATAGAACTGCAGGCTCATGAAGTTGCGGGAAATGATCTCCTGGGTGCGAAGCAGAAGTTCGGCGACCCCGATGACCGACAGAAGCGTCGAGGCCTTCACCATCTCGGCGGCCGTGTTGACCCAGGCGGGCAGGAACTGGCGCAGTGCCTGGGGCCAGAGCACGTAAGCGAATGTCTGCACGAAGGTCAGACCGATCGCTTTGGCAGCCTCCGTCTGGCCTTGCGGGATGGCCTGCAGTCCGCCGCGGACGATCTCGCCCACATGCGAAGAGCAGAAGATGGCCAGTGCCAGCACGCCCGCCTGGAACGGGCCGAGCTCGATGCCGATGGTGGAAAGCACGTAATAGCTGGCCAGAACAAGCACGAGCACCGGCGTGCCGCGGATGAAATCGGTGTAGGCACGCACGACGAAGCGCAGAAGCTTGTTGCCATAGACCAGCGACAGGCCGACGAAAACGCCGAGGATCGAGCCTGCGACAATCGCCAGCAGCGAGATCGATACGGTGACGCCGAGCCCCTTCAGGATGACGACGCGGGCAAGCCAGACCTGCTCGAGAAAGGTGGAGAGTTCCGTCATGGCATCACCTCGGAACGGAAAGCCGGCGCTCTGCGACACGCATCAGCGCGGCAAGAACGGAGCAGGTGGCGACATAGAGCCCGGATGCGACGATCCATGTCTCGATGACGCGGAAGGTCTCGACATTGATCTTGCGCGCCTCGAAGGTGAGCTCCGGTACGGCGATTGCCGCTGCGAGCGAGGTGTCCTTGAAGAGTGATATGATCGTCGACGACAGGGACGGAAGCACGTTTCGAAACATCAGCGGCGCGATAATCGAGCTGCGGATCTGCATCGGCGTCAGCCCGATGGCGAGGCCGGCTTCCGTCAGTCCACGTGGGATCGAAAGCAGGCCGGCGCGAAACACTTCGGCGAGGTAAGCGCCGGAATAGAGGGCGAGCACGGCCACGAAGCTTTCGATCTTGCCGAGCCGGACGCCGAGCTGCGGAAGCGCGAAATAGGCAAACAGCACGAGAACCAGGATCGGCAGATTGCGGATAACGGTGACATAGGCGGCGGCCGGTGCCTTGGTCCAGGCACTCTTCGAGATCAGCGCGAAGGCGAGGAGCAAGCCGATAAGCGCGCCGATCAGTATCGATACGAAAGCCAGGCCGAGACTGAGCAGCAGACCTTCCAGAAGCTGGTCGAAGCTGCGCCAGACGGCGGCGAAATTGAGCGAATAGCCCATGGCGTCATCCTGCCATCATAGGGTTGGGAGGACGAAGGACAGCTGTCCTCCGTCCCAAGAATGTAAGCTTCGGCTTACTTGTATTCGCCTTACTTGTACTCGACCGGGAAGCCGATCTGGGGCGGCGTGAGTTCCTTGCCGAACCAGGTCTTGTAGGAATTGGCGTAGAAGTCGAATTCCACACCGGTCATCGCTTCGTGGAGCGCGGTGTTGACGAAGTTCAGCCAATCCTGGTCGCCGCGCTTGACGCCGCAGGCATAGGTCTGCGGGTTCCAGCCGTAGCCGGCGTCCTTGTAGCGGCCCTGGTTCTGGGTCATGTACCAGGCGAGCGACGACTGGTCGGTCGCGGCGGCGTCGGAACGGCCGGATTCGAGCGCCTGATAGATCATGTCGACGGATTCGTATTGATCGACATTGGCTTCCGGCAGGGCGGCGTGCACCATGGCCTCTGCATAGACATTCTGCAGCACCGAGATGGTGACGGACGAGCCCGCGGCCTTGAGCGCGTCATAGTCGGCATATTTGCCATCAGCCTTGAGCATCAGGCCGACGCCTTCCCGATAGTAGGGAATGGTGAACGCGATCTGCTGAGCACGCTCGCCGGTCACCGTCATGAACTGGCATGTCAGGTCCACCTTGTCGGTGGTGATGTTGGGAATGCGTGCGTCCGACGACTGGTTCACATATTCGATCTTGTCGGGATCGCCGAACAGCGCCTTGGCGACGATGCGTCCCATGTCGACGTCGAAACCCTGCAGCTTGTCGTCGGCACTTTTGAAATGCCATGGCGCATTGGTGCTGCCGGTTCCCAGAACGAGATGACCGCGTGCGAGCACTTCATCGAGCTTGCTTCCGTCAGCAAGCACCGGAGTGGCGAAGAATGTGGCTGCGGCCATCGCAATCATACCGGCGCGTGAGAAATTGTTCATCGTGTTCCCCTGATATCTGAGTGCTTCTTAAATCCAGTATATTGGACACATGTCTGCATTACCGGATTGACATATGAAGTCCCTTAGCCGATGGATTGTCAATAGTGGTTCACGGATAATTATGGAGACGCGGAGGAACCCCTCTCGCCGTCTATCCCGCATGGAGGTCCTTGTGACATTTTCGCCTGCTGATATTGCCGAGATACAGACGCCGGCCGTGTTGATCGACCTCGATGTGGCCGTCGCCAATATCCGTCGGTTCCAGGAATATGCCGACAGCCACGCCTTGAACGTCCGGCCGCATATCAAGACCCACAAATTGCCTGCGATCGCGGATCTGCAGATAGCGGCGGGTGCGATCGGGATCACATGCCAGAAGGTTTCCGAAGCCGAGGCGATGGTTTCGGGTAGTCGCTCGATCGCTGACGTTCTCATCACCTACAACATCGTCGGCGCGGAGAAACTTCAGCGTCTCAAGGCGTTGGCGACACGCGTGAAGCTTTCGGTCGTGGCCGATAGCGTGGCGATCGTGGACGGCCTTTCATCAGCGTTCCGCGATGAAGCGCAACCGCTCACGGTGCTGGTGGAATGCGACACCGGTGCCAACCGGTGCGGTGTGCTGACCCCTGATGCGGCAACGTCTCTCGCGGCATATATCCACAAGATGCCGGGCCTGGTTTTCGGCGGCTTGATGACCTATCCGCCGGCTGGGGGCGAAGCGGCGGTCGAGGCGTTCATGCGCGTGGCCAAAGCGGACATCGAGGCCCTGGGAATAAAGGTTCCCGTCATCACGTCCGGCGGCACCCCCTCCATGATGCACGCGGCCGAGGCGCCAACGACAACGGAGTACCGGCCCGGTACCTATGTCTACAATGACCGGTCGCTCGTATCCCGCGGCGCCTGCGGATGGGAGGACTGCGCCCTCACGGTCTTGGCGACCGTTGTCTCGGTGCCCGCAGAGAACCGGGCGATCATAGACGCCGGATCGAAAGTCCTGACGTCCGATCTTCTCGGGCTGACGGGCTACGGGCATGTCCTGGGTCGCGACGATATCGCCATCGACCAGTTGTCCGAAGAACACGGACGCCTGATGAGCAACGGGCCGATTGCCCTTTCCGTCGGAGACAAGATCCGTATCGTGCCAAATCACGCATGCGTTGTGACCAACATGGTCGATGCCGTATCCGTCATCGGCAACGGTTTGCTTCGGACGGAGGCCTGGCCCGTCACGGCGCGCGGCATGGTGGTTTGATTCAAGCAGTTCGGTGCCGGTCGGGGATGTAATCGACTCTTTTTATAGAAAATTTTGATCCCGCCGATGCCCGCCCTCCGGGCAATATCGTTCGCAGGCGCCGTTCGGCTATGAAAAGCTGTTCCGCGCTGCCGACGATCGGGAGTTAAAGTCGTTTTTTCGATCGTTTTTGATCGGAATAATTCCGCTTTTGTCGGTCGATATCCTGTGCAAGTGTTTGTCCAGACGATCTCTGATGAAAGAAATTCCATGCAGTTCTCCAAGGCAATCGAATATTCGAATGCCCCTCGAATGAGAGGGATGAGCCGCATGAACCCATGTCCGGCAGGGTTGGACATGAGGACGCGCTAGAAACGGCGATCGACGTCTGAATCGATCGCGTAACCGCAAAGACGGTTCACCACATTCCCGTCACGTCACAGCGACCCGTTTCGATCGAAACGGGCGCCAAGGAGTCGAGCATGCTTATCACGAGACGCCAAGGACTGGGCCTTCTGGCCGGCGCCGCGGCAACGCTTTCCCTGCCATCGATCAGCCGCGCCCAGCAGGCGGCGAAAACGGTGATCGGCGTGCAGAACGGCCTGCCCTACCTCAACTTCATCGTCGCCGAAAAGCTCGGCCTGTTCGAGAAGCATGCAGGAGAACTCGGCGTGAAATCGGACTTCGAGATCACCCGTCTTGGCGGTCCCACTGCAATTACCGAAGCGATCCTCAGCGGCAACGTGCAGATCGCGGCCCTCGGCATCCAGCCCCTGTTGATCGGCTGGGAAAAGACGCTCAACAACTACAAGATGGGCGGCATCAGCGGTTACTGGAAGGGCTCCTACACGATCTATGCGAACGATCCGGCCATCAAGTCGATTGCCGATATTCGCCCGACCGACAAGATCGCCGTACCCGGCCCGACGAGCTCGCAGGCCGTGATCCTGCGCCGTGCGGCGGAGAAGATCTTCGGACCCGGCAATGCGAACAAGTTCGACGAGCAGCTCGTCACGCTGCCCCATCCGGACGCGGTTGCCGCACTTTCGACCGGCAACACGGTTCAGGTCTATTTCGCGCTCTCGCCCTTTACCGAAATCCTTGCCAAGGCGCCCAACGTCCATGTCATCGGCAAATCCGCCGACTACAATCCGCCTGGCCTCACCAACGGGGTAACGGCCGGCCTTTCGAACTTCGTTTCGGAAAATCCGGTCGTCATCAAGGCATTCCTGGCGGCACTCGGCGAAGCCAACGCGTTCATTCCGGCAAACATCGAGAAGACGGCGGAAATCTACTTCGCGGCCGAGCCGTCCAAGCTTGCCGACGACGAGAAGGTCGAGATCATCCGCAACAATGCGAATGAATACACGACCACGCCGAATGGCGTGATCGACACCGCCAATTTCATCAGCAAGCTCGGCCAGCTCAAGACCGTGCCGGCCAAGTGGCAGGACGTCTTCTTCGCACCGATCAACGAAGGCGAGGGGAGCTAAGCGCGGACAATGCGCTGAGCATTGTCGTTGCGGCCCCGCTCCCGCGGGGCCGTGGCGCAGGAAGGACAGCCCGCATGCAACAAACCAATGGCCGGAACACCAGTCCGAGCGAGCCGCTTCTCGCGGTCGATGGCGTGACGCTGCAATATGCGACGCGCCAGCAGATCGTGACGGCCACGCATCGTGTGTCGTTCGATATGTACGAGCATGACCGGTTCGTTCTTCTGGGCCCTTCGGGTTGCGGCAAGTCGACGCTGCTGAAGAGCATCGGCGGCTTCCTGTCGCCGGTCGAGGGCGAGATCCGGCTGAAAGGACAGCGTATCGCCCGGCCCGGACCGGACAGGATGATCGTCTTCCAGGAATTCGATCAGCTGCTGCCCTGGCAGACCGTGCTGCAGAACGTCGTTTTCCCCATGCGCACGGCCGGTCGCTTCGCGCGTGGCGAGTGGGAAGACCGCGCGCGCGCCGCAATCGCCAAGGTCGGTCTCGGCAAGTTCGTCGATGCCTATCCGCATACGCTGTCCGGCGGCATGAAGCAGCGTGTGGCGATCGCGAGGGCGCTGGCGATGGAGCCGGCCGTCCTGTTGATGGACGAGCCGTTCGCGGCACTCGACGCCCTGACGCGCCGGCGCATGCAGGAGGAGCTTCTCGATTTGTGGGCGGAGATCCGCTTCTCCATGATCTTCGTCACGCATTCGATCGAGGAGGCCATCCTGCTGGCAAGCCGGATCGTGGTGATGACCCCGCATCCCGGCCAGATCATCGCGGAACTCGATGCGACGCGCTTTGCCCACGATCAGTCGGGAAGCGACGAATTCGTCTCGTTCCACAAGCAGATCAACGGCATGCTGTTCGGTCAGCAGAAGGTGGCAAATGGCTGACGTTTCGACACAGGCGCAAAAGCAGGTGATAGAAGTCGCCTTCCGCCCGGACATTCATCGTCCATTGGCCGCGGCAAATGCCATCGGCGACGTGACGCAGAAGCTCGGCCTCTTCGAGCGCCTGAGCGAGAAGACGTGGCTGCGCCGCCTGGCCGTCATCCTCGTGCTCGTCATCGCCTGGGAGCTTTACGCCCGTTATGCCAGCAACGAGCTGATGTTCCCTTCCTTCAGCAATACCGCGCTTGCGTGGTGGGAGGGCGTTCGCTCCGGCGTGCTCATCCGCGCCGTCTACGGCACGATGCAGGTGCTGCTTCTTGGATACGCGGTCGCGATCGGCATTTCCGCGCTCATCACGACGCTTGCCATCAGCACCCGCGTCGGCACCGATGTGCTGGCCACGATGACCGCGATGTTCAATCCGCTCCCGGCCATCGCCATCCTGCCGCTCGCCCTTCTGTGGTTCGGGCTGGGTGTCACGAGCCTCGTCTTCGTCATCGTGCATTCGGTGCTGTGGGCGGTGTCGCTCAACACGTTGACCGGCTTCCTCTCCGTCAGCCAGACGCAGCGCATGGTGGGGCGCAATTACGGGCTGAAGGGTGTCGGTTTCGTGCTGCGCATTCTCGTTCCCGCCGCCTTCCCCTCGATCCTGTCCGGCCTGAAGATCGGCTGGGCCTTCGCCTGGAGAACGCTGATTGCGGCAGAGCTGGTCTTCGGTGTCTCCGGAAGCTCTGCCGGCCTCGGCTGGTACATCTTCCAGAACCGAAATGCGCTGGAGACCGCGAATGTCTTCGCCGGCCTGCTGACGGTCATCATCATCGGTCTTCTCGTGGAGGGCGTGGTCTTCCGCAGCATCGAGGCCGTCACCGTGCGTCGCTGGGGCATGCAGAACAGCTAGGGCGGCGCCCGGCTCAACTTCGTTGGCAGATAATCATGGTTACCATAAAGCAGGTTGAAGCGGCCCATTGGGTGGAAAAGCTCGGAAGCTTTCACGCGGCTGCCGAACGGCTCAACACCACCCAATCGACGATATCCAAGCGCATCCAGGAGCTGGAGCAGTCGCTCGGCTTTGCCGTCTTCGACCGGTCTCACAAGATGTCCCAGCTCACGGTACAGGGGCGCGGCCTGCTGGACGATTTTTCGGCCATGCTCAGCCTGCATCACAAGATCGAGCACTATGCCAGCAGTGACGAGGGTTATTCCGGCTACTTCCATCTCGGTGCAACGGAAATGGTGGCGCTGACGTGGCTGCCGAAGCTGATCGGGGCCATCACCGCACGTTTTCCCAACATCAATCTCAAGACCAGCATCAACATGACGCATGAGCTTCAGGCGAAGTTCAGCGAATACAAGCTGGATCTCGTATTGTGCCCGATGACACACAGCGAGGCGCTGGCCGGGCAGCCCTCCGTGCCCTTGCAGCCGCTGGAATCCGCCTGGATGTGCGGCTCGGGGTTTGCGCTCGGGCGCCAGGGCATCCTCTCGCCGCAGGACATTGCCGGCCTGCCGCTCCTGACCTTCAACGAAGGCTCGCTCCTGCATCAGACCGTTGTGAAGACGCTGGCCGAACACGGTCACACGGCGCGCCAGACCATCACCTGTAGCAGCATGATCGCGCTGGCGGAGCTGGTGCGCGAGGGGCTGGGCATCGCCTATCTCCCGCGCGAATACTTCCAGGCCTATGGCGGCCTCAGCGTGGTCCATACGAGCATGGCGATGCGCCCGCTGCAATATGCGGCGATCTACCGGGACGACCTGATCGCCTCGCAGATCGCGCGCCTGGCGCAGGACCATTGCCGATTTGCGAGGCCGGGCGCGTGACGAACCTCAAGCCACGGCAAAGCATCACCGCCGCGATCACGGATCGAGGAAATCGATCGGGTGCGGCCGACTTATTTCGCTTGATCGCGGGCGGCCTTGCCGGGCTTTTCGGCGGCAAAAGCCTGCCGCGGGCAGGCCATGGAGGCGTGATTGTCCGATAACACCCAAACCGTTGCCGAACAGCTGAAGGCATTCGAAGGACAGCTTCTCGGCCTTATCCCGGTCGATCGCATCAGGGCGGTGAGTTTTCCGCGCCCGGCGCCCGATATCATCGAGCGCTACAAGCGTCTGCCCGACCTCACGTCCTCGATCGCCGATATCCTGGACCAGTTCGGCGTCGACAGTGCCATTCCGACGACGCTGCTGGCGCCGCTGGCGCCCGGCCAGCGCATGGTCGGCCCGGCTGTCACCGTCAAGCACGGGCCCGCACGCTTCAATGCGGGATACAACGTTGCCAACAGGACCAGCCCGCAGCTCGGTGCCGTGGATGAAGTGACCCTCTCCAGAGCCGGTGACGTGATGGTGATCGACGGCAGCGCGGTTCCGACCGCCTCCAACATCGGTGGCATCATGGCCACCGCCGTCGCCGCGAAGGGCTTTGCCGGCGTGGTGGTCGATGGTTGTGTCCGCGATGTGGAAAACATGAAACGCATGGGGCTGCCGGTCTGGGCGCGCGGAGCGACCCCACGCACCGGCAAGCACCGCATGGAGCTGGTGGAATTCAACGGCAAGGTGGATGTCGCCGGCGTGCAGGTTCTGCCGGGCGATCTGGTGCTGGGGGATTCCGACGGCGTGATCATCGTGCCCTACGATCTGTGCGAAGAGGTGCTGTTGCGCGCAGAGCAGGTCGCAGAGAAGGAAAAGGTCCTGCTCGGCGCCATCGAAGCCGGCGCCTCCGCCAAGGAAAGCGCCTCCATCATTTCGCCGGACAAGTGGTGAGCGACATGGCCCAGCTCCCACGCCTCATGTTCGTCGGCTTCGGTGAGGCGGCCTCGCTTTTCGCCAAAGGCTTTGCGCAGCAAGGCGTGGAGCGGCTTGCAGCCTACAGTCCGTCGGTCCATGGCGGTCCGGGCGAAGCCCTGTTGCGCGATCGTGCGGCGCAGGCGGGGACGATTTTGCTCTTCGGGCCGGAGCAGTTTTCGGACGCCGAATGGATCTTTGCGATGGTTCCGCCCGTCAGGGCGCGCGAAGCCGCCGCATCCGTCGGACCGTACCTGACTCCGGGGACGTTCTACGTCGACTTTTCCTCCGCAGCGCCGGCAGACAAGCGCGCTGCCGCCGAGATCGTTTCGGCGGGCGGCGGCCGGTATATCGATGCCGGCATCATCGGCTCGGTGCCCACGTCCGGCCACCGCGTCCCGGTCATCGCTTCCGGCGCGGATGCTGGCGTTTTCCGCGACACGTTCGCATCCCTTGGCATGGACATCACGCTGGTCGGTGATGCGGTCGGCGCGGCTGCGGGAACGAAGCTCGTCCGCGGCATTCTCGCCAAGGGGCTGGAAGCCCTTTATGTCGAGGCGCTGGTCGTGGCTGAACGCTCGGGCGTGACCGGCGAGGTGCTCGACACGTTCTGCGCCTTTCTCGATGCGCGCAGCGCGCGGGACACGGCGGCGATCCTCCTCAAATCCCATGTCGTGCACGCCGCGCGCCGGGCCGACGAGGTGTCGCTGGCCCGCGACCTCGTTCTGGAGGCGGGCGTCGAGCCCATCATGACAGACGCCATCATTCGCGTGATGCGGCAGACGGCTGCGACATCCGCCGCCGATCGCGTCGGCCGGCGCCAGCCGGGCAGCCTCGAAGAGGCGCTGGCCGTTCTTGAAACCGAGTTGCCGGGCTCCGCCTCCGGCGCCGATCCATCCTGAAGATTGGAGACTTCCATGAGTTCGTCTCACGATAGAGAAAACGCGATCGCCCTCGCCAAGGAACTGCTCTCGTTCGGTTCCGCCGTGGTGTTCGATTCGCAGAACCGCACGGGCGCGCTGGCATCGGCGATCAAGCCGCTTCACCGCGACATGAAGATCGCCGGCCCCGCCTTCACCTGCGCCTGCGAGCCCGGCGACAACCTCACGCTTCATGCCGCACTGAAGATGGCGGCCCCGGGCGACGTGCTGGTCAGCGATGCCATGGGGGCGACGGAGCAGGGCATGTTCGGCGACGTCATGGCAAGCTGCGGCCTCGGGCGCGGTCTGGCCGGCCTCGTCACGGATGGCGGCGTGCGCGACAAGCTGACCATCATCGAGGTCGGTTTTCCGATCTTCGCCGGCAATGTCTGCATGAAGGGCACGGTCAAGGAGGTGCTCGGCCCGGTCAACACGCCGATCACGCTCGGTGGCGTTCTCGTCCGGCCTGGCGATCTTGTCATCGGCGACGAGGACGGTGTCGTCGTCGTACCGGCGGAGACGGCGGAGGCGGTGCTCGATGCCTGCCGCAAGCGCGCGCAGAAGGAAGCCCAGACGGTCTCCGCTCTCGCCGACGGCAGAACGCCCTGGGACGTCAACGATCTCGGCGGCTTCCTCCGCGCCAAGGGCGTCGCGGTCAATTTCTAAGACGACAACAGCACGGCCGATCGTTCGGCCGCAGGACCCTTAAGATGAAGATCAGCAATATCGAGACCTTCCTGTTTCATCCCGGCAGCGGCAAGAACCTGCTGTTCGTGCGCGTCGAGACGTCCGATGGCACCTATGGCTGGGGCGAGGCCTATGTCGGCGTGAAGAAGGAAGCGATCGTCGAGAAGTACGTCAACGCCATGGCGCCTTATCTCGTCGGCCGCAGCCCCTACACGATCCGCCACATGGCGCAGGTCATGTTCGACGATTTCGCCATCCGTCGCACGTCGGTCGATTTCCTCTGCGCCTGGAGCGCCATCGAGATCGCGCTCTGGGATATCGTCGGCAAGCTCTCCAACCAGCCGGTCTATAATCTGCTGGGGGGCCCGGTGCGCGAAAAGGTTCGCATCTATGCGAATGGCTGGTGGTATGGCGTCACCAATATCGAAGAGACCGTGGAGCGCGCGCTGCAGGTCAAGGACATGGGTTACACCGCGCTGAAGTGGGATCCGTTCCCCGGCCCGTGGCGAACCTTCATCTCCCGCGAAGAAGAGGACTACGCGGTCGACAATGTCCGCGCGGTGCGCGAAGCACTCGGGCCCGATATCGATCTCCTGATCGACGCGCATCGCCGCGTCGCGCCGCATCACGCCATCCGCGTGGCGCGCCGGCTCGAGGAGTTCGGCATCTTCTGCTACGAGGAGCCCTGCCTTTCGGACAATATCGATCTCGTCGCCGAAGTGCGCCGCTCGATCGCCACGCCCGTCGTGACCGGCGAGACGCTCTATACGAAGGAGCAGTTCGCGCAGGTCTTCGAAAAGCGCGCGGCCGATATTCTCAATCCGGACATCTGCGCCGTAGGCGGTGTTCTCCAGATGCTCGACATCGCCGCCATGGCGCAGCCGCACGCGATCGCGATCAGCCCGCACAACTACAACAGCCCCGTCGTCGGCCTCGCCGCGACGGTGCATCTGTCCGCGCTTATCCCGAATTTCCTAATCGCCGAATGCTTCATCAACCTGTCGGACGCCTGCGCGGAAATCGCCTCGCCGGGCCTGATGATCGAGGATGGCTGGGTCGACCTGCCGACCGGCCCGGGCCTTGGGGTGGACATCGATGTCGATGCCCTCCGCCGGCATCCCTACAAGGATTTCCCGCACAAGGACATGCGCCAGTACTGGGAAGAGTTCCCGCGCAAGAATTACGTCTGGGGCGTCGCGAACGTTACCCGTTGAGAACCGGAGACCGAAAATGACCGATTTTGCTTTGACGCCCGAACTGCTGGCCCGCTACGAAACCGTGACCGCGGCAACTGCGCATGAAGCCATGGGCCGCAAGGGCGCGCTCGATTCCGCGATCAAGCCGATCCGCAGCGGCATGCGCGTGCTGGGGCCGGCCTTCACCTGCGTCTGCCCGCCCGGCGACAACCTGACGCTTCATGCGGCATTGAAGCTTGCCAAGCCTGGCGACGTCCTCGTCTGCGCGGCCGCGGGCTTTACCGAACAGGGCCTGTTCGGCGACGTCATGGCGAGCGCCGCCAAGGGCAAGGGCCTTGCGGGCCTGATCGTCGATGGCGGCGTGCGTGACGCCAGCGACATTCACAGGATCGGCTTCCCGGTCTTCAGCCGCTCGATCTCGATCAAGGGCGCGGTCAAGGAAACCCTCGGGCCCTTGAACGAGCCGATCGTCGTCGGGGGCGAACTGGTTTCGCCGGGCGACCTCATCATCGGCGACGACGATGGGGTGGTGGTTATCCCGAAGGCGCTGATCGCCGAGACCGCAGACGCCTGCCTCGAGCGCGAGCAGAAGGAAATCCGTTTCCGCGAAGCGCTCCTTCAGGGCAACACGACCTGGGAAATGCTCAACCTCAACGCCCTGATGGAAAAGAAGGGAAGCGCCTTCCGCCTGTAAGCGGTGGGGCTTGCAACGGCATGACCACTATCGATCAGACGATCAATGAGCTCGAAGCCCTTTTCGGAACCCGTGTTTCGCGCGCCGAAGCGGTGCGAAAGCACCATGGCGACGATCTCTCCTATATTCCCGCCATGCTGCCGGATGCGGTGTTCTTCGCGGAAAGCACGAAGGATGTCAGCCAGGCGCTTGCGATCTGCAATGCCAATCGCACGCCGGTCATACCCTTCGGCACGGGCACGTCGATTGAGGGGCAGACCCATGCCCTGAAGGGCGGCATCTCCATCGATGTCTCGGGCATGGCCGATATCCTCGCCGTGAACGAGGCGGACTTCGACGCCGTGGTGCAGCCGGGGGTTCGCCGCAAGCAGCTGAACGAGCATCTTCGCGCCACCGGCCTGAGCTTCCCTGTCGATCCGGGCGCGGATGCCTCGATCGGCGGCATGGCGGCGACCCGCGCCTCCGGTACGAACGCCGTGCGCTATGGAACGATGCGCGAGAATGTGCTGGCGCTGGAAGTGGTGTTGCCGGACGGCAAGGTCATCCGGACCGGAACCCGCGCCCGCAAGTCCTCGACCGGCTATGATCTGACCAAGCTCTTCGTCGGCTCGGAAGGCACGCTCGGCATCATTACGGAGGCGACCGTGCGGCTTCATCCGATCCCGGCGGCCATCTCGTCTGCCGTCTGCACGTTCGGCTCTCTACAGGGGGCTGTGGACGCGGTCATCGCGACCATGCAGTCCGGCGTTCCGATGGCCCGCATAGAGTTTCTCGATGAGGTCGCCATCGAGGCGGCCAACAACTATTCCAAGCTCAGCCTGAAGATCGCGCCGACGCTGTTCCTCGAATTCCACGGAACGGAAACGGGCATCAAGGAGCAGGCGGAAACGGTCGAGGCCATCGCCGCCGAATATGGGGCGGACGGCTTCGAATGGGCCACGCGCCCGGAGGATCGCAATCGACTCTGGCAGGCGCGGCACGATTCCAGCCACGCCACACGGGCGCTGCGTCCTGGCTCGGCGAACTTCGTGACGGATGCCTGCGTGCCGATCTCCGCGCTTGCGGACAACATTCTGGCCGCGCGCGCGGATGCCGATCAGTCGTTCCTGCGCACGAAGATCAACGGTCATGTCGGCGACGGCAATTTCCACGTCAACTACCTCGTCATGCCGGGTGCGACGGACGAGATCCGCGAAGCCGAGCGGCTGGCGGCGCGCGTGGTGGAACGCGCGCTCGAAAGCGGGGGCACGGCCAGCGGCGAGCATGGCATCGGCATCGGCAAGCTGAAATTCATGCGCCGCGAACACGGGCCCGCGCTGGAAAGCATGGTCGCCCTCAAGCACGCCTTCGATCCGAACGACATCATGAATCCCGGCAAGCTCGGCTCGCTGCTCGACTAACCGGATCTCCCATAAAACATCCTCATGAGAAGGAACTTGCAATGACACAGTCCCCGGAATTGACCCGGCGCAGTCTTCTCGCCGCAGGCCTTGGTGCCGGTGTTTCAATCGGGCTCGGCCTGCCGGCATTCGCCGCGCAGAGGGAAATCAATATCGGCATCAATACTGGCCTGCCGTTTCTTCCCTACGCCGTTGCCGAACAGCTCGACCTGTTCAATACGACCGCGAAGGATCTCGGCGTCACGGACGCGACATTCGCGATCCGCCGCATCAACGTCGCCACCGCACTGATCGACGCCATTCTCACGCAGAACGTCCAGTTCGGCACGCTCGGCAATCAGGCGCTCCTCAACACCTGGGCCAAGACGCGGGGCAACGTGAACTTCCGCGGTATCTCGGCCTACTGGAAAGGCAAGTTCTCGGTCTTTTCCAACACGGACAGGATCAAGAGTTTCGCGGACATCGGGCCGGACGACAAGATCGCCGTCCAGGGGCCGAAAAGCGCGCAGGCGCTTTACGTCAAGCTGGCTGCCATGCACTATTTCGGGCCGGATCAGGCACACCGCTTCGACAACCAGCTCGTTCTGTTGCCGCACACCGAGGCGGTGACGGCGCTGACGCGGTCGGATGCCATCCAGGTC
Organism: Shinella sp. AETb1-6; assembly: GCF_009826875.1. Classification (NCBI taxonomy): domain Bacteria; kingdom Pseudomonadati; phylum Pseudomonadota; class Alphaproteobacteria; order Hyphomicrobiales; family Rhizobiaceae; genus Shinella; species Shinella sp. AETb1-6. The sequence continues at coordinate 89,060 of NZ_WUMM01000013.1, read as the reverse complement.
TATATGGGGATTTCCCCCTATTCGGAATTCGTCGCGAAATCGCCGCGGGTTCACCTTCTGGCGACCTCGCGCGACTTTGCCGATCCGGCGACCACCAATGCTTTCCTCGGCGCCATCGAGCCTGTTTACATGGCGCACCCCGATGTTCCGGCCGTGATCATCGAGACCCTGAACCGTGCCAACAAGATTATCCTCGAGGATCCCGAACAGGCGACCAAACTTTATTCCGCCGCGGAAAAGACGCCTCTGTCGTTTGACGAGTTGCGCGCTGTCATCGCGGCGAGCAATGATGACTATGCCACCGTGCCGAACGGCCTCATGAAGGTGGCGAATGTCATGAGCGAGCTTGGAGACCTGAAGGATGTTCCCGCGTCCTGGAAAGACTTCTTCACCGGCCCGATCACGCAAACCGAAGGCAGTTGATCTCGACTGAACAGGAGCAGAGCCTCATGTTGCCAACGCCCGAGCGGCAGACGATCGCGACCCATTGGGGTCTCTACCGGCCGAAGATGGTCGATGGCACGATCGCGCGCCTCGATCCCTTCGAGCTGGACAAGGATCCCGTGCCGCTTGCAGAGGGGCTGGTCGAGGCCCACTCCGCGCCGTCGCGCATCTTGAGGCCGGCGGTGCGGCAGTCGTTCCTCCGGGCGCGCGAGGCAGGACGCCGCGGTGCCGGCGACGGCGCGGGCAGGGGCTATGAGCCCTTCGTCGAGCTGCCCTGGGACGAGGCGCTCGACCTCGCGGCCGCCGAGCTGGATTACGTACGCCGTACCTTCGGCAACAAGGGCATTTATGGCGGTTCCTACGGCTGGAGTTCGGCCGGACGGTTCCACCACGCGCAGAGCCAGGTGCATCGTTTCCTCAACAGCATCGGCGGCTATACGCGGTCGGTGCAGAACTACAGCTTCGCCGCCGCGGACATGATCCTTCCTCATGTGATCGGAAGCCGGAAGGGCCTGATCGACGGCCACACGTCATGGGAACGGGTCGTCTCGCACGCGAAGATCGTCGTGATGTTCGGCGGCGCCCCGCTGCGCAATGCGCAGGTCGGCTCCGGTGGCGTGGCGTCCCATATCGTTCGTGAGGCGATGGAGCTTTCCGCCGCCAATGGCGTGCGGGTCGTCTCCGTTTCGCCGATCAGGGACGACACGGCAGGCGATAACGTCGAGTGGCTGCCCATCCGGCCGGGAACCGACACGGCCATGCTGCTGGCGATGATGCAGGTTCTCATCGCCGAGGGACGTGCCGATCTCGACGTCCTGTCGCGCTACACGGTCGGCTACGACAAGCTCGCGGCCTATGTGACCGGTGCCGTGGACGGACTGCCGAAGACGCCGCAATGGGCCGCCGACATCTGCGGGGTACCCGGCGAGACCATCCGGGGCCTCGCTCTTGCGATGGCCGGTACGCGCAGCTTCCTCATGATGTCATGGTCCTTGCAACGCGCGGATTTCGGTGAGCAGCCCTATTGGGCAAGCGTCGCGCTCGCCGCAATGCTCGGGCAGATCGGTCTGCCGGGCGGGGGTTTCGGGTTCGGTTACGCCTGCGCCAACGGTATCGGCAATGCGATACCGGACGTCAAATGGCCCTCCCTGCCGCAAGGCACGAACGCGGTCTCCGATTATATCCCCGTCGCACGTATCGCCGATGCGCTCTTGCATCCCGGCGAGCGCTACGATTTCAACGGCGAGAGCCGGGTCTATCCGGACCTGAAGCTCATCTACTGGGCGGGCGGAAACCCCTTCCACCATCACCAGGACCTCAACCGGCTCCGCCGTGCCTGGCAGAAGCCGGAGACCGTCATTGTCAACGACAGCTGGTGGAATCCGCTTGCGCGCCATGCGGACATTGTGTTTCCGGCGACGACGACGCTCGAGCGCAACGATATCGCCTGCTCGGCGCGCGATCTGTTCATCGCAGCCTCCCATGCAAGCCTCGTTCCGGCCGGCGAAGCGCGGGATGACCACGCGATCTTCGCGGGCCTGGCCGATCGGCTCGGTGCACGCGATGCGTTCACCGGTGGGCGGGATATCGAATCCTGGCTCCGGCACATGTATTCCAACGCCCGGCAGATGGCGGCCGGTATCGGTCATGAACTGCCGGAATTCGAGCGCTTCTGGTCGCAAGGCGTCGCCCTCCTGCCGCCGCCTCCGCCGGCGGAACAGACGGATCTGCTCGGGGCTTTCCGCGACGATCCGGAAAAACATGCGCTGGACACCCCGTCCGGCAAGATCGAGCTCTACTCCGAGACGGTCGCCGGCTTCGGGTATGACGATTGCCCGGGGCATCCGGCGTGGCTTGCGCCAAGGGAATGGCTGGGGGCGCCGCTGGCCGCCCGCTACCCGCTCCACCTTCTCTCCAACCAGCCCAAACGCCGGCTGCACAGCCAGTATGATGTTGCGGCCCATTCGCGGAGCGGCAAGGTGCATGACCGCGAGGTGATGCGCATGCATCCCGACGATGCGGCCGCACGCGGGCTTGCCGATGGCAACGTGGTGAAGGTCTTTAACGATCGCGGCGCCTGCTTGGCTGCTGTAGAGACAAGCGACGATCTTCTGCCCGGCGTCGTTCAGCTCGCCACCGGCGCATGGTACGATCCGCTACCGGCCGCCGACGGTGATCCGCAGCCCTTGGAAATCCACGGCAATCCCAACGTCCTGACGGCGGATGTCGGCACATCGCGCCTGGCCCAGGGGCCGAGTGCACAATCCTGCCTCGTCCAGGTGGAGCGGTTCGATGCGCCGCTGCCGCCCGTCCAGGCCTTTACCCCTCCGCCCTTCGTGTCTCGGCTGCGCGGCACGAAGGCCTGACGAAACCCATCATTCTCCAGGAGCCACCATGGCCGCGCCTGCCACGCATGCCCTTTCTGCCGATCACTTGGCCCTTGCTTTCGATGCTTTCCAGCCGGCCACCGTTTCGGATGCGATGTTTTCGCTCGGCCTGAAGGACAGCGCGCTGGATCCGACCGTCCGGCTGGTTTCGGGACGGCGCATTCTCGGCCGCGCCCGCACTGTCGGCCGCACGCCGATCACCGCCAATGCAGGTCAGGCCGAATTGGCGAAGGACTATGCCTTCGCGATCCAGCAGGTCATCGACGGCTGCAAGCCGGGCACGGTAATGGTGATCGCGACGCAGGGGATTGCGAGCCACGCCAACTGGGGTGGCAACATGGCCCACCGCGCCAGCCATCTCGGCGCCGTCGGCCTCGTCACCGATGGCGCCTTGCGTGATGTCGAAGAGATGGAAGGTTATGGCCTGGCGGTCTTTGCCCAGGGAACCTCCGTGCGCGCCGGACAACACCGCTTCGCCACCACGGTGGCCAACGGGCCTGTCATCTGCGGCGGCGTCTATGTGCGGCCCGACGACATCATTCTGGGTGACCGCGACGGCGTGCTCGTCATTCCGCCGGAACATGCCGGGGACATCGCCCGCAAGTCGGCCGAACTCCTCGGCATCGAAAAGGAGATGCAGGCGTTCATGGACAGTGGCGCCTCGCTCTACGATGCGGTCCAGAAATACAAGGTCCGCTGAGATGGTGCGCTCTGCTTTCGCTTGACCTGACTTCCTGCGCACGACGCCGCCGCTTGGACGAAGGGCCGCGCGGCGTCGTCAATGCCTAGGAGACCACCCAGCATTTTGTCAGCGCATGTCCACCCATGAGCTCGCCGTTCGGATCGTCGATCCAGCCGCCGACGCGTGGGGTCGTCGCGTCGATATAGTTGTTGAACATGGGGACGATCACGCCTCCCTGGTCGCGCAGGATGACGGCTGCCTGGCGGTACAGAGCCTTGCGCTTGTCGGTATCGAGTTCGGCGCGTGCGCCGATGATCAGCTTGTCGAAGTCCTCCCGGAAGAACCTTGTGTCGTTCCATTCCGCGCCGGAGAGATAGGCGAGAGAATACACTTGATCCTGCGTGGGGCGTCCGGTCCAGTAGGACATCGAGAAAGGCTGCTTGTTCCACACATCCGACCAATAGCCGTCGCCCGGCTCGCGCTTGATCTCGAGCGTGATGCCGCACTTGGCGGCGCTCTGCTGGAAGAGCTGGGCGGCGTCCACCGCACCGGGAAAGGCGACCTCCGACGTGCGCAAAAGGATGGACCCGCTGTGGCCGGATTTCTTGTAGTGCTCCGCGGCCTTTTCCGGATCGAACACCCGCTGTTCGATATCATCGTCGAACAGCGGGTAGCCTTTGATCATTGGCGTGTCGTTGCCGACCGTGCCGTAGCCGCCGAGGATCTTCTCGACCATCTCCTCACGATCGACGGCGTATTTCAAGGCCAGCCGCAAGTCGTTGTTGTCGAAGGGGGCGGTGTCGCAATGGGCAATCATCACGTAATGACCCTTGCCCGGCACGTTGCGGATCGTGACGCCCGGCACGCGCTTCACGAGCTCCACGACCTTGGGCTCGACCCGGTTGATCATGTCGATCTGGCCGCCCTGCAGGGCGGCTGTGCGCGCGGTTGAATCGTTCATCACGATGATTTCGATGCTGTCGGCGTGGCCGCGCACATCGCTGCCCCAGTAGCCTTCGTGCTTTTCGCCGACATGGCGCACGCCCGGCTCGTTGACGACGATCTTGTAGGGGCCGGTGCCGATCGCTGCAGTCGGGTCGTCCTTGCCGCCATTCGGCTGGATCATCAGGTGATAATCGCCGACCACATAGGGCAGGTCGGCATTGGGCTCTTTCAGCGTGATGACGATGTTGCGCCCGTCGGCCTTCACCGTCTCGAATGCGGAGACAAAGGGCAGCGCTGCCGATTTGGAATTTTTATCCGCGTGGCGCTCGAAAGTCGCGACGATGTCCTCGGGTGTCAGGACCTTGCCATTGTGGAAGGTGACGTCCTGGCGGATCCTGAACGTCCACGTCCTGGCATCGCGCGAGGCCTCGTAGGCTTCCGCCAGGCGGTACTCGATCTCGCCGGCCGGCGAAATCTCGAGCAGCTGTTCGCCCCAACAGCGCCCGAGCGTATACGGCACCTGGCTTGCCCATGTCGCGGGGTCGAGGCTGTCGGTTGCCGCACCGCCGACCATCCCGGCCCGCAATACCCCGCCCTTTACGGGAGACTGGGCCGCAGCGGCGCGCGCGAGCATCGTGTTCGCAGCCGCCGCCGACAGGCCGAGCGCTGCGGCACGTCCGAGAAAATCCCGTCGGTTCAGCCGCCCACCGAGAAGAAGCCGGCTGAGTTGATCGAGGTCCCTGGACATGCGCGCTTCCCTTCTGACAAGATCTCCATGGCCATCTTGCATGCCTGCGGAGCCTTTTGCCAAGTGGGTAGAACGACTTTTTGAGAGGCGGGCGCAAGCGGCCAGCCGGCCGGCTGGTTCTATCGGGAAGTCTGCGAAAACCGCGAGCCAAAGAGGTTGGTTCGCGCCTTCACTCCTTCATGGAAATGCTGCTGCTGCCCGGCATGGGACTGCCGCGAGGGGAGTTCACCTTCTTCATGAGACCGGACCAATCCATGCAGGTGATTGCTCTCGCCGATTTAGGCCGCATCAATGCCGAAATCCTGATGGCTCCGGATCGCTACTCCGGCAAAGTTATCGAGTTGGCCGGTGCGTCTGTTACCGGCAAGGACTTGCAAGATGCGTTCACAAAGGCAGCGGGTCGACCGATCATCTACAAGCGTTTTTCGGATGAATTGCTTGCGGCCAATCCTTTCCTTCGCCGTTTGGCCGAGCTTCAGGATAGCGGCCTGCTCGCCGGAGCGGCCGACTTGACAGGGCTCGCGCGCGAATTCGGCCGTCTTGCTTCGCTCGAAGAATGGCTCGGTGCCCCGGAAAAACGCTATTCGACGCGGCGCTCAATCATGACGGGGCCGAGGTGGCACTGCGTTAGCGCGGTCCGGAGACGTTGTGCTCCGTGCGATAACGTTCTTCTCTCCACAACATGAAGAGGGGTGTGATTTCGCGCCCCCTCAGAGTTGGCATAACCTCAAGTTTGGTGGGGCAGCAATTTTTTCGCCCTGCTCAGCATACGGCAGAATGCTACCATCCTCATAATAAAGACGGGAACACGGCCTCAAGCGGAAATCCGACGGCCAATCACAATCAGGCAGCGCAGGCGATAACCGGCCCGCAGAGGCGGCGCGCGGGGTGCTGATCTATTGGGGGTCACGATGATATGGATGGCGCCATCCTTTGTTTGCCGGACGACGATTGGCAGCGTGGCGGGGTACAGCCCGCAATGATGCCAGCTTCGACCGACGCCCTCATCCGCCTGAAAACCCTTAGCAAGCACTACGGCAGCCACACGGTTCTCGACGGCATCGATCTCGATGTGCGGTCCGGCGAGGTGCTTGCCATCATCGGGCCGAGCGGCTCCGGAAAAAGCACCCTGCTGCGCTGTATAAACTATCTTGAGCCGCCGGATGGCGGGACCATCACGATCGGCTCGATGACGATCGATGCTGCGCGTCCGGTTGCGCGGGCGGAACTCTCCGGCCTGCGTCGACGGGTCGGCATGGTGTTTCAGTCCTTCAACCTCTTCCCGCACATGTCGGTTCTGCGCAATGTCAGCCTTGCGCAGGAACGGGTGCTTGGTCGCGGTCGCGCAGAGGCGGAGGAGCGGTCCATGCAACTCCTCAAGCGGGTAGGGCTTGCAGACAAGGCGACACAGTTCCCGGTCCGTTGTTCGGGTGGCCAGCAGCAGCGCATCGCCATTGCACGGTCTCTCGCCCTCGACCCCGAGATCATGCTTTTCGACGAGCCGACTTCGGCGCTTGATCCCGAACTTGGCCTGGAGGTTCTCGCCGTCATGCGGGAACTTGCCGAAACCGGTATGACGATGATCGTCGTCACGCATGAAATGGGGTTTGCCGAGAACGTCTCCGACACCGTCATGATCATGGCCGACGGGCATATCGTCGAGAAGGGGCCATCCAAGGAAATCATGCGCAATCCGCAGCAGGAGCGGACCAAACGCTTCCTTCGCGCGGTACACGACCGATGAACGCGGCGGACCTTCTGCCGCTCCTGCGCGGCTTGACCTGGACGGTCGCACTCACGGGCGGTGCCTTTCTCATTGGTGCGGTGCTTGGTGTTCCGTTGCTTGCGGCGCGCCGCAGCCGCCTCTGGCTGCTCCGCTTCATGGCCATGTCCGTTATCCAGATCGTGCGCGCCATCCCGCCGATCCTCTGGCTCTTCATCATCTTCTTTGGCCTTGGTATGGGCGTGATGCCGATCAGCCCGTTCAACGCCGCCCTTATGGGCCTCGGCCTGATCGCAGCGGCGAACTTGGCGGAAATCTATCGGGGCGCGGTCGCTTCCATCCATTTCGGTCAGTGGGAGGCCGCGGCGGCGCTCGATCTCGGCCGCTGGTCGACCTTCCGCGATATCGTCGCGCCCCAGGCCTTCCGCGTCGCGCTGCCATCGGCGGCGAGCTACCTGATAGGGCTGATGAAGGAGACCGCGGTCGCCTCGACCATCGGCGTGGCGGAACTTGCCTATCAGGGCAATCAGCTTTCCCAGCTGACGTTCCGGGGCCTTGAAGTCTTTGCGCTGGTCGGTCTCTTCTACGTGCTCCTGAGCCTGCCGATCGCCTGGCTCTCGCGCGTAGCCGACGGTTACCTCCGGGCAAAGGTGGCACGCTGATGTTTCCGACCCAAGACGAAATCTCCGCCTGGCTACCCGACCTTCTCGGCGGTCTCTCCATCAGCCTCCAGGTAACGGTCTTCAGCTTGCTGATCGGCATTCCTTTGGGCCTTCTCCTCGCATTGGGGGTTCTCGCCAGGAGCCGCTGGCTGCAAGTTATCAGTCTTTTCCTTGTGGAGATCGGCCGTGGCGCGCCGGCGCTGGTGCTTCTGCAATTCATTTATTTCGGCCTGCCGACGACGGGGTTGACGCTCGGCTCCTTCTCGGCCGCGATCATCGCCCTTGCCTGGAACACCGGCGCCTATACCAGCGAAATCATTCGCGCCAGCCTTCAGTCCGTCGCGCATGGCCAGCGGGAGGCGGCCGAAGCACTCGGCCTCAACCGGTTCGATGAGCTGCGCTACGTGCTTCTGCCGCAGGGTCTTCGGGTGGCACTTCCGGCGTTGCTCGGTTTCTCCATCCTGATCTTTCAGGGCACTTCGCTCTGCTTCACCATCGCGCTACCGGAGCTGGTGAGCCGGGCCTACGAGATAGGGTCGACGACCTTCCGCTACTTCCCCGCGCTTCTCGCCGCGGGTGTGCTCTATGCCGCCATCTCCATTCCCGCCGCACTTCTCGTCAGCCACGTCGAAAAGCGCGCCGGCCTCTACGCGCAACGTTGAAACCAAGCTGAAAGGATACCTGCATGCCGAAGACAATCACCACCACGCAGTTCCTCCTTGCCGGCATTGCCGGTCTGGCCCTGACGGCCGGGGTTGCATCCGCCCAGGAGTGCACGCCGAAGTACCAGTTCACCACGATCGAGGCGGGCACGCTGACCGTTGCGGTCACCACCTATGTTCCGCATTCCTTCGTCGATGACAGCGGCAACATGAAAGGTATCGACGGTGATATTGCCGCAGAATTCGCCAAGCGCGAATGCCTGAAGGTCAAGGCTGTCGCGGTCGATCCGGCGGCGGCTATCCAGTATGTCCTTTCCGGTCAAGCCGATATCGCGACCGGAGACTGGTACCGCACGGCCGAACGCGCGAAGGTGATGAGCCTTTCCGCCCCGCTCTACACCGACCAGATGGGCATCTATTCCAAGGAAGGCTTCAAGAACGTTTCCGACCTCGAAGGCAAGCAGGTCGGTACGGTGCAGGGTTATCTCTGGGTCGCAGACCTGAAGGCGATGCTCGGCGGTTCGCTGAAGCTCTATCCGAACTCCGTCAACATGCAGCAGGACCTTTCGTCGGGCCGCATCGATGTCGCGGTCGACGGCTATTCGACCGGCGTCGTCGCGGAACAGAAGGGCGCGCTTGGCGACGTGAAGGTCAATGTCGCGGCTCCGGACCAGCGTGTGAAGGCCACCAAGGAAGCCGCTCAGGCAGCCTTCCCCTATTCGCTGAACGCCAAGGAATTCGGCGTCGCGCTCGATGCCGCGATTGCCGAAATGCATGCTGATGGCACGATCGTCACCATTCTCAAGTCCTACGGCCTTGATGGCACGGCGGCCGATACGGGTGCGCCGCGCCTCGTCGAGTAACGAAGAAGCAGGCGGGGGAGGCAACTCTCCCGCATTTCCCTGACATGGAAACCGGAGGCAATAACGATGACTGTCTATACGGTCACGCGCAAGACGCAGTCGTGGTATGGTGAGCAGATCGGCATCCTGATCCTTGATGCCGCCTATCCCTGCATCCCCGGCAATGTCGGCAATGCGACGACCTATGATTATCCCGTGCGCTTCCAGGAGGTGAGGGGCGCCTCGATCGACCGCCTGCTGAACCAGCGCGATCCCGCCTTGAAGGATGTCTTCATCGAGGCCGCCGTCGAGTTGCAGAACCGGGGCGTCAAGGCAATCACGGGCGCTTGCGGCTTCATGGCCTATTTTCAGGAGGAAGTCGCCGCTGCGGTCGACGTCCCTGTCTTCCTTTCGAGCCTTATGCAGATTCCGTTCATGCATGCTCTGTGCGGTGGGCGGGTTGGTGTCATCACCGCGAATGCCACGCGATTGACGCCGCGCCACTTTGCCGCCTGCAACGTCACCGATCACGTTCCCCTCGCCGTGGCCGGTATGGAGGGGCAGACGGAGTTTCGCGAGGCCATTCTGGAAGAGCGTGGAACGCTGGATTCCGCAGCCATCGAGCGGGAAGTGACGGAGGTGGCCCGGTGCCTCGTTGCGGACAATCCCGATGTGCGCTCCATTCTGCTTGAGTGCAGTGACTTGCCGCCCTATGCCCATGCCGTGCAGGCGGCGACCGGTCGGCCGATCTTCGATTTCATCACCATGATCAATTACGTGCAGCAAAGCATCGCGCGCCGCGCGTATACGGGCGCCATGTAGCAAGCGAGCTTGAGGCGGATGCAGAACCGGTTATGCGGCTCGATCACGGCTCTCCTTCTAGGTCGCGCCGTCAGCGTCCTGCTCGATCAGCCAATCACGGAAAAGTTCAGCCCCGCGCTTTGGTGGGCGTTGCGCCGGCATGATGATGTGGACGGCTTGTCCGGACCGATAGGATTCCCGAAGGGGAAGGACCAGCCGTCCGGCTTGTACATGGTCGTGGATGAGGTGCTTCCAGCCAAGTGCGATGCCTTGGCCAAGCACCGCCGCTTCGATGGAGCCGAGCGCATCGGTGAAGACGAAATCCTGTTTCAGCCGGGCAACCGGGACGGCATGGCGCTCCAGCCATTCGCGCCAGCCAAGACGGGTGCGGTGCCTTTCCTCGAAATTGAGCAGCGCATGCCGGAGGAGATCCGCCGGCTCGTGGATCGGCCCGTGCTCCCGTAGATAGTCGGGGCTGCACACCGGCATGACTTCTTCCGTCACAAAACGCCAGGAGTGGATGCCCGGCCATTTGCCGTTGCCGAGGCGTGCGGAAAGATCGATATCCTCTTCCACCAGGTCCTGGTCGTCGCGGCTGCTTTCCTCGATGCGCAGCGATACATCGGGGTGCTTGGCCTTGAAGTCCTTCAATCGCGGGAGAAGCCACAGCTGCACGAAGGACGCGGAGAAGGAAACGCGCACCACATCATTCGAGTGCTTCTTCTGCAGCGACGAGATTACCATGTGCAGATGGTCGAACGCCTCTTGCGTTTCCTTGTAAAGCCGTTGTCCCTCCGCCGTCAGTTCCAGCCGGGTGTGATCGCGGCGAAAGAGCTTCAGTCCCGTCGCCTCTTCCAGCAGGCGGATCGTCTTGCTGACCGCTGGCTGGCTGACATTCAACTCCTGCGCGGCGGCGGTGAAGCTGCGCCGTCGGGCTGCGGCCTCGAAGCAGAAGAGGTAGTTGGCGGACGGAACGAGCGAGCGGAGTCTGTGCATAATCTGAGGTTATGCCCCTCAAGAATTTTTAGCAAGATTACAGGCCTGGAGGCGGTTTGTAGGCTGGTGAAAATTCATTCGAGGGACTCTCCATGCAAACTCATGCTCGCGCCGTCGTCATCGGCGGTGGCTGCGTTGGCGCTGCCATCCTCTACGGTCTTGCCAAACGTGGCTGGACGGATGTCGCGCTTCTCGAGCGCACGCAACTGACCGCCGGTTCAACCTGGCACGCCGCCGGCCTCATTCCCTCCTATGCGCGCAGCATCAATATCGGGCGGATGATCGCCAAGACCATCGAGATCTATGAGAGCCTGGAGGCGGAAACCGGCCAGCATGTCGGCTGGCACAAATGCGGCCAGTTGCGCATTGCAAACACGCGCGACCGTCTGGACGAGTACAAGAGCTACATGAGCGTTGCCGCCGTGCAGGGCATTCGTGCCGAACTGGTGACGCCGCAAGAAGCGCGTGAGCTTTGGCCGCTCTTGGAAAACAACAAGGACATGCTGGCGGCGCTTTACCATCCCGATGACGGGCACATCGCGCCCGCCGACGTCACGCAGGCCATGGCCAAGGGTGCGCGCGACCGTGGCGCGAAGATCTATCTCAATACCGAGGTGAGGGGTTTTGAGCGGCTTGCCGGCGGTGAATGGAAAATCATCACCAACAATGGCGAGATCATCTGCGAGCACATTATTTCGGCGACCGGCAACTATGCCCGTCAGACCGGTGCCATGCTCGGCCTCGACATCCCGGCAATCCCCATCCTGCATCAATACTGGATTACCGATGCGGTGCCGGAGATCATTGAGCGCAAGCGCCAGGGGCTGCCGGAAATGCCGATCCTGCGAGATGAAGGTTTCGAGGGCTATCTGCGGGAAGAAGGCGATGGGCTGATGTTCGGTCCGTACGAAAAGACCGAGCACCTGAAGCTTTTTGCCGAAAACGGCGTGCCTGAGTGGTTCGGTGCCGATCTTGTAGAGGAGGATTTCGACGCGGTGGCCTGGAACTGGGAGGCCGCCATGGAAATGGTGCCGGCGCTCGGTCGCGTCGGCATCAAGGCGAATGTCCGTGGCCCCTTCCAGATGACTGCGGACGAGCTGCCGCTGGTCGGACCCGCCTGGGGGCTCGAAAATGTCTGGATCGCCGAAGGTGTGCCCGGCGGTATCCTCTGGGGCGGTGCGATTGGCTACTATCTTTCCGAACGCATTGTCGAGGGCGCAAACAGTCTCGACACGTCCGAGCTCGATCCGCGTCGCTTCGGCACCTATGCCAACAAGGAATGGACGCGTCAAAAGGTGCGCGAAAGCTGGGGCACCCATGCCGAGCTGCATTATCCCGGCCAGGATATGCCCGCTGCCCGTCCGCAGAAAACCGCGCCCTCCTATGATATCCTGTCGCAGCGCGGCGCCGTCTGGGGAGTGCTGAACGGTTGGGAAGTGCCCAACTGGTTTGCGCCCGATGGTGTGGAAGCCAAAGACCAGTACAGCTGGCGCTGGACGCAGAAGGGCCATTACGTGGCCGAAGAGGTGCGGGCGGTGCGTGAGGCGGTCGGCCTCGTCGAAATGACGCCGATGACGAAGTTCGAGGTCTCCGGCCCCCGCGCCGAAGCCTGGCTCGACGGTATCCTTGCCAACCGCCTGCCGAAAGCCGGCCGTGTCAATCTCAGCCACCACCTTACGAAGAACGGTGGCGTGCAGGCCGAATACGTCGTGGCGCGCCTTGAGGACGGAAGCTTCTATCTCATCTCCACACCACGCGCCGAACGCTGGAACTTCGACGATCTCTCGAAGCTCCTGCCGAAGGATGGCAGCGTTCAGCTTCGCAACGTCACCAATGAGCGCGGCTGCTTCACCGTCGTCGGTCCCAAGGCGCGCGAGGTGCTGCAGGGACTGACGGAGATGGACCTATCCAATGACGCGTTCCCATGGTTCGGCGTCAGGTCCGGTACGGTCGGCCTTGCGACGGACGTGCGCATGCTGCGCGTCAACTATGAGGGCGAATTGGGGTGGGAACTCTACCATCCACTGCCCTACCAGCGTCAGCTGTTGCAGGCGATCCTTGCCGCGGGGGCGCCACACGGCCTGCGCCTCGTCGGCTACCACGCGCTGGAATCGCTGCGCCTCGAAAAGTCCTACCGTGCCATGTATCGCGACATGAACCCGGAGCTGACGGCCTGGGAAAGCGGCCTCGACCGCTTCATCCGGCTCGACAAGGGCGACTTCATCGGCAAGGCGGCGCTGGTGCGCCAGCGAGAGGAAGGTGTCAAGCAGCGTTCGGTGACCATCGCCATCGACACGGACGGGGCAAGCTCGCTCATTCACGAGGGTGTCTATCATGACGGCAAGCTCGTCGGGCGCATCACCTCCGGCAGCTACGCCTACACGCTCGGCCACGACATCGCTTTCGCGCTGCTCCCGGTCGCGCTCGGCACGCCTGGAACGGAGCTGCAAGTGCCTATCCTCGGTGAGTGGCGCAAGGCACGAGTGATCGCAGAATCGCCCTACGATCCGGAAGCGTTGCGCGGCCGCATGTAACGAACCCGAGAGGAGTTGCCCTCGTTGACTACAACGTGAAGATTCGCGTTAAGGCGTCCGATCTATGGGGGCAACGCCATCCAGACGATGCAGTCGATCGATCTCCCTGTCTTCATCGATCTTCGCTCGATCGCCCAGCACCGGCGACTGCAGACACGCAGCTTGAGAACAAAATTCCAGAGACCGTCGCCATAAAGATAATTTCCTCCTTTGTGTATAGAAATTATCGACTATTCTCCTGCGTATATCGGGCGTCGTTTGGAGATTGTAATGCGAAATCGGTTGTTGGGAACCTTCCGGGCACTGGCGGGGACGGCTGTCGCCGTTTCGCTCATGGCGACGGCCGTATTCGCAGACACGCTGAAGGTGGGCGTAACCCCCGGATCGCTTGCCGATTCCGTAGAGGTGGCGGCGGCCGAAGCCCGCGAACAAGGCATCGATGTCAAGGTCATCGAGTTCACGGACTGGGCGACGCCGAATGTGGCGCTCGATGCCGGCGACCTCGATGTGAACTACTTCCAGCACCAGGCCTTTCTTAACAACGCAGTCTCGGAGACCGGTTTCAAGCTGAAGTCCGTCGCCGTCGGGCTCCTGCCGAATCTTGGTCTCTATTCCTCCAAGTACAAGTCGTTCGGCGAGGTGCCGCAAGGTGCGCGTGTCGGCGTGGCGAACGATCCCGTCAACCAGGGGCGCGGCCTGCTGCTCATCGAGCGTGCCGGCCTCATCAAGTTGCGCGAGGGCGTCGGCGCGCGTCCCACGATCGACGACATTGTCGAGAACAAGCGAGATCTGCAGTTCGTCGAGATCGAGGGGCCGCAGCTCGTCCGCGCGCTTGAGGACGTCGATCTCGCGCAGGGGTATCCGGCGCACTATGTCAATGCGGGGCTTGCGGACATCGCCGGTCAGGCGCTGCTCTATTCCGGGATCGACGACACCGATTACGCGATCCGGTTCGTGACGCGTGAAAACAACGCGGACTCCGCGCTCGTGCGCCGCTTTGTCGAAATCTACCAGAATTCCGATGCCGTGAAGGCGCAGATCCACAAGTCGTTCGCCGAAAACGACAAGCTCTACAGCCTGCCCTGGACGCAGGGGCAGCCGGTCAACTGACCGCAACCGCAACGGTGTTTGAAAGGGATGATGATATGAAATTGCGCATGATGGGCCTTCTGGCAGCCACGGCGATATCGCTTGCGACGGCGGCACAGGCCGAAACGGTCAAGATCGGCGTCGTGCCTGGTGCTTATGCCGACTCGATCGCCGCCCTGGTGCCGGAGGCGAAGGAGGCGGGCATCGACATCGAAGCCGTCGAGTTCACCGACTGGACCACGCCGAACGTGGCGCTGGACGCCGGCGACATCGATCTCAACTACTTTCAGCACCGGCCTTTTCTCGACAACGCCATTGCCGACAGGGGTTACAAGCTGACGGACATCGGCGTCGGCATATTGGCGAATATCGGTCTCTATTCGCTCAAGCACAAGAGTTTCGACGAGATACCCGACGGCGGCAAGGTCGCGATTGCCAACGATCCGGTCAATCAGGGCCGCGGTCTCCTGCTTCTGGAGCGGGCCGGGCTCATCAAGCTGAAGGAAGGCGTCGGCTTTACCGGAACGCTTGACGACATCACCGAGAATCCGCGCAATCTCGAATTCACGGAGGTCGAGGGGCCGCAGCTCGCCCGCATCACCGCCGACGTCGATCTCGCGCTCGGCTATCCGCATTTCATCGCGGCATCCGGCCTTTTCGATCCCGGCTCGGGTCTCATCTATTCCGGCATCGACGACCGGCGTTTCTCCATCATCTTCACCGTCAAGGAAGACCGCAAGGACGAGCCCGCCCTCAAGAAGGTGGTCGAACTCTATCAGAATTCACCGGCCGTGAAGAAGACGATCGCCGAGGCCTACCACGGTAACGACAAGCTCTACACATTGTCATGGCAGCACTGATGCTCGGAACGATGGCGGCGCCTCTGCCGGTCGATGCAGTCGCGAACACGGTGCAGGCGCGGGCGCGGGCGATCTCGCCGGCCGGCCCTGGAGCCGTGCGTTTCGAGCGCCTCGGCAAGACCTACCATTCGGCGGCCGGCGCCGTACGCGCGCTGGAGGAGATCGACCTCGAAATCCCGACGGGCCGCATCTACGGCATCATCGGTCGAAGCGGCGCGGGCAAGTCCAGCCTGCTTCGCACCATCAACCGGCTCGAGGAACCGACGTCAGGCCGTGTCATCGTGGACGGGCAGGACATCGGCCGCTTCGATGAGAACGCGCTCGTGCAATTGCGCAGACGCGTCGGAATGATCTTCCAGCATTTCAACCTGCTGTCGGCGAAAACCGTTCGGGAAAACGTAGCGCTGCCTCTGGTCGTGGCCGGTCTGCCGCGTCGCCAGATAGACCAGCGGGTGGATGAGGTGCTGGCGCTTGTCGGCCTTGAAGGCAAGCACGACGTTTATCCGTCGCGTCTTTCCGGCGGGCAGAAGCAGCGGGTCGGCATCGCCCGGGCCCTGGTGCACAAACCGGAAATCCTGCTCTGCGACGAGGCGACTTCCGCGCTGGATCCCGAGACGACCCTGTCGATCCTCAGGCTTCTCAGGGACATCAACCGCAGCCTCGGGCTGACCATCATCCTCATCACGCACGAGATGAGCGTCATCCGCGAGGTTTGCGAGAACGTCCTCGTCCTGGAGCAGGGTCGTATTGCGGAGGAGGGACCTGTCTGGCAGGTTTTCGGCGATCCGAAGCACGACGCCACGCGTGCGCTTCTGCGGCCGCTTAGCCGCGATCTTCCGGAAGATCTTGCCGCACGCCTCGCGCCGCGCCCCGTCGCCGGCGGAGAAACCATCATCGAGTTGCACTATACCGGCGCGCAAGGCGGCGATCCCGACCTCGCCCGGCTTGCCGCCACGCTCGGCACGTCGCTCCGGCTCCTGCACGGCACGATCGATCGCATCCAGGGACACGCGCAGGGCACGCTCCTCGTTGCCGCGCGTGGAATTTCCGAACAAGACCTCGACACCCTGAAAGGGCATGTCGGCAGCGCAAGGGTGGTGGGCTATGTCGCCAGCGATGTATAACCGCCTGTGGGCCGCCTTCCTCGATACGGTGCAGATGGTGGGCGCTTCGGCGTTGATTGCGCTGCTTGTCGGCATACCGATCGCCGTTTTCCTCGTCGTTTCATCTCCGGGCGGGTTTTATGAAGCGCCGCGGCTCAACCGCGCCGTGGCAGCCGTCGTCAACGGGTTCCGGGCGACGCCCTTCATCGTGCTGCTCGTCGCGCTCCTGCCGTTCACGCGCTTCCTTACGGGCACGACGATCGGAGTGTGGGCCGCGATCGTGCCGCTTTCGATCAGCGCGACGCCATTCTTCGCCCGCATCGCCGAAGTCAGTCTTCGCGAGGTCGACAAGGGGCTGATCGAGGCGGCGCAGGCGATGGGCTGCCGCAAGTGGCACATCGTCCGTCATGTGCTGCTCCCCGAGGCGCTGCCCGGCATCGTCGGCGGCTTCACCATCACGGTCGTCACCATGATAGGCGCTTCCGCGATGGCGGGTGCCGTGGGTGCCGGAGGGCTCGGCGACATGGCCATCCGCTACGGCTACCAGCGCTTCGACACGGCAGTCATGGTGGCGGTGATCATCGTGCTCGTCGCCATGGTGACGATCGTCCAGTTCGCCGGTGACTATACCGTGCGCCGTCTGCGCGATCGCTGAAAAACGGAACGGAACGACAATGAGCAAGAGCAACACCAACGATGCCGGTCGGCGTCCGGCGCCGGCCGTTTCCGCTGCACGGATCGACAATGACGTGCAGGCGATCGCCGCGGCGACTGCGCTTGCCGATAAGCTTCGGCCGCAAGCGCTGCTGCGGGATCGCGAGCGCATCCTGCCCTGGGATGAGATCGAGGCCTACAGCGAGACTGGACTTGGCGCCATTACGGTGCCGAAGGCATATGGCGGACCCGAACTTTCTTTCGTGACGCTGGTGCGGGTGTTCGAGATCCTGTGTGCCGCCGACCCTTCGGCCGGCCAGATACCCCAGAACCATTTCGGTGTGCTTGCCCTGTTGCACGACCTCGGTTCGGAGGAACAGAAGCGGCGCTTCTATGCCGATATCCTGCGCGGCGAGCGCATCGGCAATGCCGGCCCAGAGCGTGGCCGGAACGCCATCAGCCACGTGACGACGCGCATTACGGCGACCGCCGACGGGCTGCGGCTTACCGGCCGGCGCTTCTATTCCACGGGCGCGTTGTTCGCCCATTGGATTCCGACCCGGGCGATCGACGACGAGGGCCGCGCCGTGCAGGTCTGGGCGCGCTTCGACGCGCCGGGCGTGTCCGTCATCGACGACTGGTCCTCCTTCGGTCAGCGCACCACGGCCAGCGGTACGGTCGAGTTCGACAATGTGCCCGTGGAACCGGTGCAGGTCCTGCCGGTCTGGCAGGCGGCCGACAGGCCGGGACTCTGGGGACCGATCTCGCAATTGATGCAGGCGGCGATCGATTCCGGCATCGCGCGCGCCGCGATCGACGACGCCATCGCCTTCGTGCGTGATCGGGCACGCCCCTGGATGGACTCCGGGCTGGAGCGTGCTGCCGACGACCCGACGATCCTCCATGAAATCGGCCGGCTGGAAACGGATTATCAGGCCGCGCAGGCACTGTTGCACCACGCCGCCAGCGTGCTGGACGAGCTGAGCGCCGTGCCGGTCACTGCCGAGACGAGCGCCAAGGCTTCGGTCGCGGTCGCGGAGGCGAAGATATTGACCACGGAAATCGCGCTGGATGCCAGCGAGACGCTTTTCGATCTCGCCGGGTCGAGTTCGACGCGCGCCGCACACGGTCTCGATCGGCACTGGCGCAATGCCCGGGTCCATACGCTGCACGATCCGGTTCGGTGGAAGTACCACCTTCTCGGCAACTATTACCTCAACGGCGCCCACCCCGCCCGCCACCAGTGGAATTGAGAGGAGGGCGACGGACATGACTTCATCGGCTTCACGACCGGTTCAGCAGGCATTGCCCGCCGAGACCGCACCGAACATCATTCGCGATGACGCGCATGCGCTGGAGGTGGCACATATCCTGGCTGCCGATTTCGCGCGGGAAGCCGCCGTGCGGGACGCCGAGCGGCGGCTTCCCTGGGACGAGCTTGAACGCTACACGGCGAGCGGGCTTTGGGGGGCGACGGTGCCCAAGGCTTATGGCGGCGCGGGCATCTCGACCGTGACCCTCGCCAAGGCCATCGCCATCATCGCAGCCGCAGACGGTTCGCTGGCGCAAATTCCGCAGAACCATTTCTATGCGCTGGAGGTGCTGCGCGTCGGCGGATCGGAGGCGCAGAAGCGGTTCTTCTTCAACAGGGTGCTGGCCGGCGACAGGCTGGGCAACGCTCTTGCCGAAGTCGGCACGCGCGATTTCAAGCGCCGCACGCGGCTTGTGCGCGAGCCGGCCGGATGGTTTGTCGAAGGCGAAAAATTCTACTGCACCGGCGCCCTGTACGCCCACTGGATACCGACCCTGGTGGTTGCGGAGGAAGACGCGGCGGAGGTGTCCTATCTCGCCTTCGTTCCCCGGGATGCGCCGGGCGTGACGATCATCGACGATTGGGACGGTTTCGGCCAGCGTGTCACGGGCAGCGGCTCGGTGAAGTTCGGCCGCGTGCGGGTGGAGCCGGAATGGGTCGTGCCGTTCAAGGCATCGTTCGACCGGCCGACGACCATAGGTCCGCACGCGCAGATCATGCATGCGGCGATCGATCTCGGGATCGGCTTCGGCGCCTTCGAGGAGACGCTGCGCTTCGTGCGGGATCGGGCGCGGCCCTGGCTCGATTCGGGCGTCGACAAGGCTTCGGCCGATCCGCTGACGCTGCATCAGATCGGTCATGTCCGCCTGCGGCTCCGGGCTGCCGAGGCGCTCGTCGAGCGCGCCGGCCGCTTTGTCGATGCGGCACAGGCGGCGCCCGACGAGGACAGCGTGGCGAATGCGTCCATCGCTGTCGCGCAGGCGCGGATCCTGACGACGAAGGCCGGCCTGCTGGCTGCAGAAAAGCTGTTCGAGCTGTCCGGCACGTCCGCCACCGCGAGCGAGGATAATCTCGACCGGTACTGGCGCAACGTGCGCACGCACACGCTGCACGATCCGGTCCGATGGAAATACCAGGCGGTCGGCAATTTCCATCTCAACGGCAAACGCCCGCCGCGCCACGGCGCGATCTGACGGACACCCATGAAAAAGCAGATTCTTCTCAACGCGTTCAACATGAACAGTGTCGGCCACATCAACCATGGTCTATGGACGCATCCGCGTGACCGCTCCGTCGACTACAAGAGGATCGATTACTGGACATCGCTGGCCAGGACACTGGAACGCGGGCTGTTCGACGGCATCTTCATCGCCGACATCATCGGCGTCTACGATGTTTACCAGGGCGGTGTCGACCTGACATTGAAGGAGTCCATCCAGCTTCCCGTCAACGATCCGCTGTTGCTCGTCTCCGCCATGGCGGCCGTTACGACGCATCTCGGCTTCGGCGTCACCGTGAACGCCAATGCCGAACCGCCCTATACGTTCGCCCGGCGGATTTCGACGCTTGACCATCTCACAGACGGTCGCATCGGCTGGAACATCGTGACCGGCTATCTCGACAGCGCGGCGCGCGCCGTCGGGCAGGATGCGCTGACGGCGCACGATACCCGCTATGACCGCGCGGAGGATTATCTGGAAGTCCTCTACAAGCTCTGGGAGGGAAGCTGGCGCGACGACGCGGTACTGGGCGACAAGCAGGCGCGTGTCTATGCCGATCCCTCGAAGGTGACGCCGATCCGGCACGACGGGCCGTTCTACCGGGTCGAAGGCCACCACCTTGCGGAACCCTCGCGCCAGCGCACGCCAGTCCTCTACCAGGCAGGCACCTCCGGTCGCGGACGCCGCTTCGCCGCGCGCCACGCCGAATGCATCTTCATAACGGCGACCGACAGGCAAGCCGCCCGGGCCACGGCGCGCACCTTGCGCGCGGAAGCCGTCGAGGCTGGCCGTGCACCCGAGGACATCAAGATCTTCATCGGCATTTCCGTCATTCCGGGGCGCACCCCCGAGGAGGCGCAGGAAAAACATCGCGATTATCTTCGGCATGCCAGTCCGGAAGCGGGCCTTGCACATTTCGCGGCCAGCACAGGCATCGATTTTTCGCGCTATGGGCTTGATGAGCCGATCGAATACGGCACGTCCAACGCCATACAGTCCGCGACCGAGCTCGCGAAGAAGAAGCAGTGGACCAAACGCCAGCTGCTGGAGGAGCTTGCGCTCGGCGGGCGATATCCGCTGCTCGTGGGGACGCCCGATATCATCGCCGACGAACTGGAGAGCTGGATAGACGAGGGCGAGATCGACGGTTTCAACCTCGCCCGCACCGTGACACCGGAATGCTACGAGGATTTCGTGGACCTTGTCGTCCCGGTCCTGCAGGAACGCGGCCGATACAAGACCGGTTACGGCGGCTCGAGCTTGCGCGACCGCCTTTTCCGGTCGGGTGACCGCCTGCCGCTCGATCATCCCGGGGCGACATACCGGATTTGAGTACCACCGAGTGAGCGATGTTGCCACGTGTCCGGGGGTTGGCATCGGACGCGCGCGCCGGCTGTCTCGGGAGGCGGCCGGTTACGTTCGTTCAGCGAGTGCATTGGTTGCCGATCACACCGTTCAGCCCCGCGAGGTCATCCAGACGCCAACCAGCGTCACGAGGAGGCCGGCGATCATTCCCAAGGTCAACGGCTCCGAGAACAACAGCCATGCCCATATCATCGTCACGGGTGGGCTGAGATAGATAGCGGCGCTTACCTTGGCGACGGGGAACAGCCGTAGACTGGTATAGTAGACGGCATAGGCAAGAAACGTCGCGATCAGCACCAGCCAGACCATTCCGATCGCGAAGTCCCGCGTCATCGGCGGAGCGAGACTGCCTTGCGCCGATGCGCACAGGCCGAAGAGGACCGAACCCACCAGCGTGTGGATGCAAAGGCTCTGGTAGACAGGCATCCGGCTCCTCTCGTGTCGTCTGTAGAGGACGGAGGCGGCAGCGAACACAAGCATCGAACCGACCGTCAGCCCGTACGCCCATATGGGTGCCGTGCCCAAGCTGAGGCTGTCGAAGGATACGATGAGGACTCCGGCGACGGCAATCGCGGTCCCCTGCCATTGCCTCGCCGTCAGCCGTTCGCCCAGCACGGGCTGCGAGAGAGCTGCGATGGCGAGCGGAAGAAGATCGGCGATAAGGGCGACCAATCCGGTGGGCACCTTTTGCTCGATGGCCAGCGCGAAGCCCCCCAGATACAGGAAAACCGCCATGATGCCGAACAGCGCCTGATCTCTGACCGCGCGCATCGATATTCCGGGGCCCATGAACAAGGCAAAGGGCAGCAGTATCAATCCAGACAGCAATGTGCGCCAGAAAAGCAGAAGCATGACGCTTGCTTCCTGGTTCGCGTAGCGGATGCCGACGAAGCCGGAACTCCATCCGATGATCAGAAGTGTCGCAAGCAACGGCCACAATAGCGGATAGCGGCTCGTATCGACCGGTGCGGAAGTGGCTTCAGACATGGGGCCTCGGTTAAGCGGAACGCGACCACTGCTAGGCTGAAAGCGTGGGCAACGCACATGACAAATATCGATAGAGGGATGACAATCGCGTAATCCATGTCATATCTGTTTCGGTTTATGCTAGGGTCACTTGAAGACCGAGGTGGACAGGACCATGAACGAGCTGAACAGTCGCCGACTGGAAATCGATGCGTTGCGGGCGCTCTCCGCAATCCGGCAGCACGGAGGCATAACAAAAGCAGCCGTCGCGCTGGGCCTGTCGCAGTCCGCCGTCAGCCATAAGATCAAGCGGCTCGAAGTCAGTCTCGACTGTGAGCTGCTTGGACGGAAAGCCGGTGCACCCATGTTCACGGCTGCAGGTGAAGATCTCCTGAACTATGCCGGACGCATCCTGATGATGCATGACGAGGCGCTCCTGAGCCTGTCGAAGACGCCTCTCGCGGGCAGACTTCTGCTCGGCTTCACAGAAGACACCGCTTGCAGCGACCTTGCTCGAATTCTTGGCCGCTTCCGTCGGCTTCATCCAAACGTTACGGTGCGAACCAAGGTCCGCATGAGCCTTGTTCTTCGTGCCATGCTGGAGCGTGGCGAACTCGATGCTGCGATTGTTCAGGTCTTCGACCATGAAGTGCGACCGGCCGATGTCATCCTCTACAGAGAACGGCTTCACTGGGTGAAGCATCCGGAACTGGTCATCCGGCAGGATGAACCCATCCCGTTTCTGTCGTTCGACGAGGATTGCTTCTACCGAAAATGGGCGTTCGACATGGGCCGGGACGGTCCCGTCCTTGAAACCGTATTCGAGTGTTCAAGTGCCGCCGGTATCGTTTCCGCCGTGAACGCGACAATGGGCGTCGCTTTGCTGAGTGACCGGTATATCCAGGGCGAGATGCAAATCATCACCGACCGGCTGCCTCCGCCGCCGTCCCTGGCCTATGTTGTGCGGCGCGCACGCAAGTCAAGAAACCCCGCCCTCGATACCCTCATACGGGAAATCGAAAGGGACGTCGGTCGCCAAGGCGGCCTGGCTCTTGCAGGCTGACGGCAGGACACTCGAAATCATAGTCAGCCGGAATTGGCCCGCCACATCGATCGGCGCCTTCGATCGAGCGCTTCCGCGAGGGCGGAAGCGATCTCGTCGTCGCGAAAAGGCTTTTGTATGACTGCGATGGCACCGTCAAATCCATCCTGAAGCGAGCTGGCGTCGCCCGTCACGAAAATCACCTGTATGCCGAAGCGATCGACAAGCCGGCGGGCGAGCAACCGTCCGCTATTGCCGTCGGCAAGGCCCAAATCGACGAGGGCAATGTCAGCGCGCGGTGCATAAGCGAGCGCCTGCTCGACGGTTGAGACGGGGCCGAGCCGCTCATGGCCTTGTTCTTCGACAATGGCTTCCAGAAGGGATGCTATGAGAAACTCGTCTTCGACGATCAAAACGCGCATTGGTGATGCCTCCATCCCGGGAGATCTAGGCGGGCAAGCGGATCGGTCAATGGCGTATCGACCATTTGCACGTCTCCGCGTGCGTCTGCGCGTGAACCCGGTGCGGTTGGCACGCAGATAACCAACCATGTCGGGGTGGGGCGGCCATTTCTTTCAAGCGCGCTTTTGGCGTAAGGCCGATGGCCTCTACCGGCATTCTACCGGGTTCGGGTTTTGGCTCTTGGCGTGCCGGTGCCGAGATCGATCGTCGCGTAATGCGCGCTCTTGTACTCGTACATCAACGCATCGGCGCGCTTGATGACGGACTCGATGGTCTCACCGTTCTCGCTGGTCGCAACGCCGTAGGACATGCTGAGCGGTGCGGTGGAGTAGAACTGATTGTTGATCCTTAAAAGCTCCAGGATGGTCTCCACCATCGTGCCGGCGGATTTCGCGTCTGCGCCGGGCAGGAGAACGGCGAACTCGTCTCCGCCGATCCTGCAGGCGTGGTTCGGGGCATGTACCGCGCCATTGAGGATTTCGCCGAAACGGCGCAGCAGACCGTCGCCCGCATCATGGCCCAACTGGTCATTGGTGACCTTGAGGCCATTGAGGTCGATCACGATGGCCGAGACCGGCCGTAGCGATTTCCGCTCGAGCCGGTTGATCTCGTCGGCGTAAAATGCGCGGTTGTAGAGCTTTGTCAGGACGTCGTGCTTGCCGAGATATTCGAGATAGGCTTCCGCCTTCTTGCGTGCGGTGATGTCTGCAAGCGCCACCTGAACCCGCGACCAATCGTGTTCATGTCCCGGAAACACGGAAAAATGCAGCAGGATGTGGCGCTCCGAGCCGTCGAGCGCGTAATTGATCACCTCGCGGTGGTGGAAGAGATTGCCGTTCCAAAGCTCTATGAGCTGTTCGCGAAACGGCTTTTGCATATCGTCGCGAAAGATTTCACCAAGCCGCTGCAGAAGGTCGCGGAGGTCTTTTGCACCGAAGAGATTAAGCGTCGCCTGGTTGACGTCGATCACCCTGATCTCGCTCATGCACTGCTGCACGAACTCCGGATGCACGTCCATGAAGGTGCGGAAGTCGGTGATGCCGCGATCGCGGATGTCTTCAATCAACGTGCGAATGCGGCTGAAGTCCTCGATCCACAGCGAAACAGGGGAGTGCTCGAAGATGCCTTCCGCCTGACGCCTCTGCTCTTCTTCCGCACGGCGGGCATCCTCGCGCTCGGTAATATCTTCGGTCGTCAGAAGCAGCCTGCCGAGCGTATGTTCGTGACCGGGCAGCACGGCGCCGCGCAGCTGGATATCGAGCCGCCGGCCGGTGATCGTGTAATTGACGGTCGTGCTCGAAAAGGTCAGCTCGCCATCGAATAGTGCTGCCAGCTCGTTGATATGGGTATCCAGCATGTCGTCGCGGAAGATTGCGGCGATATTGGCCGTCAGGTGCTCAAGGTCCTGGGCCTCGAACAGGTCCAGCGTCTTGGCGTTGACGCCGACAACCCGGATCCACTTGGAACAGGCGATGACCCGGTCCCGATCCTCTCGCAGGAAGGCCCTGATATCGGTGACACCCTCTGCGCGCCACGCGTCGAAAAGCGCCTTTACCCCGCTGAAATCTTCGATCCACATGGCGATCGGCGCGAGGTTGAAAATATCGGAATCGAAAGCAGCGGTCATCGGCATTGCCCAGAGAGAGTTAGAGCTGCCGTGGCAACCCTGTCGGGAAGACATTACCTTAAGACGAAGAGGTAAACCGCTGCTTTCTGAATGCCTGATATGTGAGGAATGGTGCCCGGGAAGCCAGGTTCCCGGGCGCTCTGTTCCGCTCAATCCATCTGGACCTTCGCGTCACGGACGACCGGCGTCCACTTGGCGATTTCGGCCTTCACATGGGCGCCCAGTTCCTCCGGCGTGGAGCCGACGATGGTGGCGCTGAATTCTTTCATGCGCTCGGCCACCGCAGGATCCTTCAGCGCCGTATTCGCCGACTGATTGAGGCGGGCGATCACTTCAGGGGGCGTGCCCGCCGGTGCGAAAAGGGCGTTCCATGTATAGGTTTCATAACCGGGAATGCCTGATTCGGCGACCGTCGGGACATCGGGGAAGGATGCGGCCCGCTCCTTCGTCGTCACCGCCAGGGCGCGCAGCGTGCCGGCCTTGATATGACCGGACGAGGACGGCAGGTTGTCGAACATGATCGGCACCTGATTGGCAATGACGTCGTTCAGCGCCGGTCCCGCACCCTTATAGGGAATATGGACCATCTCGACGCCCGCCATGCTCTTGAAGAGTTCTCCCGAGAGGTGCAGCGGCGTGCCGTTCCCCGATGAGGCGTAGCTGTATTGATCCGGCGCGCCTTTCAGCAGCGCCAGCAGTTCCTCGACATTCTTCGCCGGCAGCGCAGGGTTGACGACCAGAACGTTCGGTACGACGACGAGCAGCGAGATCGGAGCGAAATCCTTTTCCGCATCATAGGGCGTCGATTTGAGGATGAGCGGGTTAAGCGCATGGGTGGCAACCGTGCCCATCAGGATCGTGTAGCCGTCTGCATCGGCACGGGCAACATTGTCCGCACCGAGATTGCCGCCAGCGCCGGCGACGTTCTGGACGATCACCTGCTGGCCGAGATCTTCCGACATCTTCTGCGCGATGATCCGCGCCACCACATCCGTCGAGCCCCCGGCGGCGAAGGGAACGACAAGGGTGACCTGCCTTTCCGGGAAGCCGTCAGCCAAGGCAGGCGCATTCACCGCCAGCAGGGACAGCAGCGACAATCCGGCAGAGAGCGCCATGCGGCGCGTCAGTTTGGACATTTTCATTGCGTTTCTCCTCTCTTTCAAACCATGCAGGCGGGCGCCTCGCGCGCCCGCCCGCCACCTCGGGGCCCGCCCCTCCAGGCGGTATGAACCCTGTTCTCAATCCTCTTCCTGGAAAACCTCCTCGCGCTTGGCCTTGACCGAGGGAAGGAAGACGACGACGAGCACGGCGAGCGCAATCAAAAGCAGGATGGCGCTGATCGGCCTTGTGACGAAGGTGGTCGGATCGCCGCGCGACAGGATCATGGCGCGCCGAAGGTTCTCCTCCAGCAACGGTCCCAGCACAAAACCGAGAAGCAACGGTGCCGGCTCGCAGCGCAGCTTGACCAAGAGGTAGCCGGCGAGCCCGAAGAAGGCGACGGCATAGAGGTCGTAGACGTTGGAATTGACGCTGTAGACGCCGATCGAGCAGAAGGCCATGATGATCGGAAAGAGCACGTAGTACGGGATTGTCAGCAGCTTCACCCAGAGGCCGATGAGCGGCAGGTTGAGGACGACGAGCATCAGGTTGCCGATCCACATGGAGGCGATGATGCCCCAGAACAGCGCCGGCTGCTCGACCGCAACGTTCGGCCCGGGCACGATGCCCTGGATGATCATCGCTCCGACCATCAGCGCCATGACCGGATTGGCGGGAATGCCGAGCGTCAGAAGCGGAATGAACGAGGTCTGCGCACCAGCATTGTTGGCCGATTCCGGACCGGCAACGCCTGCAATCGCACCCTTGCCGAACTCTTGCGGCGTCGCAGACATGCGCTTTTCCACCGTGTAGGAGGCGAAGGCGGCAAGGATGGCGCCGCCGCCCGGCAGGATGCCCAGCGCTGATCCGATCGCCGTGCCGCGCAGGACGGGGGCGACCATGCGACGGAAATCATCGCGTGTCGGCCAGAGACCGCTGACTTTCGCCATCAGAACCGATCGTGTCTTCTCGCCTTCCAGATTGCGCAGGATCTCCGCCACGCCGAAGACACCGACGGCGACGGCGACAAAGTTCAACCCGTCCGCATATTCACGAATGCCGAGGGTGAACCGCGGCGTGCCGGTATAGATATCCGTGCCGACGAGGCCGAGCAGCAGGCCGAGCGACACCATGGCGAGCGCCTTGACGATCGACCCGTGCGCCAGCGCGATCGAGGAGACGAGACCGACGATCATCAGGGAGAAGTACTCGGCCGCCCCGAATTGCAGGGCGAGCGCCGTCAGCGGAATGGCAAAGATCGCCACAAGGAAGGTGGAGACCGTACCGGCGAAAAACGATCCGAGCGCGGCGATCGACAATGCGGCGCCGGCCCGTCCCTTGCGCGCCATCTGGTAGCCGTCGATGGCCGTCACGGCGGACGAGGACTCGCCGGGCATGTTGATGAGAATGGCGGTCGTCGAGCCGCCATACTGGGCGCCATAATAGATGCCGGCGAGCATGATGAGCGACGAGACCGGCTCCAGCTGGAAGGTGATGGGCAGGAGCATGGCGATGGTCGCCGTGGCGCCGATGCCCGGCAGGACGCCGATCAGGGTGCCGAGCAGCACGCCGATGAGGCAGAAGAGCAGGTTTGCCGGAGAGGCGGCGGTCGCGAAACCGAGGGCGAGATTGCTGACGAGATCCATGGCCGCCTCCTAGAACCGAACCCAGGGGCCGAAACGTTCGAACGGCAGGCCCAGCGCATAACTGAAGACCGCAATCGAAAAGACCGTGATGGCGGCGGCAAGAACGACTGCCATCAGCGGCCGCATCCGCGTCGAGGCGAAGGCGGCGATCAGCGCCGAGAAGAAGAGCGCCGGCGCAAAACCGAGGCCGCGCACGGTCAGCCCGAAGAAGATCGGTGCGGGAAGGATGAAGAGCATGCCGCGCAGCGCGATCGGCCCCAACGGGCCGCTATCCGTCCGCACCGACTGGATGAGAATGACGATGCCGAGCAGCATCAGGATCAGCGCCAGCACGAAGGGAAAATAGCCTGGCCCCATGCGCAAGGCCGTGCCGAGCTCAAGTTCGAAGCTCTGATAGGCAAAGAAGGCCCCAAGGGCGATGAAGATCGCGCCACAAAGCGCATTGGTGGTATCAACCGCGAGCGATTTCATGGTGTTTCCTGTTCTCGACCGGAAGGGGGCCGATCCTGAGCAGACGAGCCGCGCGGCAGAGGAGCCACGCGGCACGTCCGGATCGGAAGGTGTCCTCAGTCGGCGTACTGGCCGGCGGCTTCGATGACGGTTTTCCAGCGGGCGATCTCGCTTTCGAGCTTCGCCTTCAGCGCCGCCGGCGTCGCGTCGCTTTCCGGCGAAGGGACCGTGCCCAGTTCAGCGAAACGGGCGATGACGTTCGGATCCTTGAGCGCTACCTGCAGCGACTTCGACAGGCGCTCGATGGCCTCTGCCGGTGTGCCCTTCGGTGCATAGACACCGTGCCAGATACCGACCTGGAAATCGGCAAGCCCGCCTTCGATGGCGGTCGGCACGTCGGGAAGCACGTCGAGGCGTGCGGGTGAGGTCACCGCATAGGCCTTGATGGTGCCACCCTGGATCTGCTTCGTCGTGTTGGTGGTCTGGTCGCACATGATATCGACCTGGCCACCGAGAAGATCGGTCATGGCCGGACCCGTACCCTTGTAGGGCACGGTCGTCAGCGGCGTCTCGACGGCGCTCATGAACATCATGCCGCAGAGATGTGACGCGGCGCCGATGCCGGCATTGGCGACGGTCACCGTATCCTTGTTCGCCTTCACATACTCGACGAGACTCTTGAGGTCGGCCGGCTCGAAATCCTTGCGGGCAACGATGGTCATGGGCACGTCGGTGACGAGACCGACATATTCGAAAGCGTTCAGCGTGTCATAGGCAAGCTTGCGATAGAGCGTGGCGCTGGTCGCCATGCCGATGTGGTGCAGGAGAATGGTGTAACCGTCCGGATCTGCTTGTGCGACCCGGCCGGCACCCAGCGTGCCGCCCGCGCCCCCGACATTCTCGACAATGATCTGCTGGCCAAGATCCTTCGACATCGATTCCGCGACGAGGCGACCCACCGTGTCGGTCGGGCCACCGGCCGAGAAGGGAATGACCATGGTGATGTTGCGTTCGGGGTAGGTCTGCGCCATCGCCGGCGCAAAGACCATCGAAACGGCGGCAGCGGCTGACATGGCCAGCACGGCGTTCATAAACTTCATCGAATCCTCCCGGATGGACGGTTCCCGCCGGTGTGGCTCCTCCCTCACCGGTCGTAATATCCCAATCTGTGAAGAGGAAGGCCCGGCGGGCAATCGCGCGTCGGCGGTCACCGGGCATTTTCTGCCGCGGTGCGCCGCAGCATGGGTCGAAATGGAAACAAACGGGTACAGGCATGGGTGGATTTCCACCCAACACGCATTTCAGCTATGCCGCGTAGTCGTCGTCGGTGAAGGGCATCTTCTTGTCGAGGTCGTATTTCTGCATCTTCTCGTACAGGGTCTTGCGGGAGATGCCGAGCATTTCATAAACCGGCCGGATGCGCCCGGCATGCGCCGCGAGCGCACTGGCGATGACGCTACGCTCGTAGGCCGCCACCTTGTCGGCCAGTCGCTGCGGTTCGGATTGCGCCTCATCGCGCTGGGGGTCGAGGCCAAGCACGAGCCGGTCGGCGGCATTGCGCAGTTCGCGGACGTTGCCCGGCCAGTTGCGGCTCGCCACCTCAGCGATCACATCGTGCGGAACCTCCATGTCGGCCCGGCCGTAGCGTGCCGAGGCCTCGCGCACCAGCTGAAGGAAAAGCAGCGGGATATCGGCGCGGCGCTGCGCAAGCGACGGCACATGCAGCGTGGCGACGTTGAGGCGATAGAGCAGATCGGCGCGGAACCGTCCGGCCGCGACCTCGGCCTCCAGGTCGACCTTGCTGGTGGCGATGAAGCGCACGTCGAGGGGAACGACCTCGTTCGAGCCAAGCCGGCTGATCACCCGCTCCTGCAGCACCCGCAGAAACTTCGCCTGGAGGTCGAAGGGCATGGAGCCGATCTCGTCGAGAAGGATCGTGCCGCCGCGCGCATGTTCGAACTTGCCGTAACGCGGCCGGATGGCACCGGGAAAGGCGCCCGCCTCATGGCCGAAAAGCTCGCTTTCGATCAGGTTTTCGGGCAGCGCCGCGCAGTTGATGGCGATCAGCGGTCGGTCCGCCCGGGCGCTGATGTCATGCAGGGCCCGGGCGACGACCTCCTTGCCGACACCCGTTTCGCCGATCACCAGCGTATCCGCATCGGTGGCGCCGATGGCGCGCAGGCTGTAGCGCAAATCGACCATGACCTGTGTGCGGCCCGGCAGACGGGCCTCGATATCGTCCCGCTTGCCGGCGACCGCACGAAGACGACGATTTTCCAGAACGAGGCCGCGCCGATCCATCGCGCGGCGGATGATGCCGGCCAGATGTTGCGCCGTGAACGGCTTCTCGAGGAAGTCATAGACCCCTGCGCGCATGGCCGTCACCGCCAGCTGGACATCCGCATGGCCGGTCAGCAGGATAACGGGTATTTCGGCGTCAAGCTCGCGCACCCGCTGCAGAAGCGTCATTCCATCCATGCCGGGCATGCGGATATCACTCACCACGACACCATCGAAACTGTAGCCGACGCGCTCCAGCACCGGCTCGGCACTGGCGAACGTATCGACCTCCATGCCGAAAAGCTCCAGAGCCTGGGCCGACGAACGACGCATCTCCTCCTCGTCATCGATCAGCAGGATCCGGCTCATTCGGCGGCCTCCTGCGCCGGCAATGCGCCGTCCAGTTCGATGCGGAACTCCGCGCCGCCCTCAACCTTGTTGGATACGGACAGGCCGCCGCCGAAATCCTTGATGATATTATAGGATATGGAGAGGCCGAGCCCCAGGCCGCGGCCTACGCCCTTGGTGCTGAAGAAGGGATCGAATATCCGTTCGGAAATTGCCGCGGGAACCCCCGGACCATGATCGCGGATCGTCAGGATGACCTTGCCGTCCTGCGCCCGTCCGACAAGTTCGATGCGGCGGTCCTCCAGACCTTCGACGGCATCGGCGGCATTGGTGATGATGTTGACCAGCACCTGTTGCAACCGTACCGACCCGGCCTGGACCCACAGAGGCTGGGGACCGAGATCGATATCCAGCCGGGCATCGGCCGATTTGAGGCGCGCCGCGACGATCTCCAGCGTGTCGCCGACGACGGTTTCGATCGGGACGGGCCCGAGCTTCTCGTTGGGCTTTCGCGCAAAGTTGCGCAGGTGACGGCTGATTGCCGCCATCCGGTCGACAAGCCGGGAAATGCGCTGAACATTGTCGCGCGCTTCCTCGACGCGGCCGCGGTCGATGAGCATCGCGGCGCTGTCGGCATAGGTCTTGGCCGCGGTGAGCGGCTGGTTGAACTCATGCGACAGCGCGGCCGACATCTGGCCGAGGCCGGCAAGCTTTCCCGCCTGGATGAGATCGCCCTGCGTCTTTCGCAGTTCCTGTTCCGTCAGCCGCCGTTCGGCAATCTCCAGCTCGATCTGCCGGTTGACGAGGGCAAGATCGGCCGTCCGCTCCTCGACCCGCCGCTCCAGCTCGTTGCGCGCTTCGATCTGCATGCGCAGCCGCTCGGCGGCGCGCGTCCGACGCTGCAGGACGATTGCCAGCGCGAGGCCTGCAAGGCAGAAGAACAGAACAACGGCGATCAGCATCGTCCGCGCCTGGCTGCGGACCGAGCCGGTGTCCATGAGCACACTGACAGTCCAGTCGGCCTGGGGCATGTATTGCGACAGGACCAGATATTCCCGCGCCGAACCGCCATCCGCAACGGTCATCAGGTCATGAGAGCCAAGCTCCCCATGTTTGAGCGGCAGTGGCCTCAGCATGGCTTCCGCATACCGGCGCGACGCCTGCGTGCGTTCCAACCGGTCGGGCGACAAGGGCAGAAGGCTCGAATAGAGCCATTCCGGGCTGCCGGTCATGAAGATGATGCCTTCCGGATCGGACACCAGGATCTTGTATTCGCCGCCGCGCCAGAAGGTTTCGATCGTGTCTATATCGACCTTGAAGACGATCACGCCGCGGATTGCCTCGCCAACATGGACGGGCGAGGCGAAGTAGTAGCCACGCTTCAGGGAGGTGGTTCCAAGCGCATAGAAACGCGACTGGCCACCTTTCGCGGCATCTTGGAAGTAGGGCCGGTAGCTGAAATTCTCGCCGATGAAGCTGGTCTCCGACTCGAAATTGCTTGCGGCTACAGTCGAGCCATCCATCGTCATGACATAGATGTCCGAGGATTCCAGAAGCGCGTTGATCTCCTTGAGATAGAGGTTTGCCGCCTCCACCAGGGCCGCATTGTCGGGATCGCTGACGAGCTCTTTTATGTCGTCATGGTCGGCGATCAGCGCCGGCAGCGGCTCGTAGCGGCTGAGATGGCCGCTGAGCGCCGAGACCGTCAGCCGCAACGCCGATCCGGCCTGCAGCGACGCTTCGTCCAGATAGCTGCGCGTCGCCAGCCGGTCGCCATACACGACCACGACATAGGCGAGCACGCACAGCCCAGACAACGCCATGATCACACGATAGGTCACGAAACGCAGGCTCCTCCCCACCTTCCCGGTCGCGGCATTCGGCCGTTGGGCAAGTGTAGAGGGCTATCGGCAGCTTTCCAAGTCCCCGATCGAAACGGCCCTGATCGCTTTTCTCCTTCGAGAACGGGCCAGGCTCACGGGTTTCGACGGGGCCTTCCGCGGCGCGCCCGATCCATGGGAACCATCAAGGATGCAAAGGGTTCATGGGCAGGTAACCCAGGAGACCCCGATGAGCACGATGACGATGAAAGAGCTTTCCAAGGCGCTCAGCAAGATCGATTTCTGCATGTTCAACACGAACGGCGGCGAGGGAAAGATCAACAGCCGGCCGATGAGCAACAATGGCGACGTCGAGTATGATGGCGACGCCTGGTTCTTCTCCTACGAGGATACAAGAAAGGTCGGCGAAATCGGTCGCGACGCGCGGGTCGCGTTGACCTTCACCGCACCGCCCAGCCTCCTCGGAAAGCCGGGAATCTTTGTCGCCGTCGATGGCGACGCAAGCGTGATCCGCGACAAGGCGCAGTTCGAAGAGCACTGGGTAAAAGATCTTGATCGGTGGTTTCCCGATGGCGTGGACACGCCCGGTCTCGTTCTGATCAAGGTATCCGCGAGGACGATCGAATACTGGGACGGCGAGGACAATGGCCGTATCCATCTGCGCGAGGCGGATGCCGTGGCGGAAGGCGCTGTTTAACGGCGTAGGAGGACATCCCGGATGTGAAGCTTCGATCGGCGGTTATATCGACCGCCGATATCGCATGCACCGCTCGTCGCGTTGCCACCACATCATCGCAAGTTGAATTGGGGAATGAACGCCGCAATCTCAAAACACCGTCTTGATTGGTCATGCATATCCATGAAAGGTTCCGGCACCGGACCATCATTATCTGGCGTTTGTTGTTTTGGAGAGCATATGTTCAAATTCCTTCTTATCGCTGCCTCGCTTAGCCTTGTTGCCGTCCCCGCCTATGCGCAGGATCCAGCCGGAGTCGAGGGCCTGTGGTCGGGCCAGGGAGAAGGGGATCTGACTGTCGATCTCAAGCACGTGCAGGACGACATCTACAAGATTTCCATTGGAACGACCGTCCCCATGGACGGCGACGTTCCCGGTTGCGGCGGCGGTATCGCCGGTGAAGTGAAGCTCGCCAAGACGGGCGGCAACTTCTTCGCCGAAAATGAATCCTACGATCCCGATTCAACGTCTCCAGGCCTCAGTGAACGCTACTGCGAAATCGGCTTGACGTTCACCGAGGGGCGGAAGCTCGTGCTGGAAGAGCGCAATGGCTGCATCGGCTATCACGGCGCGGCGTGCGGTTTCAGTGGGGAGCTGGTGCATGACGACGCGGGGCTTTGAAGCCTCGCTCGCTTTCATCGAGTAGCTTGCGGGTGAACACCTAAGCGCACGACGGCCACATTCGCTTCGCGCGCCGCGGCGAGAAACGCCAGCCGAGCCTTGGATGGAGAGCATTTGCCTTCGATCGCCTTGGCGCAGAATGCGAGAGCGCGCTGAAATGCGCGTCCGTAGGTCACCGGCCATTTTTCGGCCAGAACGAACATGGCATTTCTGGCGTCCCTGATTTCGATTGCGCGGGGCATGCCCGGAAGCAGTATGGCGAGTGCGCGGTCCCAAATCGTAGAAAGCATTGCATTTTCCCAGTCTACCGGGCCGATAAATGCACATCGGGCGAAAGGGTTCCGTGGCTCGACGATGAAATCGCGCAGCACTTCATTCCAGGCAGCGCGACGACGGGGATGTGCGGCTGAAGACCAGGCGTCACGGTCGCCGCGGCGAGATCGCCGACGCCGATACACAGAGCGAGCGAAAGCGCACCGGCTAGGAAGGCAGGCAGATCAAGCGCGTGACCGCTGCTTCCCGGACTGGATCGTTACTGCTCCACCGGCTTGTCGCTATCCAGGCAGGCGCGGTCATTCGGCGATGCCGGTTACCGGTTTTGCCTTAGGATGGTCTCTGCGGCGATGTAGCCCCACGTCATATTGGGACCGAGCGTCGTGCCGGCTCCGACAGCGCGCGTGCCGAACGGGTTTGCCATCGCGAGGCCTGCCGCATACAGGCCGGCAATGACCGAGCCATCTTCACGAAGAACCTGACCGCGCTCGTTCGTCCTGGCGCCGCCCTTCGTGCCGAGGATGGAACGGTTGAGCGACATGCCGACATAGGGCGGTTTGTCGATGGGTTTAAGGCGGTTCGCCGCGCCGTGCGCCTTGTACTCTTCCCAGCTGTTTTCTCCGCGGCGGAAGTCCGTATCGCGGCCCGTCTCGCACTGCGCGTTCCAGCGCGTGATCGTCGCCTCGAGGGCGTCTGGCGGAAGCCCGAGCTTCCCGGCAAGTTCGCTCACTGTATCCGCCTTCTTGACCCAGTCTCGATCGTAGGCGGCGTACCAACGAAAGGGCAGGGCGGCATTGAGGAAGCGGTGATCGCCGACGAGGAACGCCGGCAGGTTGACCGGCATTCCCTGGTCGTCGCGCGCATCCAGCGCCTCGCCGATATTGAAATCGCTTTCGCTGACGAAACGCTTCGCATGGCGATTGACAACGATGGAATGGGGCTCTGCCTGAAATGTCATGGGCAGGCCGCTCGGGCGCCGCTCATATCGTGTCGGCAGGCACGGATAAATGTTCGCCTGATCCATGCTGAGCAGCGCTGCATCGGCCATGCGAGCCAGCATCTGCCCATCGCCTTCGTTGCTGCTTGGGCTGCCGATCCGGTCGATCTGGCCGGGGAAATGCCGGTCCAGCATCTCCTTGTTCCACTCGAAGCCACCACTGGCGATGATCACGCCTCTGGTGGCGTTGATCTGGCGCGTCTCTCCTTCATGCTCGACCTCGACACCCGTGACTCGGCTTTCCGCATCCTGGATGAGACGCACTGCACGCGTTTCCAGCCGGAATTCGACGCCGGCATCAAGGCATCCCTTGATAAGACCGACCATCAGCGCCGTACCCTGTCCCCCCGCATTGGTCATCCAGCGGTAAAGGAGCTTGTGCCAGACCTTAAAGCCCGCCTTGACGGGGTGATGATAGATGTCGAGGTCGACGGCTTCCTTGTAGGTGAAGCTGTGTGGCAGGGTCGAACGGCGGAGTTTGGCGGCAAAGCGGCCGAGAAGGCGGCGGCTCAGGGCCTTGGGCGTCGCCATGCGGCCGAACATCTTGCCGCCCGGAGCCTCCGTGAAGGGATCGGGTTCGGCGACGAGCTGGAAATCGAGCGGCGTGTTCGTCGCAAGAAACTGCAGCATGTCGGGCGCCGCTTCCACGAAGGCAGCCCACCGGCCGCTATCGCTCTCCCTCTGCTTTGGTGGTTGCACGGCATGAAGGTAGGCAAGGGCCTCCTGCTTGCTGTCTGCAATGCCGGCGGCGGCTGCGAGGTGGTTTGCCGGAATCCAGATCCCGGCACCGGACATGGCCGAGGTGCCGCCGAGCCGGTTGGATTTCTCGATAACCAGCACCTTCAATCCGCCAATAGCGGCGCGCAAGCCTGCCGCGCATGCCGCGGATCCGGATCCGATCACCACAACGTCGAACTCGTTCATTACCGTCTCCAATCGTATGCATGCACTATAGAGAGAAGAATCTTTATCTGTCTACTATTGTGTAGACACTTTTCGCGCGCTAGGTTGTGTGTACGGTTTGCTCTGGAGGGTGGCGGCCTTTCGGACTGATGCCGTGCAAAGGCTGCGCCGCTTGACGGGTGACGTACGCCCGAGAGGGACGGACGGCCCGGGCAGCAGGCCCATTCTGAAATTGTCTTTGCCGACTGGATCATATCATGACCAAAGACGACATATCCGGCCTTCAGGATCCGCGCCTTGCACCGGGAGCGGATCTTCTGGCCCAAGGGCGGGCGATGGCGCGGGACTGGCGCCTGGGAACGAGCCGCTTCATGCGCGAAACGGGTGTGGCCTCCGAAGCGGCGTGGAAGCGGCAGGCTGCTGCAAACCGTCGGATCATGCAGCACGCCCATATCGGCTTCCGCGATGTCAACCGCACGATCGAGGGCATCCGCGCAGTCCACGGTTCCTGTGCGGATGCCGGCGTGACGGTCGATCGTTTCGGCATCACGCTCGATTGGTCGATGGGATATCCTGAGGCCTGGCGGGCGAGGGCTTCGCGCGGCACCGGCATCGTCCTGACCGACCCGGACGATTTCGCTCGCATCATCGAGGCGGCGCCGGCGGCCGCCCACTTCGGCGATTTCATGCTTGGCCTTCCCGGTGCACTGGAAAACACACGCGCCGCCATCGCAGCCGGCGCCACGGCTGTCGGTAATCTCGGCCAATACTTCACCTTCCGTCTGCCCTATTGGGACGACGACGTTGCCACCACCGAGGCGACGGTTACGGCGCTCGGGCTGATTGCCGCGCAGGATGCCGAAATTCTCGTGCATTCCAATCTCGATGACGGGTTTGCGGGGCTCTTCATCGATATGGCATGTGCACTGGGCATGGTGCTTATCGAAAAGCATATCGTGGAAGATCTCATCGGTGCACGTCTGGCCCATTGTTATGGTCACCACTTCAGCGACCCGCTGTCGCGTACGGCCTTCCATGCAGCGCTGGTTCAGGTCAGCGATACGCCGGGGACGATGATCTTCGGCAACACCGTTGCCTATCAGTCGACCCCTGCAGGCAATTATGCGAGCCTCGCGAGCTATCTGCTGGCCGACATTCTGGCGCTCGGACGATGGCCGACCGGGCATGCGATCAATCCGGTTCCGGTGACGGAAAACCAACGCATCCCCGATATCGAGGAAATTATCGACGCGCAGACCTTCGCGCACCGGCTGACCCTGCAGGCGCCGTTCTACGATCCGGTCTTCGACTGGGGGCAGGTGGAGAAGATGGCGGCTGTGCTTGTCGAGGGCGGGCGTCGTTTTGCCAAGTCCAGTCTGGAGGGGCTTGCCGCGCGCGGCGTGGCCGTCGACGATCCGGCCGCCCTCCTGCTGGCGATCCGCCGCATGGGGCCGAAGCGTATGGAAGCCCTCTTCGGTCCGGGTGCTCCAGGCGCGCGGGCGCGCACGCCTCTCATTCACGCCGAGTGGGCGCGCGAACTCAACCACAAGGCCGAAGAGTGGGTCGCCGCGCGCAGCAAGGACATTGGTGCAACAGCCGTTTCCGTCTGCATCGGCACCACTGACGTCCATGAGCACGGCAAGTATCTCGTCGAAAAGGCCTTCGAAGGACTGGGCGTCGAAACCATCGATGCAGGTGTCGCGGTCGATCCCGAGGCACTGGTGGCGCGCGCCATCGAAGCCGGAGCCGACATGGTCGCGGTCAGCACCTATAACGGTGTCGCGTTGTCCTATGCAAAGGCGGTGAAGGCGGCAATGAAAGCGCGGGGCGTCGATCTCCCGGTTCTTGTCGGCGGCAGATTGAATGAGGTGCCGAAGGATACGAACTCCGGCCTTCCGGTTGACGTCTCCAGCGACATCGCCGCCATCGGCTGCATTCCCTGCCACGATCTGGATGGAATGCTGGTCGCGCTCAGGGCCCATTCGCAGACTCCTTAGACGAAATCCGGGATTGCCAATCCCTGCGCTTAAAAGTGTCTACACATTTGTATTGAGTTGGGATACGAGTGACGGACATATCGCACTTGCGGAACAAAGGAACGGAAATGTACCTCACATTCACGGCTGAAGGTCGGAGCTGGCCAATTCGCCTCAGCGGAAATGCGACCCGCACGCGCGCCGCATTGCTTGCGAGCCTGCCGCTACGCCTTCAGCTTCATACGCCGAAGATTGCCGGCAGCCACATTTACTGGCATGCGCCCTTCGTCGAGGATGTAGAAGGGGCCACCCACGTGCTCGATGCGCAGGCCGGCGCCTTTATCTACTGGCCGGTCCGTCAGTTCCTGGAAATCACCTTCGCCCCTCTGCAAGCGGAGAATGCGCAGATCACCGTGCTCGGGCAGCTCGATGCACCGGTGGACGGCATCGCGGAGCTTGCCACGACCCTGAAGAACGAGCAGGGCCATCGGATCATCGAGGGAACCCTCGCCTTGGCCGACGGGGAGGCGACCGGAGCGATAGCTTTGCCGCAGTTGCCGGACGATCTCGTGTCGCGCCGCAAGGCGTTGTGGCATGCGATGCCCGAAGATATCGCGCGCCTCACGATATCCCGTGCGATCATGCACCCTGCCGGCCCGGTCTTTGCGGCGGAAGCCGAGGCCCGTGTCCTGCATGAACTGCTCTGGTGGATTCGAGCCGGCCAGCCTCGGTATGATGACGCCGTGCTGCGGCAGGCCATGGCGATCACGCTCGACAAGACGGCGACGCGCTTGCGCGACTTCTGTCACATGGACGAGACGCCGGACCTGCTTTTCGCTCTGCGTGACGCGACGCAGACGGATGTGCCGCTGGCGGCCCTCGTTGACGAGGCAATCCTTGTCGCAGGCCGCATCGGCGCCTGGCTCGACCTGCTGATCCCGTGGAACGACCTCAACGAGGCCTTCCGCGCCGCTCTCGATTGAGGGTTATCTTCCACCATCAGGCCGGCACGCGGCCGGACAGCCGCTGAAGAACGGCGTCGCAGGCGGCCTGCCATGCCTGCGGCTGGCCCTCCCTTGCCAGGACACCAAGACCCAGCTCGGTGATGCCGCCGGGCGTCACCAGTTCCCCGATCAACGTTTCCATGGGCTTGTCGGTCTCCGCGATCAGCCGGCCGGCCGCGACGAAGGTCAGGGCGGCCAGTTTGCGCATGGCCATTGCATCGCCACCCCGCGCGGTCGTCCAGTCGGCTGATTGCCGGATGAGATCCTGCGCCCAGCCATAGACCGCGGCGTTGACGGTGGCCACTTCGAACTCCTCTTCACTGCCGAGCGGGATGACCGGTCCGAGCTTCTCCAACACCGCGATAGCCGGTCCGGTTGCGGGGAAGCACACGGTCGGGCTTGCATTGATCGCGGCCGATGTCAGCGGCATGGCGCGCATCACGCGGGCGGGACCTGCTTCAAGACGAGAAATCGTCACGCCGGCGCAAAATGACACGAGCGTCTGGCCGGGGCGCCAGGGCAGGTCGGCAGCCGCGGTGTGCGCATCGACAGGGCGCACGGAAAGCAGCACAATGTCCGCGCGATTCACGAGATCGTCGTTATCGGCGGCGAGGGGAATGCCCCAGCGCGCGGAAAGCGCATGTGCCTGCCCGCGTGGGGACAGGAGAATGTCGGCGGGATCAACACCCGCGCCTACGAGCCCGGATAGGATTGAAGCTGCGAGGTGACCAACGCCAATGATGCCAATAATCACCGTTCGCCTCCAAAGTGATGACGGCGGCTTGCCATCGACGCGAAGTTGAGAAAAAAGATATTGTACAAAACTGTAGACACTATCATTGCAGGCGACAAGACGCAGGAAGCGCCATGACGGAAAGAATCGATATGGAAGCGGCAGGCACGGCGATGGTTGAATCCGAGCAGGACAGCCGTCGATCGGCCGACAGCAGCGAACGCGCATACAACACGATCCGCCAGCTTCTCGTCGAATTCAAGCTCAAGCCCGATGCGCGGTTGAACGAGGTGCAGCTTTCGCGCAGTCTTGGCGTCTCCCGCACGCCTATCCGCGAAGCGCTCAACCGGCTTGCCTCGGAAGGTTTCGTGTCGCTCACGCCGAACCGCGGGTTCTTCGTGCGCAGCCTGTCGACGGAGGGCCTGATCGACCTCTACGAGTTGCGCTCCATTATCGAGTGCGCGGCGTTCCGCCTGATGTGCGAACGGGCCGTTGATGCGGATATCGGGCGTTTGACGGCCTACTGGGCCAGCATCGTGGATGGCTATCAGGACAATCCGCCGGATGAAATTCTGGCGAAGGACGAGGGTTTTCATCTTCTGATCGCCGAGCTTTCCGGCAATCCCGAACTGGTGAACCAGCTTGCCGCGATCAATGCGCGGATCCGTTTCATCCGGCGAATCCAGATCGAGCGCACGCATGATCCCCGTCAGGTCTCGTCTCATTCCGAGATCGTCGCAGCTGCGGTCCGGCGGGATGCGGAACGTGGAATGAAACTGCTGCGCGACCATATCGAAATGTCCGTTTCAGCAACGCAGGACGCCCTGAAGGACGCCTTGCTGAAGGTCTACACCGCGCCGGATCCTGCCGCGCCGGCACGGGGGCGCCGTAGGGTAAAAGGCGGTTGATGCAAAAATTGAACGCAATAGTGTCGACACTTTATTGACGTGGCATTAAATGTCTGCTTCCTTATGTGCATGGCGAGAGACCGTAACGGCCGGCCGACACTCGCGTAGCGTCCATCACAGGGGAACTCACATGAAAATCGCTGCTTCACTTTGCCTCGGCGTCACGCTGCTCGCCACGCCGGGCTTCGCCGAAGAAATCTCCGTTGGTCTCGCTGCTCCCTTGTCG
Source organism: Shinella sp. AETb1-6 (assembly GCF_009826875.1). Classification (NCBI taxonomy): domain Bacteria; kingdom Pseudomonadati; phylum Pseudomonadota; class Alphaproteobacteria; order Hyphomicrobiales; family Rhizobiaceae; genus Shinella; species Shinella sp. AETb1-6. The sequence continues at coordinate 47,894 of NZ_WUMM01000013.1, read as the reverse complement.
GGTCCGCAGGCCTATTTCGGCAACACCTGGCACAACGGCTTCAAGCTGTACTGGGACAAGCTGAACGCCGAAGGTGGCGTCAACGGCGTGACGATCAAGTACAACCAGCAGGACGACAAGGCCGACCCGCGTGAAGGCACGCTCGTTGCGCAGAAATTCTGCGATGACGACAGCGTCGTCATCGGGCTCGTGAACTTCAATTCCGGTGTCGCCCAGTCCACGCTTCCGATCTATGAGGATTGCGAACTGCCGACCATGACGTTCGGCTCCAATCCCGATCTGACCAAGCAGGGCTACAAGTTCATGGTACGCCCGGTCGCAAACGATCTGGCAAATGCACTGCTGCCTGCTGAATATGCTCTGCAGAAGCTCAATGCCAAGACCGCCGTTATCGTCAGCGACAAGCAGGTGTTCGGTCAGGGCATTTCCGAAATTTTCGGAAAGAACTTCACGGCCGGCGGCGGTCAGGTGCTCGACACGCTCGCTGTTGCACCGACTGACGTGGACTTCACGTCCGTGCTCGCACAGATCAAGGCGAAATCGCCTGACGTCATCTATGTCGGCGCGGTCATGCCGCAAATCGCGCTTTTCGCCAAGCAGATGCATGAGCAGGGTGTAAATGCGTCGCTCATGGTGCCCGATGGCGGTTATACCCCCGATTTCATTGCGCAGGCAGGCGAGGCAAACGTTCAGGGCACGATGGTCGCCATTCAGGTTCCGCCGATGGACGCCTCCCCGGCCATTGCCGAATTCGCCAAGCTCTACAAGGAAAAATATGGCGAGGAGGCCGGCCCGTACTCGATCTACGGCTATGTCCACGGCCAGATTCTCGAGGCGGTGCTGAAGTCGACCAAGGGTCTGTCGCGTGAGGAAATCAACGATGCGCTGCATGCGGTCAAAGTTCAGACCGCCGTGGGTGAACTCGAATTCGACGATATCGGCGAGCTGAAGGTCGCGCCCTCCTACCTCTACAAGGTGGAAGGCAAGGACTTCAAACTGGCTGGCTCCAAGTAATGGTTTCGGGCCGGCCTTCCAGGCCGGTCCGTCCTTCGCCGTACGGCCGGTGATCTCGTGCCGCCGCCGCGCACCTATTCCCGTTCGCCGCCATTGCCGCGAACTCTTCCGGGCAGGATATCCATGCTGGGAACCTTCATTCAACAGACGGTCAACGCTCTGACCATCGGCTCCATCTACGCACTCATCGCGCTCGGCTACACGATGGTCTATGGCGTGCTGCGGATGATCAATTTCGCGCATGGCGAGATGTTCATGCTCGGTGCTTATGCAGCCTTTCTCGTGCTGACGGTGTTCGTCGGCGACATCGGAGCGGTTGGCGCCTTCGGCCTCACACTGGCATTCTTCGGCGCCGTGATAGCCGTCGGCTTTTTCGGTGTGGGCATCGAGCGGTTGGCTTACAAGCCATTGCGCAATTCCACGCGCCTTGCGCCGATGCTGTCGTCCCTCGGCGTCTCGCTGACGCTTGTCACCGGCGTTCAGATCCTGGCCGGCCCGCAACCCGTGGCGTTTCCGAGCTTCTTCCCGGCGACGCGCTACGACTTCATGGGCGGCACGGTCACGTCGGTCCAGATCGGCATTCTCGTCGCCGCTTTCGTGCTGATGTTTGCGCTCTATACGCTGGTGAACCGCAGCCGCATGGGCATCATCGTGCGCGCCGTTTCCGAGAGCCGTCCGACGGCGCAGCTGCTCGGCATCAATGTCAACCTGGCGATCTCGGCAGTGTTCTTCTCCGGTCCACTGCTCGGTGCCGCCGGGGGCATTCTCTATGCCAGCTACTACGGTATCATGTCGCCGACCATGGGCGCCGTGATCGGCTTGAAGGCTTTCACGGCGGCCATTCTCGGCGGCATCGGCTCCATCCCCGGTGCGATGCTGGGCGCGTATATCCTCGCTTTCGTCGAAGTCGGCGGGACTGCGCTCCTGCCGCTCATCACGAATGGTGTGCTCGGTACGGAGTATCGCGATGTGTTGTCCTTCGCCATTCTCATTCTCGTGCTTCTCGTGAAGCCCGCCGGCATTCTCGGTGAGCCCGTTTCCGAGGAAAGCATGGTCTACAAGAGGGAGTTCTGATGTCCAACACCAGCACTTCTCTATCCGTAAAGCCCCAGGCCTCGCGTCTCGTGGCCGTTCTGGTGCTTGCCGCTATCGTTGCGCTGGCGGCCGCAACGCCGTTCCTGCCAAACTACCATATCCGTGTCGTCAACAGCCTGCTCATCTACATCCTGCTGGGCATAGGCCTCAACATCGTCATCGGCTATACGGGGCTTCTCGATCTCGGCTTCGTGGCCTTTTATGCGGTCGGCGCTTACACCTACGCGCTGCTGGCAAGCCCGCAACTCGATCTGCACCTGCCGTTCCTTCTCATTGTCGGCATCGCGGCCGTGCTGGGCATGATCACGGGCATCCTTCTCGGCATCCCTGTCCTGAAGCTGAGGGGCGATTACCTCGCCATCGTCACACTCGGCTTCGGCGAAATCATCCGTATCGTCATCAACAATGTCGACTGGCTGACGGGTGGGCCGAAGGGCATCGCGCGGCTCGACAAGGCATCCATTCTCGGCGTCGAAATAGCGCGGCCGGTGGAAATCTATTGGCTGCTCCTCGTCACCGTGTTTTTGGTCGGCCTTTTCGTCTGGCGCCTCGAACGCTCGATCCTGGGCAAGGCCTGGGCAGCAATCCGCGAGGACCAGGATGCCGCGCGCGGCATCGGCATCAATACCACCAATGCCAAGCTTACGGCTTTCGCGACATCCGCCACGATCGGCGCGATTGCCGGAACGATCTTTGCGGCCTCGCAGCGTTTCGTCAGCCCGGAAAGCTTCACCCTGCAGGAATCGGTTTTGATCGTTCTGATGATCGTCATCGGCGGCATCGGCAACATCCTCGGCATCGTCGCAGGAGCGGCCATTCTCATCCTCTTGCCGGAAGTGCTGCGCGAATTCGCCGAGTGGCGCATCCTCTTCCTCGGTGTCTTGATGGTCGTGCTGATCATCGTGCGCCCGGCAGGCATCGTGCCGCGGACCTTCGGCCCGGAAAAACTCATTCGGGGACTTTTCGGCAAATGACGCTCGTCTTCAACAACCTGCGCAAGCAATATGGCGCCAATGTCGCGATCAACGATGTCTCGACGGACTTCGCGCCCGGCCTCATCTATGGCGTGATCGGCCCGAACGGTGCCGGCAAGTCGACGCTCATCAACATGACGGCCGGTTCCTACACCGTTTCGGCCGGCTCCATCTCGCTGGACGGACGTCGCCTCGATGGGATGAAGAAACACCAGATCGCCAATTCCGGCATCGCGCGGACCTATCAGAATATCCGGCTTTTCGACCAGATGACGGTGCTTGAAAACCTGGAGGTCTGCGCCTACCCGGCCGAGGTGCGCAATGTCTGGCGGGAGGTGCTCTGGCCGCCCTATGGCCGGGCGAGAGCGGCGGCGCGCCGCGAAAGCGCGATGGAGATCCTGCGCTTCTTCGGGCTCGAGGGTCATGCGGATGCAGAAGCCGGCAGCCTCCCCTATGGCCGCCAGCGCATGCTGGAAATCGCCCGCGCGCTGGCGATGAACCCGCGGGTTCTGCTGCTCGACGAACCCGCCGCAGGCCTCAACCATCATGAAACGGCTGAACTGACGGCGAAGCTTGCCGAGCTGCGCTCGCCCGAACGGATCATGCTGGTCGTCGAGCACGACATGGACCTGGTGATGACACTCTGCGACCGCATCGTCGTCATGCACCACGGCAAACTTCTCTTCCAAGGCACGCCCGCTGAAGTTCAGGCGAGCAGCGACGTTCAACTTGCCTATCTGGGGACCGACAATGACATCGATGACATCAGAGCCGCTGCTCAGGATCGCCGGGCTCAGCTCGGGATACGGGCGCGTCGGCGTTCTTGAAGGCGTCGATCTCGAGGTCGACGCACGCGAGATCGTCGTCATCCTCGGCCCGAACGGTGCCGGCAAGACCACGCTCCTGAACTCCATCTCCGGCGTGGCGCGCCCGACGGCCGGCACGATCCATTTCGAGGGGCGTGACATCACGGGAGCCCGGCCGGAGCAGGTCGTGCGCCTGGGGCTGACGCATTGCCCCGAAGGCCGGCAGATATTTCAACGCCTGACCGTCGAGGAAAATCTCGTTGCCGCACATATCGGCCGTGCCGGCAAGAGCTTCGAGACGCTGCGTTCGGAGGTCTTCGAGCTTTTCCCGGTTCTCAAGGAACGCCGCAACGGCATGGCGAGCCGCATGTCAGGCGGACAGCAGCAGATGCTGGCGATCGGACGCGCGCTGATGGCCGAGCCGAAGCTCCTGATGCTGGACGAGCCCTCGCTTGGTCTCGCCCCGAAGATCGTGCACCAGATATTCCGCATCATTCTTGATCTGTCGAAAACCGGCATGTCGATCCTGCTCGTGGAGCAGAATGTCCAGCTTGCGCTGGAATGCGGCGACTATGGTTATCTCCTGAACACCGGCCGGGTGAAGCTGCACGGACCGGCACAGGAGATGGCGGAGCATTCTGCGCTCGGTGAGCACTATCTCGGTGGCGCGACCGAGGACACCATTCATGTTTGAGGTCGACTGGAGTACTCCGCACCTGTGGCGGAAGACGACAGCGGCCCGCAAGACTTCTCCAGCGCTCATCGGCGATATCGAAACCGATGTGCTCGTCGTCGGTGGCGGGTTTACAGGCCTGGCCTCGGCGATCGGGGCTCGCGACAGCGGCACCGATGTCGTGCTGCTCGAAGGCAACGAGATCGGCTCGGCCGCTTCCGGGCGCAACAACGGGCTCGTCATTTCACACCATTCGAAGGCCTCGCCGTCGGAGTTCGACAAGGCGTTCGGCAGGACGCACGGTGATCGCTTCAACGCGCTCGTCGCGAGCGCGGCGGATGTCGCCTTCGGCTTGATGCAGCGCTTCGGCATCGATGCGCATCAGGTTCAGGAGGGCTGGATACAACCTGCCCACACGGAGGCGACATGTGCCCGCGCGCGGCAGTTCCACGATGAGTGGCGGGCTTTTGGAGCGCATGTCTCGTGGCTCGATCGCGATGAGGTGACACGCCGCGTCGGCAGCCCTTATCGCGCCGGCTGGATGGTCCATAATTCGGGGCACATCAACCCCTTCGCCATGACGGTGGGGCTGGCTGATGCCGTCGAGCGGGAAGGCGTGCATATATTCGAGAACACGCGCGCTGTGCGCATCGAAAGGGTGGAACGCGGTTGGCGGGTCTATTCGACGGGCGGCAGCGTCACCGCGAGCGAGGTTATCCTCGCCACCAACGCGCTGACGGATGATCTGTGGCCGGGCCTGAAGCGCACGCTGATCCCGATGAAGGTCTTTCAGGCCGCGACCGAGCCGTTGTCCGATGGTATCAAGGCGCAGGTCCTCGTCGGCAATCCGGCCGTTTCCGATATGCACAACGACCTGCGCTATTTCCATTACGATTGCGATGGCAGGCTCGTCAGCGGTGCGACGCACACATTCTGGCATGACGAGGACAGGCGCGGTCGCGCCAAGGTGGCGCGCATGCTGGCGCGCACCTTCAAGGCGCTCGGCGGAGAGCCGCCTATTGCTGAGTACTGGAGCGGTACCTTTGCCGTGGTGCCGGATCTCACGCCGCATCTCCATCGGCTGGCGCCCGGCCTCGTCTTTGGCGGGGTCTATTCCGGACGTGGTGTTGCGCTTTCCATGGCGCTTGGGCAGGAAATGGGACGGTGGGCGGCGGGTCGGCGGACGGATGCCGAGATGCCGCTTCCGGTCACGGCGATGCAGCCGATTGCCTTTCATCCGGTCGCGGTTCAGGTCGCAAACCGCATGCACGTCTGGAACCGCCTCAAGGACAGGCGCGCCTGAGCGCGCCTGTGGCAGGGCTTAGGCCTTTTTGTCGAGATTGCGGAAATAACGGACTTCGATGGCCCGCAGGATGTCGCGGGGTTCATCGTCGTAGCTTTCTGAAAACTGCTCTTCACCACATTCGATGGTGATGGCCCAGCGGCCGCGATGCGGATTCAGCGCGCAATCGGGGAAGTTCATGTGGTGATGCCAGGATTTTCCGGCGCTATCGATCTCCACGAGACGCTTGAGCAGCGGTGAACCATCGAGAAGCGTGTCTTCGGCGCTGGACGGATGACCGGCGTCGAGAATGTCGTCGCCATGCAGCATCCTCACCAGTTGCTTGTCGACTTCGGGAAATCCGTCGGACGGCGCGATATAGGCGGTGTGCGTCGCGTCGTCCTCCACGACGGCAGCATAGCGGCCATCGAACGGGTTGAACCGGCAGCCGGGGGACAGCACATGCGAGTGCCAGGGCTTGCCTTCGCGTTGCAGACGCTGTGCAAGCGGCAGGCACGCATCGAGCGCAATGGTCGTGTAATTGATGGAGCCGTGGTGGGCGGTGCCGTTGCACATGATGGGGCCTTTCGTTGGATGGGAAGGGGATCAGCTCTTCGAGAAGCGTGTGCCGCCGACGACCTGCCGGGTGGGAAGCATCTCGATGATGGAAAGGTCGACGGCCGGCGGGGTTGCAAGCATATGCGAGGTCGTCGCGGCGACGTCTTCGGGCAGGATGCACTCATAGCCGTCATAAAAATCAGCATCCATTTCGAGCTGGTTGTGAATGCCTGTGCGAACACGGCCGAGGCGGATCTCGCCGACACGCACCGGTGTTTCCTGCAATTCGAACCGCAGGTTGGCGGCGACCGACTGCATGGCCGCCTTGGTGGCGCTGTAGGCGCCCGGGCCCGCGCCGGGGATATTGCCGCAGATGGAGCCGAGGAGAACGATGCTGCCGCGCTGCCGTTCAACCATTCCAGGGACAACTGCGCGCAGCACATTGAACAGGCCGGTGAGATTGACGGCGATCAACCCGGCAATCGTCTCCGCCGGTGTCTTGTGGATGGGCAGGTTCGGGCCGAGGATGCCGGCGCCGTGAACAAGAACATCCGCGGTCAGCCCTGCAAGGGCCGCCTCGACGGCAGCCGCGTCGCCGATGTCGACGGCGATACCCTCGCACCCGTATCGTTCACAGAGATCATCGAGAGCCGCGCGGCGGGTGCCGACAGCAATCACGCGAAAACCTTCGCTGGCCAGGCGCTTGGTGACCGCATCACCGATGCCTCCCGTCGCGCCCGTTACGATGGCCGTTCCCGTCATTCGCGTCCTCCCGGAGGTATATGTTATTTGTTGTAACATTTAACGCGATGCAGCTTTTCGCGTCAAGGATCAGATTGGAAATCAGGCTTTTTGCGAGAAGATTGAGTTTTGGGAGAGATGGTCGGCGCAACGCTTGAGCGACGACGCCATGACGCCCGCGAGCGCACCTATCTCAGCGCGCCGCCTTGTGCCGGCGCTCGGTGCCCTGCTGGGCCTTGATCATATCGACCAGCGTATCTGCCGCGAAGTTGATGTCGACGACGACAGCGCTGGCAAGGCGCTCGGGATCGCGCGATTGAAGCGCACGCACCATCATCTGGTGATTGTTGATGCCCTGTTCGATCTGACCGAAGCGGGGATAGATGACGTTGAGATAGGAGCTGTTCATCATCCAGCGCTTTTCGATCATCCGTACCAGCTCATTCATCCCGCTCGCGCGATAGATCGCGAAGTGGAATTCCCAGTTCAACTCCATGACCCGGGCATAGTCCTTGCGCTCGTTTGCCTGGACCATCAGGTCGTTGATTTCGATGATATGGGCGATTTCCACGTCGGTGATGCGCAAGGCTGCTTCGCGCGCGGCCAGACCTTCGAGCGCTGCACGGATCTTCGTGAGCTCGATGATCCGCTCCGTCGTCAGCGTCGGCACATAGACCGAGCCGTTCGAGCGCATTTCCAGAATGCCCTCGGCGGCGAGATTGTAGAGCGCTTCGCGCGCCGGCGTCAGGCTGACATCGAGCGCCGTGGCGACGGCGCGGATCGTGAGCTTCTGGCCCGGCTTGAAACGGCCGGCCATGATGGCGCTGCCGAGCTGGGTGCGCACCTGCTGTCCCAGCGTCTCGCTACGGCCGATCGGTGCCAGATCGATGCCGGCGAAGGAGGTGTCTTCGGTCTTCGTCTTGTTCATTTTGTCGCCGGCACCCGAGACGCCTCCAGCCCGATAACTGAGGCGTGTATTGTTATTTGCTGCACCACTTTACACGTGATTGATGGCGGACGGAAAGAGGCGGCGGCCGTCTCTCCCCGGTTCAGTGGCTGAGCACCTGGCTGAGGAACGTGCGTGTGCGCTCGTTCTTCGGATTATCGAAAAGTTCGGCCGGCCGGCCCTGCTCGACGATTTCGCCCTTGTCCATGAAGATGACCCGGTCGGCCACTTGTCGTGCGAAGCCCATTTCGTGCGTGACGCAAAGCATGGTCATGCCGTCACTGGCGAGTTCCACCATGACATCGAGCACTTCCTTGATCATCTCCGGATCGAGCGCCGATGTGGGCTCGTCGAAGAGCAGGATCTTGGGTTTCATGCAGAGTGCGCGGGCAATAGCCACGCGCTGCTGCTGGCCGCCGGAGAGCTGGCCCGGAAATTTGGATGCCTGCTCGGGAATGCGCACGCGCTCCAGATAGGTCATGGCGGTCGCCTCGGCTTCCTCGGCCGGGATCTTGCGGGCAAGCGCCGGCGCAAGGGTGCAGTTTTCCAGCACGGTCAGGTGCGGGAAGAGATTGAAGTGCTGAAAAACCATGCCGACGTCACGCCGGATATGGTCGATATTGTCGATATCGTCGTTCAGCTCCGTTCCCAGCACGTCGATGCGGCCTTGCTGGTGTTCTTCCAGGCGGTTGATGCAGCGGATCAGCGTCGATTTGCCCGAGCCCGACGGTCCGCAGATGACGATCCGTTCGCCCGAGCCGACATCGAGGTTGATGTCCCGTAGGACCTGAAACCGGCCGTAGTACTTGTTCATGCCGGTGATGCGTATTGCGGCTTCACTCATGAGGGTTTCTTTCAATGCTGGCCGAAACGCATGCGCCGCTCGAGATAGGCGCCATAGCGGGAAAGGCTGAAGACGAACACGAAGTAGACGAGCGCCACGAAGATGTAGACCTCGAAATAGGCGAAGGACCATTCGCCGGTGCCGTAGGCGGCATTGCCCGACGCGAGGATGTCGAAGAAGCCGATGATGACGATCAGCGACGTTTCCTTGAAGGTGATGACGAGCTGGTTGATCGTCGGCGGCAGGGCATTGCGGAAGGCCTGGGGCAGCATGATGCGGCCGGTTCGCTGCCAGTAGCTCAGCCCGAGCGCCTTGGCCGCCTCTTCCTGGCCAACGGGGATGGACTGAATGCCGCTGCGTATGATCTCTGCCTGATAAGCGGCGAAGAAGAGAGCAAAACCGATGATGACGCGCCAGATCTTGTCGCCTTGAAGCCAATCCGGCAGGACGAAGGGGAAGATAAGGGCGGCTGTAAACAGGATGGTGACGAGGGGCAGGGAGCGGACACCGTCGATCAGGGCACCGGTCATTCTGGAGACGAGCGGCATTTCGGAACGGCGCAGTAGCGCCATGGCAATGGCCATGGGCATGCCGATCAGGACGCCGGCGGCATAGAGAAACACCGTAAGCGTCAGCCCGCCCCAATCGGCGGGCATGACGGCCCGCATGCCGAAAAGGCCGCCGCGCATCAGCACATAGAAGATGACGAAGCCGGCGCACCAGAGGATGGAAAGCCGCAGCGGTTTCCAGAACCATGGCAGGCAAGACAGCACGATCGTCACGACCATGACGACGCAGGCCAGCATGGAGCGCCACTGTTCGTCATAGGGAAACAGGCCGAAGATGATGATACGCCACCGTTGTTGGATCACAGCCCAGCAGGCGCCCGCGATGTCGCGGCAGACGGCGGACGTGCCATCCGGGGAAGACCACACTGCCTTCAACACCGCCCAATCGAGCGCATGATAGGCGAGGTAGAGGAGAGCTGCCATGCCCAGGAGCGAGATCAACGCGTTGGCGGGGGTGCGGAAGTAGCGCCGGCGAAGGCGCGTTGCGAGCCCGTCGGGCCGAAAGCCGACGTTAAGCGTTTGCCGGGGTGTGTTCATGTCGGAAACGGCGGTCATGGCGCTCTCCTCAGGTTCTCAACTGCGTGCCCTTGAGGGCAATCGCCTTGTTGACGCGATTGAGGACGAAGGAGAGCGTGTTGTTCATGATCAGGAAGCCGGCCATCAGGATGGCGATCAGCTCCAGCGTCTGGCCGCTCTGGTTGATGGAAACCGAAATGACCGAGAAGAAGTCGGCAAAACCGACGACGATGCCGAGCGTGGTCGCCTTGAAGAGCCAGACATACTGGTTGATCAGGGTCGGTAGCACCGCGCGGATGGCGAGCGGCAGATGGACGCGGGAAAAGACGTGCCAGGAAGACAGACCAAGCGCACGGGCCGCCTCGACCTGGCCCTTGCCGACGGACTGGAAGCCGGCGCGAATGACCTCCGCGATATAGGCGCCGCCATAGATGGCGGTGGCGATCGCCAGCGCTGACAATTCCGGCGGAATGGTGATGCCGCCACGGAAATTCAGGCCGCGCAGTTCCGGGACGGAAAAAATGTCCGAGCCCGGCTCGCGCGCATAAGCGAGAATGCCGACCATGGCAGCAAGTGTCAGGCCAGCGAGGACGAACTGGAGCGTGCCGCGGTTCTTCACGCGCCGGAAGCGGCGCGACATGGAAAACCAGGCAAGCAAGGACAGGCCGAACAGCAATGCCAGCGCGACGGCGGCAAACCACTGGCCACCGACGTTGAGGCTGGGCACGAACATGCCGCGGGCCGACAGGAAGATGGCGTCGAATAGCGAATAGGCCTGTTTCGTCGGCGGCAAATGGGTCAGCGCCGCATACCAGAACAGGGCCTGCAGGATGAGCGGGACATTGCGGAACGTCTCGATGTAGAGGGTGCCGATATCGTTGAGCACGCCATTGGAGGAAATCCGGAAGGAGGCGATGACCAGGCCGACGATGTTGGCCAGGATGATGCTGAGAATGCCGAGGAAGATGGTGTTCGCGATGCCGACCCACAACATCTGAAGGTAGCTTTCGAACGGATCGAACGGGACGAGCGAGAAGCCGATCCGGAAGCCGGTTGATTTGTAGAGGAAATCGAAACCGCTGGTCATGCCTTGTGCGGCCAGCTTCCTCGATGCCTCATGTACGGCGCCGAAGACGACGAGGGCGAGAATGGCAAGAAACGCCACCTGATAGGCGAGGCTGCGCGTTTTTCTGTTTCTGAACATCTGCATGGGAACAGCCCTCCGCTGTCATCGGGGTCGCCGGCGCGTCATGCGCCGGCGACCAGCCTTGGGAGAAGGATCAGTCGAGAACGAGCGGATAGAGGATGCCGCCGTTCTTCATCAGGGCGTTTACACCGCGCTCGACCTTGTAGGGCGAGTCCTTGCCGATGTTGCGGTCCCAGATCTGGGCGTAGTTGCCGACGGTCTTGATGACGTTGTAGCCCCAGTCGTCAGTAAGTCCGAGCGGCGTGCCCATGCCGGGCGTCGCGCCCAGCAGCTTGCCGATGGCGGGCGTCGGCGGGTTGGCTTTCATCTCATCGACATTTTCGCTCGTCACGCCGGCCTGTTCGGCAAGCAGGAGCGCGGTCTGCACCCAGTTGGCGATGTCGACCCAGTTGTCGTCGCCCTGGCGCATGACGATGCCGACCGGCTCGGCCGAGAGGACGTCCGGCAGGATGACGAACTCGTCGGGGTTCTTGGCTTCCGTGGCGCGCAGGACGCCGAGCTGCAGATCCCATTCCATCATGGCGTCGCAACGGCCGGCAAGAAAGGCTGCGTTGGCTTCTTCGGTCTTCTCGAAGGGAACGACGTTCAGCTTGTAGCCGTTCTGCGCCTCGTGCTCGACGGCGTAGCGTTCCATGGTGGTGCCGCTCGGCAGGCAAAGCGTGCCGCCGTCGAGATCCTTGGCCGAGGCGACGTTCAGGTCCTTGCGCACCATGTAATGAATCGCGGCCATCATGTAGGGCTGCGCGAACTGGGCGCGGATTTCGGTGTCGCGGCTGAACGTCCAGCCGGACGATTTGATGACCATATCCAGTTCTCCCGACTGGAGCGACGGCCAGCGCTGTGCCCAGCTGGTCGGCTTGATATCGACATGACCTTCCCACGTGCCGAAGATCGCCGTCGCAACGGCATGGCACAGATCGATGTCGAAGCCCTTCCAGTTGCCTTTGTCGTCCACTTCGGCAAGGCCCATGTAGGAGCCGTTGTGGCCGGTGCAGGCGAGAGCGCCGCGCTCCTTCACCTTCTTCAGGGTGTCGCCGAACTCTGCATGGGCCGGTGCGACCGAAAGCAGAACCGTACCCGCGAGCGCGGCGACAAGTGTCGACTTGATAGACATGGATTCCCCTTTTTTGCTGCTTGCCGACAAGCCGGACCACCCGGCCGCCAAAAGTTATTTGTTATATAATGATCGAGGCTTCAAATTTGTCCAGATGATTCACGCACTGATCCGAGAAATCTGGTAAGTACATGTTTTTATGTTCAATATTGGATAATTCGTGCGATTTTCACGCGAATTTTCGGGTTTGCATCAAAAAACAAATTGCGCGGCTTCTCCGTTATGATACGTGTTATAACAAATTAGGCCACGAGGACGATGATGATCAACGCGCCATCCACGGACGAACTGAAGGACATCCACCACAAGATGGTGGTGACGCGTGAACTTGAGGAAGTGCTTGGCACCTATGCCAAGGAAGGCAAGACCCGTGGCCCCATTCATCGCTGCGACGGACAGGAGGCCGTGGGCGTTGCAGCCTGTGCGGCCCTGCGCGCAGACGACTACGTCTGCACCACCCACCGCGGCCATCATGTCTATGTCGGCAAGGGCCTGACGACGCGCGGTATCGTCGCCGAGATCTTCGGCCGTGAGACTGGTTACTGCAAGGGCCGCGGCGGGCATATGCTGCTGGGCGACGTGAAGACCGGCATGCTCGGCGGCAACGCCATCGTCGGCGCCGGTATTCCGGCCGCGACGGGCATGGCGCTGTCCATGCAGATCCTCAAGCAGGACCGTGTCTCCATGGTGGTGTTCGGAGACGGCGCAGCCCAGACCGGCATCTGCCACGAGGCGATGAACATGGCGGGGCTTTGGAAACTGCCGGTCATTTTCGTGCTCGAGAACAACCAGTACGGCTTGACGGTGCGCCAGGAGGTGCAGTCGCCGGTGGAGGATCTCAGCATCCGGGCCGCCGGTTATGCGATGCCCGGCGAAATCGTCGACGGCAATGATGCCGAAGCGGTCTACCGCGCCGTTGCCGCTGCTGCCGAACGTGCTCGCCGCGGTGATGGTCCCACCCTTATCGAAGCCAAGACCTACCGCGTGAAGGGCTTCTCCACATCCGACATGGGCGGTTACCAGTCCGAGGAGGAAATGGCGCCCTGGCTCGACCGTGACCCGATCAAGCTTTCGGCGGAGAAGCTTTCCGCATTGGTGGGCGCCGAAACGGTTGCCGCCATCGAGGCGGCCGCTCGCGCGGAAGTCGCACAGGCTTTCGAGGTCGCGCTCTCCGACCCGTTCCCGACCTTTGAAATCCATGCCCCCTCGGCCGCCTATTCGGAGACCAAGTGATGACCGTGATGCGTTATGCCGAAGCGTTGAACGCCGCCCTCAGGGAGGAGATGCAGCGCGATCCGAGCGTGTTCCTGTTCGGCGAGGACATCGGACGATATGGCGGCGTCTTCAAGGTCTCCAAGGGCTTGCGGGACGAGTTCGGCGATGCGCGCGTCCGCGACACACCGATTTCCGAACAGGCGCTGACGGCGATGGCGGTCACGGCGGCGATGTCCGGCACGCGCCCTGTCCTCGAGATCATGTATGCCGATTTCCTGCCGCTGTCGCTCGATGCGCTCATCAACCAGGCCTCGGTCTTCACCTATCTCTGGGAAGGGCAGGTGGATATTCCCTTCGTGCTGCGCACGCAGGGCGGCGGCGGCGTGGGCACAGGCGCCCAGCACGCCAAGAGCCTCGATGCGATGGTCTGCCATATTCCCGGCATCAAGGTCGTCGCGCCGGCTACGCCCGCGGATGCAAAAGGCCTGTTGAAATCGGCCATCCGTGACCGCCAGCCCGTCGTCTTCCTCGAACACAAGCTGCTCTACAACACACGCGGCGAGGTGCCAGACGGTGACGAAGTGCTCGTGCCGATCGGCAAGGCGAAAACCGTCGTCGAGGGCAAGCATGTCTCGATCTTCGCGTCGTCCAAGATGGTGATTGAGGCTGAGAACGCGGCCAAACTGCTCGCCAAGGATGGCATCGAAGCCGAAGTGATCGATCTGCGCACGCTGCGTCCGCTCGATCTCGATGCGATCCGCGGATCCATCGCCAAGACCAACCACGCCGTTGTGGTCAATGAGGGCTGGACTTTCTGCGGCTATGCCTCGGAGCTTTCCGCGACGATCATGGAGCATTGTTTCGATGATCTCGATGCGCCGGTCGCGCGCGTCGCGATGCCCGACATGGCTATCCCCTATTCCGAGCCGCTGGAAATGGCCGTTCTGCCGAATGCGGTGAAGATCGCCGCTGCGGCGAAAAAGGCCCTCGCGTAAGGCCGGGAGACAGATATGGCAACGCCGATAACCGCAGGCGCCGTCGCCGGCGAATATATGGAAACGCTCGTGATTGTGGAGTGGCGTGTCGGAATCGGCGATGCGGTCGCCGAGGGCGATGTGCTCCTCACCATCGAAACCGCCAAGGCGGCGGTCGATATCGAGGCCCCCTCTGCCGGTGTGGTCAGCGCCATCTTCGCGGAGGTGGACAGCGAGGTTCCGGCTGCGGCCGTGCTGTGCCTGATCGGCAAGGATATAGCGGATGTCGACTATGACGGCGGAGAAGCGCCTGTAACAGGTTCCAGCTCGTCATCCACGCCGGCGACGGCGGTCATGGCGGCGGAACGTGCCGCGGAGGCGCCGCGTGCGGCGGTGTCCTCCGCGCGCATTGTTGCAAGCCCGGCAGCGCGCCGCGCGGCCAGTGCCGCCGGCATCGATCTGCGCGTGGTCAGAGCGTCCAGCCCGTCCGGCCGGATCAAGCTGCGCGACATCGCCGGTGCATCGCAAAGCGCCCCGGCCTTTGCCGGGTCTGCGCCTGTTTCGGCTGGCCTTCCCGTTGACGAAAACGGCCCGCTCAAGGTGCACCGAAGCGGTGCCACGGGCGGCGCACCCGTTTTCCTGATCCATGGTTTCGCGAGCGACTCGCTGTCCTGGTATCCGCTCGATCGCCAATTGGCGAAAAGCCATCCCGTATACCGTGTCGATCTGCCGAACCACGGCGCTTCGCCGAAACGGCAGGTCTCAGGCTTCGCCGATCTGGTGCGCGAAGTGCGCGACGCCTTCGATGCGCTCGACCTGGACGGCGCGCATGTGATCGGCCATTCACTGGGCGGGGCGCTCGCGCTTGCGCTTGCCGATACGCGGCCGCGCAAGGTGGCGTCCCTCACGCTCCTTGCACCGGGTGGTCTCGGCCCCAAGGTCAACGGCGACTTCATTTCCGGCATTGCCCGCGCCTCTCGTCCCGAAAGCCTCGCGGCTTGGCTGAAGGTGATGGTGCGTGACCAGACGCTCGTCGATCTCCCCTTCGTCAACGCCGCCTTCGCGGCCCGTGCGAGCGCGGACCTTCGTGCCGCGCAATCCCATATGGGTGAGACGCTGTTTGCGGACGGCACCCAGAGCTTCGATCTCGTAGCTGCACTGCATCGCCTGGACTGCCCGACGCGGATCATCTGGGGCCGCAAGGACCGGGTTCTCGATTGGCGCGACGCTTTGCAGGCACCCGGTCATGTTGGCCTTCATCTTCTGCCCGACGTCGGCCACGTGCCACATCTCGAGGCGCCGGATCTTTCCCTTGGCATCATCAGCGCCTTGATCAAGAGCATTTGAGGAGCGGCCCATGTCCCACACGCTTCTCCTCATCGGCTGCGGCAACATGGGTTTCGCCATGTTGTGCGGCTGGCTTCGCGAAGACCCGACGCTCACCGTCCATGTGGTCGAACCCGCCGATGCGCTTCGTGACCGAGCAGCCGGGGTTGGCGCGCTCGCCGTCCCGCAACTGGCGGATCTTCCGCAAGGACTCGCCCCCGAGGTGGTGTTCGTCGCCGTCAAGCCGAACCTCGTGGAAATGGTCCTGGCAGGCTGCGGCGACTTTGCCGCGCGCGGCGCGACCTTCGTCTCCGTCGCAGCCGGCGTAACCACCGCAGCAATGGCACATCGTCTTCCCGGTGGTGCCTCCATCGTCCGCTGCATGCCGAACACGCCTGCAGCGATCGGCGAGGGCATGATGGTTCTCTATGCTCGTGTTGACGTTTCCGATGCCGCGAAAACGCTCGTGGCCTCGCTGTTGGCGACCTCGGGCATGGTCGCGTGGATCGATGATGAAGCGCAGATGGACGCCGTCACTGCGATTTCCGGTTCGGGGCCTGCCTACGTCTTCCATTTCATCGAGGCCTTGACGGATGCGGGCATCGCCCTCGGCCTTCCGGCCAAAACCGCGGCATTGCTGGCAAAGCAGACGGTGCTCGGCGCAGGCCGGCTTGCCATGGAGGCGGATGTGGATCCGGCCACGCTGCGCCGGCAGGTCACGAGCCCGGGCGGCACGACGGCCGCTGCCCTGAATGTCTTCATGAGCGATGAGCGTACCGAAAAACTCGTGGCAGAAGCGGCTCGCGCGGCTCGCGACCGCAGCATCGAACTTGGAAAATCCAACTGACAGCAAATCCGGAAGGACATGGACATGATCAGCCTCATAACAGGCGGCGCGCAGGGCATCGGTTTCTCCACGGCGGAACATTTCGTCCGCAGGGGCGATAAGGTCTGCATCCTGGACCGCGCCGGCGTTGCCGAAGCGCGTGAGAAGCTCGGGGCCGATGTATTGGCCATTGAAGGCGACGTCACGAACCCGGCGGATGTCGATGCAGCTGTTGCGCGCACGGTCGAAACGTTCGGCGGGCTCGACACCCTTGTGACGGCCGCCGGCATTGTCGCCGTCGAGCAGGCGATGGATGTGGTGGCAGACGCTTTCATGCGCATGATGTCGGTCAACGTGCTGGGCAGCTTTCTGCCGGCCCAGAGTGCTGCGCGCCACATGAGCGAGAACGGCGGTGGCAGCATTGTCTTCATCGGTTCCGTCTACGGCTCCGTCGGTGCGCCCAAGCGCACGGCGTACTGCGCCTCGAAGGGCGCGGTTCACAACATGATGCAGTCGCTGGCGACCGAATGGGGCCCCCTCGGCATCCGCGTCAATGCGCTGGCACCGACGGGTGTGCGCACCCCGATGGTGCAGGACCTTATCGACAAGGGCATCTACAACATGGTCGGCGTCCGCAACCGCACGCCGCTCGGTCGCATCGCCGAACCGCAGGAAGTCGCGGCTGCGGCTGCGTTCCTCTCTTCGCCGGAGGCCTCGATGGTGCATGGCATCGTGCTTCCCGTCGATGGCGGCTGGATCGCAAACGGCTATACCTGGTGACATTTCCCGATCGAACCATTTCGGTTCAGGCATGAAAGGCTGAAGACAATGACGAAGCGCATCAACATCTCCTCCGGCTCCTCCTTCGAAAAGGCCTATGGTTACTCCCGTTGCGTGAAGGTGGGCGATACGGTCTACGTCTCGGGCACCGTCGGCATCAATTTCCAGACAGGCGAATGCAGCGCCGATCCGGTCGAACAGCTCCGGCAGGTCATCCGCAACATCGAGCCTTGGCTGGAAAAGGCCGGCGCCTCGCTGAAGGATGTGGTCCAGATCACGACCTATGTGACCTCGGCCGAGGTGTTCGCAGCCATTGGCCCGACGTTGAAGGACATTTTCGGTGACATCCTGCCGACCAATGCGGCGCTTGTCGTGCAGTTCCCGGTGCCGAACGTCAAGGTCGAGATTTCCGCAACGGCTGTCGTCGGCTGCGGCGCGTGACCGATCGGCCGCCGGCCTGAACCGGCGGCCTTCACCCCTGAGCCGTCTCAAAGGCGCCCCGGCATGCTTCGCCATCTCTTTCGTCCCGATAACCGGCATGCCCCGACCATGGGCATCGTTCTCGTCATCGTCGGATACTTTCTCTTCGCGCTGAACGATGTCGTGGCAAAGATGCTGGTCGCAAGTTTCGGCGTGGCGCAGGTCCTGACCATCCGTGCCATCGGCGCGTTCATGGTGCTCGTGCCGCTGGTGCGTCAGCAGCGGGAGACGCCTTTTCACAATGTGCACCGCCCGACCTTGCAAACGGTGCGAGCGCTGCTCATCACCCTCGACACATCGCTGTTCTATGCGGCCGTCATCTACCTGCCGCTTGCCGACGTCATGACCTTCTACATGGCCGGGCCGATCTACATGACGGTCGCCTCGCATTTCCTTCTGGGAGAGCGCGCCGGCTGGCGGCGCTGGAGTGCGGTTCTCATCGGCTTCGTCGGGGTCGTCATCGCGCTCGATCCCTCTGCTTCGGCATTCTCCGCCCCGGCCTGGTTCGCACTGACCGGTGGTCTTGCCTATGCGCTGACCCTGGTGCTCAACCGGTCTTTGGCGCAAACCGGCGACGCGACGCTCGGTATCTACCAGGGGCTCGCCACATTCGTGCTCGCCGGGATTGCCTCCATTTTCGACTGGCGATCCTTCACCCTCGCAGAGGGCGCCTCGATGCTGCTTCTCGGTGTGATCGGCGCCTTCGCCCACCTCGTCGTCACGCGTTCGCTGAAGCTTGCGCCCGTCTCCATCCTCGCGCCGTTCCAGTACACGTTGCTCTTGTGGGGCATGGTGTTCGGCCTCATGTTCTTCGACGATGTGCCGGGCACGAACATGCTCATCGGATCCGCGATCATCGTCATCGCCGGCCTTTTCATCTCGCATCGCAAGGCGCAGAAAGTCGAGCCCGTGCCCGAGACCGACCTGCCGGCACACCTGCCATGACGATGCTCTATTCAAATCACCGGCAGCGGTGCGACGCGTACAAAACCATTCCCGAATTTCCATTCCGACAACCCACCGAAGGTTAGTGATCATGTCCATGGCAAGCCCGATCGATCCCACCATGCAAGGCGTCGTCTGGACGAAGACGCTGCAGGAAACCGTCCGTGACTATCCCCGTCTTTCCGGCGGGGAGACAGCCGACCTCGTCGTGATCGGCGCGGGATATTCCGGTCTCAACACCGCGATCCACGCCGCAAAGAACGGGCTTCGTGTCGTCGTCCTGGAGGCCGGGCGCGTCGGAAACGGCGCCGCCGGCCGCAACGGTGGTTACAATGTGCCACAGTTTCCGGGCGGCATTACCCCATCGGTCGTCGAGGCGTCCGTCGGCCGGCGCAAGGGCCTCGCGCTCGCCGATCTCGTTCTGCACGGCGCCGACGCCGCCTTCCGGCAGATCGAGGCCTTCCAGATCAAATGCTCGGCGGTCCAGAACGGCTGGATGCAGCCGGCCCATTCCGACGCCTCGATGCAGAGGGTGCGAAAGGTCCATGACGAATGGAAGGCGCTGGGCGCCAAGGTGACATGGCATTCTGCCGCCGATGTGGCCGATCTTCTGGGGGCACAGGGTTATCTCGGAGGCTGGTCCAATGCGGAAGGCGGCACCGTCAACCCCTATAGCCTTTCGGTCGGCCTGGCGCGGGCCGCCGAGCAAAGCGGCGTGCGCATATTCGAAAACAGCGCCGTCGACGGCTTCGACGAAACCGCGCAGGGCGTCGTCGTCCGCTGTGGTGCAAGTCGTGTGTCTGCGCGCTCGGCCGTATTTGCCACCAATGCCTATACGGGAGATTTCCTGCCGGCCGTACAGAAATCCGTCATTCCCGTTTATCTCTACCATGTCGCCACGAAGCCGCTGAGCGAGGCGCTGCGCCAGAAAATCCTCAAGACGCAGCTGTGCTTTACGGATCTGCGCAAATCCGGCGGTTTCGGACGCCTGGATTCGGAGGGTCGCCTGATTTCCGGCGGGGCCGTCTTCGATTTCGGAAACAAGGTCGCCTATGGCGAAAATCATGCCCGCGGCCGCATGAAGATGCTCTTCCCGCAACTGACCGACGACGACATTCAGCTCGAAAGCTACTGGGAAGGCTATTGCGCCGTGACGGACAGCTATTTGCCTCACATCCTCCGGCTGGGTCGAAATGTCTTCTCAGTCGGCGGCTTCTCCACCCGAGGCGTCAACCTTGCGCAAAACCTCGGCCGTCTCATGGGCGAGTTCATCGCGGGTAAGCGCGAACTCGACGACGTGCCGGTCAATGTCTACGACCAGCGCAACGACGTCGCGCTGTGGTCTGTCAAAACCAGGGCCGCGAGATACGTCTTTCCGTATTACCGCCTGAAGGATCGCTTGGGAATGACGTGATCGAAGGTCTGAGCCATCTTTGCCCGACAGGATATCTGGTTCTCACCACCCAGCCGTGCCGCCGGCAACGGAATCGAGTTGCTGCGGTAAGACCAATGTCACGGAGCAGATCGGCAAAGCGACGACAAGATAATGGGCACGGTGACACCAAAGCTAAGGCACAGCCAACGCCTCGGCGCTGAGAATGCCGGGTTGCCCATCGATTATCCCGGATTAAGCGCTAACGAGCACGCAGAATATGGCGTAGGGCGCCGCGCCACGACGCGGCCTTGGCATGCATTCAGCGGTGATTTGATCGGCAGTGAAATGCGCGGCAGCGCGCCGTTACTGGCGCGCGCCACCTCGCATCTGGTCGACATAGTATTGCTGATAGAGGTCGCGGTACTTCTCGGCGGTGCCCGCGTCGCTGTAGCGGGGCAGGGTGTCCATGTCCGTCTTGTTGAGGATGACGCCGATGGTTTTCGCGTCGATGCGGCTTTCAGCGGCGAGAAGATCCTTGACGAGGTTTGCCGGTGTGCGGCCCCATTCGACGACGAAGAGGAAACCGTCGGCCAGCGGCTCGAAAGCCTTGGCGTCTATCACCGGAGCGAGCGGGGGAAGGTCCACGACGACATAGTCGAAAGCCTGGCGTGCTTCTTCGACGAGTTGCTGCATGGCCGGCGAGGAGATGAGGTCGTTGACATGGGGCGCGCAGGCGCCGTCGGGTTGGATGGCGATCGGCAGCATGGAGAGCTGGGAGTGTCTGTCGGTCTTGACCGCCTGGCCCCATGCGATGGCTCCCAGAAGCGCTTCGACGAGACCCGCTTGCGGTGCCGGCTTCATGATCGCACCCAGGCTCGGCCTGCGCATGTCTGCGTCGATCAGCAGGGTTCTTCTGCCGCTCGCGGCAAGAAGTGCTGCGAAATTGATCGCGACGGTGGACTTGCCCTCGCCCGGCAGGGCCGACGTCACGCCTATCACCCGATTCTTGCTGCTTGGGAGCGTCATGTCGCTGGCCAGCTTGGCGTTGCGCAAGGTTTCGGCGAAGACAGAGCGCGGCGCATCGAGGACGACGCGTGTCATGCGCTCGAGCGGCACCGCGTCCTCGCCGCTTTCGCCGGCAGCGTTGTCCGGTCCGGGTTCGGGCTTCACCGCCTTGGCGCCGATCGTGACGGGCCTGCCTTTCCTTACGCCGCCGATGAGTGGCAGGTAGCCGAGCGGCTTCAATCCAAGGATGGCGCGCACGTCGCTTTCGAGCCGGAAGGCGCGTTCGCGCATCTCCTGCACGAAGGTCAGGGCGCCGCCGGCCATCAGGCCGAGCACGGCGGCAAGGCCGAGCACCATGGTCTTGTTGGGGCTGGAGGCGGATGTCGGCACGCCGGCATCCGAGATCACCCGCGCCTTGGGGATGGGAAAGGACTGTTTCTGCGAGGCCTGCTCATAACGGGCGAGATAGGATTCCGAAAGCGTCTTCAGCGCCGTCGCCTTCTGCTCCAGCTCACGCAGGCGCACGGAGGAACGGTTCGCCTCGGCATTGCTGCCGGCGACCTTCTGGATGCTCTCGCGCAGGGAAACCTCGCGCGAGCGGGCGACTTCGTATTCGTTGCGGAAGCTTGCCGTCAGTTGCTGGAGTTCGCGGTAGATCTGTCCGGCGAGGTTTTCTCTCTCGGCTTGCAGCGCGGCGACCTGCGGATGGTCCGCGCCGAAATTCTGCGTGATGTCCTGTGCGCGCTTGACGACGGAATTGTAGCGTTCGCGCAGGTCCTGCAATACGGAGCCGCCGGCTTGCTGGGTCGGGATTGAGGCATTGTCGATGGCCTTGTCCGGCCCCTGATCGACGATGGCCCGGAACTGCGCGTACCGGGCGGACGCGCTCGCCGCATCGGCCTGGGCGAGAATGAGCTGGCTGTTGAGGTCGGCGAGCTGCTGCTCGGACATCAGCTCACCGCGGGCGGTGGTCAGACCGTTTTCGCTGCGGTAGCGTTCGACTTCCAGCGCAGCCTCCTGCGCGCGGTTCTGGATATCGGTAAGCCGCTCCTGCAACCAGGTCGAGGCCTGTTCGGTTGCGGTGAAATTGGCGCTGAGCTGGTCTTCGAAAAAGGCCTCGGCGTACCGCTTGGTGACGGCGGCCGCGAGCTGCGGGTCGGTCGAGCGGAAGGAGACGGCCAGCACGGCGCTGCGTGAGACGCGTTCCACCGTCAACGACTGTTGCAGGATGCTGGCAGCCTTGTCGCGGCGTCCCTTCGCCAGCGCCTCCTGCGAGGCGGGCTGGCCGGACGAACCGAGCGAGGCGAGCGATTTCGCCCAGCCTTTGACGGTCGCGACGGGCGACTGCGGCGGGTTGAGAACGGTTTCGTTGTCGGCCAGCTTCAGATCATCGACCACGCGCAGCGCCAGCCGGCCGGATTTCAGGATCTCGACGGCGCTTGCGATACGCATGTCGACCTGTTGGCTGCTTTGCGGCGACGGCTCGCTCTCCTCGGCGTAACGCGACAGATCCTCGTCGAGCAGGATTTGCGTCATCGACGTGTAGACGGGTGTCGCGAACACCAGATAGGCGACGGCGAGCGCAATGGCGACCGCGACCGAAAGGGCAATCAGCCGCGCCCTGCGGACGAGGATCGTCATCAGGCGGTTGAGATCGATGAAGGAATCGGACGGATCCGGTTCCCGGTGAAGGATGCGGCTGTGTGTTACCGTGCGTTGATGCATGGGGCTCCGTTCTGCCTTTCGGCGCGATGGATGCTTTCCTCCCCGATATCCTCCGGGCTTGTTTGGCCCGGAGGCACGAGATTATGCCGCGCGAATCCGGCCCTCGTGCGACGACATCATGTCGCGCAGGGATTCATAGACCGCGCCTCCGATATCCGGACGGGCGAGCGCGAAAGCGACATTGGCCTCGATGAAGCCGTGCTTGGACCCGCAATCGTAGGTCCGCCCCTCATAGGGATGGGCGTGGAAGGGCTGGCTTCTGGAGAGCTCCAGCATGCTGTCGGTCAGCTGGATTTCATTGCCTGCACCGCGCTGCTGGCGGGCGAGATGGCCGAAGACCTCCGGCTGGAGAATGTAGCGGCCGTTGAGGAAGAGATTGGAGGGCGCTTCGCCGGCTTTCGGCTTTTCCACCATATGGGTTACGGCAAAGCCGTGGCGCACGGGCGCACCCTTGCCAACGATGCCGTATTGCGAGGCGTCCTCCGGTGCGCATTGTTCGACACCGACGACGTTGCCGCCGACTTCGCCATAAAGCTCCATCAGGCCGGCCAGGCAGCCGCGCGGCCCGAAGGAGATCATGTCGGGCAGGAGCAGCGCGAACGGCTCGTCGCCGATGAGGTCGCGCGCGCACCAGACGGCATGGCCGAGGCCGAGTGGCGCCTGCTGGCGGGTGAAACTCACCGAGCCGGCGGTGGGCAGCAGGCGGCCGAGCTCGCTGACCTTGTCGTTCTTGCCGGATCTTTCAAGCGAGGAGATGAGCTCCGGCGTGTCGTCAAAATGATCCTCGATGACCTGCTTGTTGCGGCTGGTGACGAAAACGACATGTTCGATGCCGGCCTCGCGGGCCTCGTCGAGGGCATATTGAACGACGGGGCGGTCGACGATGGTCAGCATTTCCTTGGGCATCGCCTTCGTGGCGGGCAGGAAGCGGGTTCCGTTGCCGGCGACGGGAATGACGGCCTTGCGGACGGTCTTGTTTCGCACCATTGCATTATCCTTTATTCTTGAGCGCGATGTCCGGCGCTGTCGAGGAAGAAGAGGCCGCGCGGGACGCGGCCGTCTTGCGGTGGATCGGTGGCGCGGTCAGGCGGCGCCAACGAGCGGCGATGGGCATGGCGAGGTGCCGTATCGCGAGGGGATCACCAAGCGCCACCTTGGCGGCAGCGCCGAGCGAACGGTTCTTGAGGTGGTGGACGAGCGCGAGGAAGGCACGCGTTTCCCTGAGGTTGCGCGTACGACGGCGCTGTGCGGCAGCGGCTTCGCCCGAGAGCGGGAAGCGGGCAAGCAGCCGACTGTCGCCGGCCAGCATGGCGTCGACATGGTCGAGATGCAGCACGCGCGAAATCGAGCCTTCATGGATATGATAGAGATAACCCGCCTCCGGAACGACCGCGCAGCGGCCGCCCGAGGCGAGCACGGCGGCGAGCAGAAGATAGTCCTCGCCGATGCGCAGGGCCTGGTCGTAAGTGAGCCGGTTTTCCAGCACGAAGGCGCGGCGGAAGACCGGTTTCATATAGCCGAAATTGTGCGTGCTGCGAAAAATCCGGTTGGAATCGATGAATGCCGGCAGCGTCAGCGCGGGCATGTCGGCCAGGAGATCTTGCGGGAACATCCGCTCCGTTCGGCCATCTTGATGCAGCACGTCCAGATTATCGACGGCTGCCACGGCATCCGCTCCTTCCGCAGCGGCGATCATGCGGGCAAGACGGTTCGGCCGCATCGTGTCGTCGGCATCGAGAACCGCGATCCAGCGGCCGCGCGCGGCGGCAAAGCCGGCATTGCGCGCTGCACCGGGCCCACCGTTGGAGCCGAGCGATACAAGCTTCACGACCGGCTCGCCGAGCGCGGCAACGATCTGGCGCGTCGCGTCGGTCGAGCAATCGTCGGCGATGATCACCTCCACCGATACGCCATCCTGCGCCAGGGCGCTGGTTATGGCGCGCTGGATGGTGTCGGCCGCGTTGTAGGCGGCGATCACGACACTCACATCGGGGGCGGTCATCGCGCCGCCTCCAGTTTTCCGTAGGGCTCAATGGCGCGTGCGCCGAACAGGCCACCGATTGCGCCGGCATGAAGAAGGCCGCGCAGGAGGAAGCGATTGCGGCGTACCGGAGAGAAGGCGAAGGCGCTCGCGCCGGCCAGGCAGACAGCGCCCTTCGCGGCAGCAAGCGCCGCTGCACCGAGGCGTGCTGCACCTTCATGGCGTGCAGCGAGCAGCTGGCCATGGGTCTGCCCCATCCGCAGCCTCCGCTGCGCCAGCCAGGAAAAACGGGCGCGTTCGGCGGGAACGACTTCCTTCACCCATGCCTCCTCGGCGAAGGCGATGCGCCCGCCATCGGCATGCACCGCGCTGAAGAAGGCGGTGTCCTCGCCGCCGCTCCGCCCCAGTGCAAGATCGAAACGCCGGCCGGCGATCGCCGGTGCGGTGCGGCGCATCAGGACGTTGCACGTATATCCCGTGCGGATTTCGCCGTTTACCCAGACCGGGCGCGTGGCGTGGAAATCGCCTTCACGCATCCAGTCCGGCGCGCCTTGCCCGTAGAGTGCGCGCACCGGGCCCAGCACCACGTCGGCACGGTGCTTTTCTGCGGTGGCAAGCAATGCGTCCAGCCAGAGCGGTTCTACGGTCTCGTCGTCGTCGACGAAGGCGATGAAGTCGGCATCGCTGTGTTCAAGGCAGGCGTTGCGGGCGACGGAGATGTTCCCAGCGGGGCAATGCACATAGACGATGCCGGCCGGCAGCATCGGCATCGCAGCTTCGACGCGGTTGCGGGCGCTCGGCTCCACATCGTTGTCGGCGACGATGATGCGAAGGCGTATGCCTGCGGGTACGACCAGCCGGGAGAGCGAGGTGAGCGTTTCCGTCAGCGCTGCGCGCCGAAAGGTGCAGATGGCGATATCGATGTGGAGGGGCGCTGTCATGTCAGGGCCCTTCGTTGGCGCGGATCCAGCATTTCGCGCCAGAAGCCCGCCGACCATGCGAAGTGCATGATCATGGCGGAAACGGCGGCGAGCGGGCCGTACGGATTGCGTTGGCCGAGCGCCATCCACGCACCGTAGCCCATGCATGCGGCGGCCCACAGCACGAAGGGCACGGCGGCAATCCAGGTGATCGCGGCGAGGAACGCGCCGACTGCGACCGGCGCCACCATCAGCGGCAGCATCTGCCTTATGCTTGGCCGCGAACGGTGTTTCAAGAAGTTGCGCGCCCGGCCGCGGCCGTAGCCGAAATACTGCTTGAAGAGCGGCAGGGCACTGGCCCGCGGATAATAGACCATGCTCGTGCGTGCCGTCATCCACACGCGGTAACCGGCCTGATGGAGCCGATAGTCGTATTCGGCGTCCTCGTTGGCGGTGAACGCCTCGTCGTAGCCGCCGATGGCGCGGAAGGCCGCTATGCGCATCAGCGCATGATGACCATGGTCCGTCCAGTGACTTTCGGCGCCGACCCGGTGCTTGGCCCCGCCATTGCCAAGCACGGAGTTCTGCGCCACGGCCGTCGCTTTCTGGAACGTGCCGAACCCGATGGTCTGCATGGCGACCACGACCGAATCCGCGCCGGTTTCCAGCGCCTCCTCCACCAGCACACGGCAATAGTCGTCGGGATAGGTGCCGTGGGCGTCGATGCGGATGAGGTAATCATGTTCGGTGCCGAAGGTTGCGACGGCGAGGTTGATCGCAGCACTCTGGATGCGCTTCGGATTGTCGAGCACATGCATGTTCGGCACCTCGGCCGTCAGGCGGCGGGCGATGTCGCGCGTGCCGTCCGTGCTGCCGCCATCGACCACGACGAGGGTGGCGGTGAGATCGGCAAGGTCCGGTTCGAGATGTCGGACCAGACGCTCGAGATAAGCCGCCTCGTTGAGGCAGGGGATGACGATCAGGCAACGCACCGAGGCGACAGCATCAGCGTTCATGGCAATCCACCTTGTTGGCGATGAGGGACGGGAGGGGTTGCAGGGGCGCCGCCTGTCCGGACGGCTGGCGCAACGCGCCAAGGCGCTGGACGAAAGCCGTGCAGTCGGCGCGATCCAGGATCCAGGGCCGTGTGCCGAGCGCGACGAGACGCGCGTTCAGCGCCCGGTAATCATCATCGCCGAAGGCGGCGAAGCGCTGGATGAGCGTCTCCAGACGACCATCGGCAAGGGCGATGCCGACACCGTGCCGGGCGGCGAGGCGGGCCGTTTCGGTCCCCTCGAGAACGATGGGCAGGGCGCCGTGCCGACCACCTTCATAAATGCGGTTGGGCAGCAGCCACTGCGAGTTCAGGCCTTCCTCGAAGAAGTCGATGGCCCAGGTGAAATCCACCTCGGCATAGATGGCCGACAGGTCCTCCGGGTTGCGGTAAGGGCCTTCAAAGCGGATGAAGGGTTCTCGTTTGACGATGCCGTCGAAATCATCGAATTCGCGGTAGGCCGGCCGGCCGCGCAACACCACCTCGAAACGTCCTTCCATGCGTCGCGTAAACGCACAAAGCAGATCGAGCGACTTGCGGCAGCGGATCGCGCCGAACCAGCCGATGCGCCAGGGGGCGCCGGTCGGGCGCATGCGCGCTGGCAGACCGGCGTCGCCGCCGTCCAGTTCCAGCACCCGGTTCTCCAGCAGATGGATGGGCGCGCGGATGCCCGAAAGGGGTTTGAAATAGTGTTCTATGAAGGCTGGCGAACTGGTGACGACAAGCCCTGCCTTGCGCCCGAAATGGCGCTCGGCCCCACGCAGGAGGCGGCCGGCCGGACCTGCCTTCAGCATCAGGCGGTGCACGTCGAGGCATTCATAGGCGATGGGGACCGTGCCGAAGTGCGTCGAGGCGCGGCGGGCAAGCACCAGAATTTCAAGGTTGCGCGCAAGGATGATGTCCGGTTTCGCCAATCCTGCGAGCTTTCGGGGCAGCCGCGCTACCGCACCGGCTACCGCGACGAGCCGCTGGGCAAAGCGCGCGTCTGCGGTCGTGCCGAGTTCCAGCGGTGTGACGCCTTCGATGTCGGCGAGACGGTTTTCGCCGCGGCGGAAACCGGCAAGCATCACCTCCGCGCCGCCCGCCTGCAGCATCAGCACCCGCCGGCGCACGGCGGGGTCTGAAAGGTCGTGGACGAGGTAGAGGATCCGTAGCATCGGCGTCATCCGATCAATTCACCAGGCAGGCGACGGAACCGTCGAACTGGCAAGGCTCTCCTTCAGCGGTGAAGGCGAGACGCTCCACTTCCAGCCGCGCCGGGCCGGAAAAGGCAAAACGACCCATCCAGTCGGAGAGCGTGTCGGTGCCCCAAAGCGACAGGAAGATTTTCTGCGCGTGGTTGGGCAACTTCTTCGGGTCTGTCACCTCATGCGCCAAAGCGCCGTTCACGTAGTAGCGCAGGCTTTGCTTCTGCCAGACGAAGGCATAGTCGTTGAACCCATTGTCGGCGCCGCCGGGAACAGGCACGAGTTTCTCGTTTCCACCCTTGCCGGCAATGTACTGGTTGAGCTGGACGCGGTTGGTATCCTTGCCGAGAACCTCGAAGTCGATCTCGTCATGCGGTTTCTTGTCGGTCGGTCCGATGTAGGTGAAAAAAGCCGAATTGAGGCCCGAGCCGGTCGCCGTCTTCATGCGCACCTCGTAGGTGCCGTAGCCGTAGCGCTTGCGGGTCTGCACCTCGCCGCAGGAATACTGACGTTCGCCGGCGGGCTTCGCGTCGAAGGAAAGCAGGAGTTTTCCGCCTTCCACCTGCACCTGATCCTTCGACCACGTGCAGTTCTGGTGTGCGCCGTTGTTCCAGCCGTCCGAAACATACCACCGGGCGGTGTCGAGCCGATCGAACTCCTCGACGAAGGACGTGCCGTTCGCTCCGTCCTGCGCGGCGGCGGGAACCGTGGTGCACAGCATGCTGAGAAGGGCGGATGCCCCAAGGGCCTGTGTCAGGGAAACGGTCATGATCACCTCCGTTGGGCGACGGAGCCCTCGGGCTTCATCTGCGGGTGTGGGCGGCCGGCCGGGGGCCGTTTGCGGTCGCCCATGCGGCGACCGGTGAGGATGGCGTGCAGCGGGGGTACGAAGCGTTGTGCCAGCGCATGGGTGGAAGCGAGGATGACGAGGGCCAGAAGCGGGCTTGCGATATAGAACAGCGAGTAATCCGCGCTGCCGAACCGGTTCCACACCATCCAGAAGAGGATGAGCAGCGGATAGTGGCCGCAGAATATCCAGAAGCTCAGTCCGCCGAGCCGCGCCAGGCTCTGACCTGTGGCGGTGCGGACAAGCAGCGCCGAAAGCGCCCAGGCGCCGAAGATGCCGGCGATGGCGGTAACGGCACGCAGCATGTCGAGCCAGGCGGGAAATTCCGGACCGTAGGCATAAAGCGCGAAGGAGAGCAGCACCGCCATCGCGAGCGCGGCCAGCACGACGGGCAAAGCGAAACGATCCATGCGCCTGATATCGACGCGATGGAGTGCCATCGCCACGCCGAAGCTGAAGCCGAACAGAATGGATTTCTTGAGGAAAATGCCATTGGGAACCGGCAGCACGGCATAGGCCAGCATGAGCACGAGCACCGTGCGCGGATAACGCAGCACCGCAAGCGCGATCAGCGGCGATAGGATCAGGCAGAGAAGGAGATCCCGCAGGAAATAGAGCGGAATATTGATCGGCCAGCTCTCGACGGCGAGCGCAAGGTTCATCATCTCCCGCGGCGTGGCATTGGGCACGTCGGGCAGGTAGCCGAAGCCGATGCCGCGCAGATGGGCTAGATAGACGAGCGCGAGAAAGGTGATGTTCCAAAGCAGGAACGGCAGAAGAATCGTGGAGGCCTTGGTACGCAGTGTCCTGCGATAATCGAAGGCCTCGAAGCCGCGATGGAAAAGCAGGTAGCCGGATATGGCACTGAGGCAGGGCACGCCGATACGAAACAGGCTGTCGCCCAGGAAGACGCGCATCCAGTCGAAACCGCTGACCGCGCCCGCATAAGCGCTCGTTGCCGGATCGTGGGGAACATGCACGAAGATGATCCCCGATATCAGCACGATCCGCATCATGTTGATGCGTGCGGAGACTGTCGCGTCGATTTGCACGGTTGCGTCACCCCTCTGGTGCGCCGTTCCCATCGGGCGGCCTTTGAACAAGATCAGACCGAAGCCTGTGAAGAGGAGTTTGCACGATCGGGCAGCAGAAAATGTGGCAGCGCAGCAAATTTTCCGGCAGGTCCGGTTGCATCGCAGCATCGGAAGCGAAATTGCATTCCGTCAAAGATGCACGCTCACATATGCGTGAGAGAAGCGTGATGTCTCTGTTGACAATACTTTGAAGACTATTCGAATGTACTGATTTAAGCGCAATTTCTGGGTGTAGGCGAGCCGGATTTTTTTCGGTCTACTACGGTGATTCAGGGCGGAGCCGCGCGAACTGCGGCGAATCTTCCCTGAATTGGGGCAGTCTCAAGGCAGGCTTGCGGCCGATGCGGCACGCGGCCGGCGCACCAGACCCAGCAGCTTCCGCAGCAGCGGCCGTTCGGTGAGAACGGTCAGAACAGCGTAGATCGCGCCGCCGAACAGGATACCGATGCCGACCTGTAGAGCGGGGTGGAACTGCGCGGCGAGATAGTGTTCGAGCGCGTAACGCACCGCAAGCGCCATCAGTGCGGCGGTGAGCATCGGACGGATGGATTGGTAGAAGCCGGAGAGGAAAGGCGTTTCGTCGACCCGGAACACGACCCACGAATAGCCGACGAGCACCGCCGCGTTGACGAGGCAAAGGGCGACCATCGCCTCGATGAGCGTGCCA
Source organism: Shinella sp. AETb1-6 (assembly GCF_009826875.1). Classification (NCBI taxonomy): domain Bacteria; kingdom Pseudomonadati; phylum Pseudomonadota; class Alphaproteobacteria; order Hyphomicrobiales; family Rhizobiaceae; genus Shinella; species Shinella sp. AETb1-6. The sequence goes on along the minus strand of NZ_WUMM01000013.1, from coordinate 17,154 downwards.
TTGTAAGCGCCATAGGCGACGGCGGCTGTCGTTGCCGCCGCGCGCCCCACCGCCCACCAGAACAGCGCACTCCCGTGGCCCGAACCCTTCAGGTAGGGAATGAAGGTGCTGCAGGGCGTCAGCAGTCCCTTGGAAAGGGCCAGTAGCCCGAGCACGGGCCAGGCGGCGGCCCATTGCGCGCCGAACAGCAGCAGCATGGCCGGCTCTGCGACCGCCCAAAGGCCGAACATCATCGGCGCAAGCAGCAGGGTCGTGACCTGTGTGCTCAGCATCAGCGCCTGCGAGCGGCGTTGGCGGTCGTGCATCATTGCGCTGAAGGCGGGAAAGAGGACGCCCATCACGCCTGACAGAACAACCTGATTGGGGATGCTGGAAAAGCGGTTGGCGGCGGAATAGGCGCCGGCATCGGCAAGGCCGAGGAAGCGCGATATCACCACCATCGGGGACTGGAAAGTGACGAAATTTGCAAGTTCCGAGCCCATCAGGCCGAGGCTGAACCGGGTCAGCCGCACGACGCTTGAGAGGCGGAACTGCAGCCGCGGCAGATAGCGCGAAACGAAGAAGAGGCCGACGAGCCGAATCACTCCGGCAACGAAAAGCTGGGCAACGAGCGCGAAGACGCCGAAACCGGAGAGCGCAAGGATCACTGCGACGACGGCCGCAATCGATTCGGAAATCATGCTCCACAGCGCATCCCGGCTGAACTGCATGCGGCGGGCGACCAGCGCATAGGCGACGTCGCCGGCAAGCTGCAAGGGAATGAGCAGACACATGAGCTGCAACAGCCAGGCCGCATCCGCCGCGCCGAACCAGTCCGCCAAGGGTTCGGCGAAGACATAGAGCCCCGCCGCCATCAGGAAGGCGAAGCCGAGATTGGCCCAGAAAACCGAATGAATCGTCTCGGATTCTTCCTGTGCCTCAAGGATGAGCGCCGAGGCCAGACCCGCCCCGCCGATCATCGCCAGGAACTGCACGACGGCCAGCGCAACGGCCACCGCACCGAATTCTTCCGGCGTCAGCAGTCGGGCAAGAATGGGCACAGTGACAAATTTAAGCCCGAATGTGCTTGTCTTGGATAAGACGCTCCAGCCGACATTTCGCGTTACCGACTTCGCGTTCACGGACTGGGACATGGCGGAAACCTGCTTCAAAAAGGAGCGTCGACGAAGACAAAAGCCTGCGCCGGAAACGGCCGCGCCCCGGTGGGAGGAGACCAGACGAACCTCTTTCTAGAGAAACCACAGGGACGAAAAGATGGCGAAGCTGACAGTAATCATTCCCTTCTATCAGAAGGAGCCGGGCATTCTGAGGCGTGCACTCACGTCTGTTTTTGCTCAAGAATTCAAAGACTTCGATGTCATCGTGGTCGACGATGAATCACCTTTTCCACCCGATGGCGACCTGATCGCCTTTTCGGAGGAGCAACAGGCGCGCGTGCGCGTCGTGCGCCAGGAAAATGCCGGTCCGGGTGGCGCGCGCAATACGGGGCTCGACAGCGTTTCAGCGGCGACCGACTTCGTCGCCTTCCTTGATTCGGACGATATCTGGACGCCCGACCACCTCGCTCTCGCCCATGCGGCGATGACCGAATTTTCTGCAGATTGCTACTTCGCCTCCATCACGGGGGGCGATGCGTTCTACTACCATTTCGGTATCGAGGACCTCGCACGAACCGAGGCGGTGGTGCGCCTTGCCGATGATCCGCTCCTCATCGAAATTCCCGATCTCACCCAGGTCATGCTGAAGAACTGGAGCTTCCTGCATCTCTCTTCGATGGTGATAGGCCGGCCGGTTTTCGAGCGTATCCGCTTCGACGCGGCGCTGCGGCTGGCGGCAGAGGACGTGCTGTTCTTCTGCGACTGCGTGCTTGCCGCGCGACGGGTGGTGCTGAGCGGTGCGGCGGGTGCGGTTCGCGGGGAGGGGGTCAACATCTTCCACGGGATCGACAACGACTCACCTCAGTTCCTGCGCCAACAGTTCAACACCTGGGTCGCGCTCGACCGGTTGGAGGCGCGCTTTGCCGAGCGACCGGCCGAGGTGGCGTCGCTGCGATCCTACAAGCAGACCGCCCGCCGGCAGGCGCTGTGGAGCCAGGCGCGGCGCGTCAAGCACCGCAAGTTGCCGCAATTCGACATGCTGGCCCGCTGGGCGATGCGCGATCCGCGCATCCTCGCAAGCGCGGTGGGACTTGCCGTCGGCAAGTTCTCCCGCTGACGCAGACAAGGAGAGACCCATGAAGCCCTATTACTGGGAATCGCAGCACGGCAATTTCGGTGACGACCTCAATCTCTGGCTATGGGATTTCCTGCTGCCGGGGTTCCGCGAGGTACATGCCGATGTGCTGCTCGTTGGTGTGGGCACGGTGCTGAACGAAGCTCTCCTGCCGCAGGCCGGCCGCAAGCTCGTGCTCGGCAGCGGCTTCGGGTACGGCACCCTGCCTGACATGCGCGACCGGGATCTGTGGGACGTGCGCTGCGTGCGCGGCCCGCTGACGGCGGCAAGGGTAGGCCTGCCGGCGGAACTGGGCATCATCGATCCCGCCGTGCTGGTCGCGGACATGCCGGAGTTCGCAAACCGGCCGAAGCGCATCAAATGCGCTTTCGTTCCCCACTGGGAATCGGCGGTGGCCGGGCTCTGGCCGGTCGTCTGCGCGATGGCGGGCCTGCACTATATCGACCCGCGCGGCGAGGCGAAGGACGTGATCGGCGAGATCGCCGGATGCGAACTGATCGTCGCCGAATCCATGCACGGCGCCATTCTTGCGGATGCTTTCCGTGTGCCGTGGGTAGCGGTCAGCACATCGGCCAACATCAACGGCTTCAAATGGCGGGACTGGGCCGGGACGGTCGGCGTCGATCCGACCGCGCGGCGCATTCCCATCTCGACACGCGCCGAGGCCATCAGCAAGGGCGCCCGTTTCTGGGGCGTCGACTACGATGGTGCGAGCCATGCAGCCGAGGAAAGCGCGGTCGCCGTTACCACGGCAGCGCCCCGCTCAGGTCTTCGTCTTGCCGCCAAACAGGTTCTCGCCGCGCCCTCCACCTTGGCTCTCTGGCAGGCAAGCCGTGCTGAACCCCAACTCAGCGCGGACGCGCGTCTTCTGGAACGCAAGGAGCGTCTATACGCCGTGCTGGAAGGCGTGCGCCGCGATTATCTCTAAGATCCTATCGCGTGGCGGAGGCGGGCAGCAGGTAGCGCAACCCGTCTTGCGGCGCCGAAGGCTCCGTCCTCATCCGCCGTCGCGCGGCTTGCAACTTGTCGCGCAGGATGTCGCCGGCAATGGCCGGCATGGCCGAGGGGTTTTCGACCGCATAAGCGAGGGCCGCGCGCGCGCCGCCCTCCCGTTTGCGGTCGAGGAAATGCCGCAAGGCGTGGCGCCGGCCGATCTGGCGGCAATGGCGACGCATCGCGTGCTCAGCCTCGGATGGTACATTGCCCGCCGAAAGAATCGAGCGCTCCGCCTCATACAGCGCTTCGAGATCCTTCGTCCGATGCTGGCCGCTCAGGGAATCGGCACGCACGACCGCGCCGTAGCCGCAGCTTTCGATGACGGTGTAGCGGGCGCCCGCAAGCAGCGCTCGCACATAAAGTTCGTAGTCCTCGCCAAGGCGCATGTCCTCGCGGTAGCGGAGGTCGTGCGCATCAAGGAACGCGCGGCGCATGACCGGCTTCAGGAAACCGAGCTCGCCGCGTGGCGCGCCGCGCCGGGAAATGTTGCCGAGAACGAAATCGGCAAGGCCGAGCCGACGCGGACGCGGCGCGAAATCATCCGGTTGCCGGGTGAGTTCGGCTTCCGGCATGAAGGCGATGTTATCGGCGATAAAATCCCAGTCCGGGCAGGCGAGCATGCGCCTGAAGCGACCGGGAAAGAAGAAATCATCCGCGTCGAGAATACTGATCAGAGGTGCGCGGGATACGGCGATGGCGTGGTTGCGCGCGGCCGATGGCCCCCGGTTCGTGCGGAAGCGGATGATGTCGAGCCGCCGGCTCGTATCGTCTGCTGCGGCCGCTGCTGCGAGCGTTCGGTCGTCCGACCCGTCGTCAACCACCACGACTTCGTCGACCTCCGGCTGCGCGAGCGCGGAGCGCACCGCCCGGCCGATCGTTTTTTCCGCATTCTTCGCGGCGATAATGACACAGACCTTTTCTTGCTGGATCACGGCATACCTCTCGTTCGTACTGAGCCGACGGCGCAGACATGTCCGCGCTGCAATGCAGCATGAAAGGGAAAGGGGGCACAAAAACGGCCCGGCAGGATCAGTTTGGGGTCAGGGCTTGGAGTGGCCCGGCTCGTTCATCGAAACGGGGACCGTGGCCTTTGCCTTTTCGAGGTCCGTCGCAGGGCGTCCCGATCCGGTCTTTTCCTTGCGAGCCTTGCTGACACGCCAAGTGAGGTAGAGCACCGCGCCGAAGTAGCCGAGCTGGATGAGAACCGCGCAGACCAGGGTCTGGCCCGCCGTTGTCGCGGCGGAGCCCGTGCTGGCATAGGTAACGGCGGCAAAGGCCACGAGCACGAGGGCCATGCTCACAAAAAAGCGTGGCGCATAGGCCATGCTGTCCCGCCATTTCGTATCCGGCGCTGGTTTCATCGATGGATCGCCTTCTCCTCTGAGGCTGGCCTGAACTATAGGCGGTGGCGGCACTGCATGCAACTAGCAGGACTAATGAGGGCGAGCATGGCCGGTTCCGAGTCGTAGCCGACCGATCTTGCGGTTCGGTTAAGGCGGTTGTGGTCGACCGAAGAATCGCGTCTGCCACCTTGCTGCCCAGATTTCGGCACCTTTCCAACCCGGGCGGCCGAAAATACCCCGAAAAAGCGAATACGTGCTTTCGCGTTGCAGCCGGTGGGTTGCGTTGCAGCATAGCCGTGATCACCTTTTGTTACAATATGAGGCGTCGCTTATGGAAAAAGTGTGCGCCGCAAAATAATATTGCAGCGCAAAATTATTGGCGGCCGCCAGGTTAAGGCGGGCCTATGTACCATCATATGCCGAGCCTGTAGCGTATAAATATGTAAAATCGGGCGCGGCAAGCCGATAACGGAAAGTCATTTTGGCGCGTGAATAGGAATATCGCACGCCGCTCAGCGACCTGGTTCGACAAAATCCCATATTTGATACTTTTCATATACTGCCGGACAAAAAATTTTAGGACATAATGATTTTCTTAAATGCCAGGTTCCGGCAATCAATTCGTCACATCACGTTTCAAAAAACAAACTGTGACCATACACTGCGTATTGGATGTCTGAACGCGTCCGAGGGACCCGACCATCGCAATTCCAATGGAGCCATCTCTATGAAGTCCGCGAGCCGATCGGCCAGTTCGCCGTTATTCAATTCTGTGACAGCCGGTGCTCCGCCGGTGGGGGGAATATCGAAACGGAGCTTTGACATCCTGGTGGCACTTGCCGCGCTCATCCTGCTCAGCCCCATCTTCCTGCTGATCATGGCGCTTGTGAAATACACCGACGGCGGCAGCATCTTCTATGGCCACCGCCGCATCGGCTACAATGGAACGACCTTCCGTTGCCTGAAATTCCGAACCATGGCGGAGAATGGCGATGCCCTTCTCCAGCAATATTTCGAAGAAAACCCTGAAGCGCTGGAGGAATGGCGCGCCACGCGCAAGCTGCAGGACGATCCGCGCGTCACCGTGCTCGGAACGGTGCTTCGCAAGCTCAGCCTCGATGAACTTCCTCAGCTCATCAACATCCTCAAGGGGGAGATGAGCATCGTCGGCCCCCGTCCGGTGGTCGAAGACGAACTGGAGCTCTACGAGGCATCGGCCGTCTATTATCTGCGCAGCCGCCCGGGCCTCACCGGCCTCTGGCAGGTCAGCGGCCGTAACGATGTTTCCTACGCGGCGCGCATCGCCTTCGATACGCATTATGTGCGCAACTGGTCGCTCACGCGGGACCTCGTCATCGTCGTGCGCACCATCCCGGCCGTGTGCCTTTCGCGCGGCAGTTACTGATTCCGCAAGAGGTTGCCATGAAAACGATCTCGACCGCAGCCACGGTTGCGCACGCCTTTTCCATGAGAATGCTCGGTGGCCTCACGCTCGCCGCGGTGCTCATGGCCGGATCCTCCGCCTCTGCGGAGGAATACCGGCTCGGCGTCATGGACAAGTTGCGCATCCGCGTGGCGGAATGGCAGACCGCAGAAGGCGCGATCCGCGATTGGAGCGCCGTCAGCGGTGATTACCGGATCGGTGCCGATGGTTCCCTTTCCCTGCCGTTCATCGGCCAATTGCCTGCCGATGGCCGCACCACAGCGGATCTTTCGGCCGATATCGGCAAGAAGATGCAGGTGCTCTTCGGCCTCAAGGACCTGCCGTCCGCCTCGGTGGAGATCGCCGAATACCGGCCGGTCTATCTGTCCGGCGACGTGCAGACACCCGGTGCCTATCCCTATGCGCCGGGGTTGACGGTCCTCAAGGCCATCAGCTTCGGTGGCGGGCTGCGCCGGGCGGATCCCGGCCAGCGCTTCGCCCGGGATTTCCTGCGCTCGGAAGGTGAGGCGGCTGTCTATGTCGCTGAGCGCAATCGTCTGCTCATCCGCCGCGCACGCATCGTGGCGGAGATGTCCGGCGCAACGGAGATCGAAATGCCCAAGGAGCTCGCGAAGTCCGAGGAGGCCAAGGCGATCATGGAAAGCGAGAAGGCGCTGATGGCCTCTCGGGAAAAGCGGCAGCGCTTGCAGCTGACGGCGCTGGCCGATCTCAAGTCGCTGCTTGAGAATGAAATCGACTCGCTCGCCAAGAAGTCCGAAACCCAGACGCGCCAGCTCGAACTCGTTCAGGGCGACCTTTCCAAGGTCGATACGCTGGCGGAGAAGGGGCTCGCGATCAGCTCGCGGCGTCTTGCGCTGGAACAGCGCACCGCCGACCTCCAGGCCGCCCTGCTCGATATCGACACGGCCTCGCTGAAGGCCAAGCAGGACATCAACAAGGCCTCTCAGGATGAGACGAACCTGACGAATGACAGGGATGCCGAACTGGCGCAAGAGCTACAGAACACCGAGCAGGAACTCGATACGCTCGCTCTGAAGCTCGGCACCAGCCGTGACCTGATGTCGGAGGCGCTGATGCAATCGGCCGATGCCGCCACGCTGAAGGGTGGACTTTCCGCCGCCAATATCGGCTATTCGATCGTGCGCACGGTCGGGGACAAGACCGAGCAGATCCGCGCCACCGAAACGACGCCGGTCCTGCCCGGTGACATCGTGAAGGTGGAAGCCAGTCTCGCAACGCAGTGAGACTGCCCATGCGGATCGCGAAGCACCGGCTCATCGGACCTGAAGGCAACGAGGCCTATGGCGCCTTCGCCGTCGCGCTGTCGTTGTTCGTCTTCGCTTATTCCTTCCGCTTCGGCCAGGTCTCGATCCTTGCCTATTACGCCCTGTGGCTGCCGTTGGTCGCCGTCGATTACCGGCGGGTTCTCGGCAACTATGCCCATTATCTCTGGCTTTTCGCGTTTGCGCTTTTTGCCTGCCTGTCCGTGTTCTGGTCGCAGGCGCCGGGCGCGACGATGCGCACCGGGCTGCAATATCTCTCGCACGTCGTTTGCGCCCTCATCGCGATGCGCGTGGTCGATACGCGCACGCTGGTACGCGGCGGGTTGATCGGCACGGGGCTGGTGTTGTTCTACTCGCTCGCCTTTGGCGTCTATCATCTCGATCCGCTCGACGGGACCTACAGCTTCGTCGGTGCCTTCGCTTCCAAGAACCAGCTCGGGTTCTATGCCTCGCTCGCCGTGCTCTTTGCCTTCGCCGCGCTTTTTCTCGGCATGGAGCGGGGTGTCTGGAAGCTGGCTGCCGTGTGCTGCGTGCTCGTCGCGCTCTATTGCCTGAAGGCCTCGCAATCGGCCACATCGGTCCTCACGACCGTCGCCGTCGCCGGTCTGTGCGTCGCGCTGCGCGCATTGGAAATGCTCGCCCCGCGCCACCGCAAGATGCTGTTTTCGGCGCTCGCCGTGCTGACCGTGGGGCTCGGGCTCGCCACCGTCTATGGCGGTGGCTTCGAGATGATCCTCGGCGTCTTCGGCAAGGATGCGACGCTTACCGGGCGCACCTATCTGTGGCAGCAGGGAATTGCGGCGGCGAGTGCTGCGCCGCTTGTCGGCATCGGCTACCAGGCTTTCTGGGTGCAGGGTTTTGCAGAGGCCGAGCGGCTCTGGGCGGCGTTCTTCATCGCCGGGCGCAGTGGCTTCCATTTCCACAACACGTTTATCGCCGCGACGGTCGAGACGGGCCTGATCGGCTGCCTGCTGCTGTCCATGGTTCTCCTTGCCACGCTCACGGGTCACCTGCGCCGGCTGCTGTCGGCTGCGCGCGACCGCGAGGCGCTGGTGCTGTTCACCATCGCGGCATTGCTGGCGGTGCGCACCTTCGTGGAGATCGATATCCTCAACCCCTATCACGTCGGTTCCTTCCTGCTTTACTTTGCCGCTGGCAAGCTGACGAACGGGAGGCGAAGCCGCGCGCATCGCTTCGTGCCGGCGGGAAGATCGATACGACCTCGCCTCGGAACGGTGGCCGCATGACGTCCCCGGCCATCCCCGAAGCGCGCCGGGAAACGCTCTACGGCATTCAGTATCTGCGTGCCTTCGCGGCGCTCGCCGTCCTCGCCTTCCATGCGGCCGAGCGAAGCGGTTACGCCTTTGCCATCGGCGCGGCCGGCGTCGATGTCTTCTTTGTCATCAGCGGCTTCATCATGTGGGTGATCGTCGAACGGCGCCCCGTTTCGCCCGGACACTTCCTGCGGGAGCGTATCCGCCGTATCGTGCCCATCTACTGGCTGGCGACCGGGGTGATGGTGGCGGGAGCGCTCGCGGGTCTGTTTCCCAATCTGGTGCTGACGGCCAGCCATATCTTCGCGTCGCTGTTCTTTGTCCCGACGCGCTCGCCAAGCACCGGAGAGCTTTGGCCGGTGCTCGTCCAGGGCTGGACGCTCAATTACGAGATGTTCTTCTACGCCGTCTTTGCGTCCTGCCTGCTCTTGCCCGGCCGCGTGCGCCTCGCGGTCGTCGCGGCGATCTTTGTGTCCCTCGTCGCGCTCGGCTTTATGGTGGAAAGCGACAACGCCCTCTTTGCTACCTATACGAGGCCGATCATTCTGGAATTCGTTGCCGGCATGATGATCGGCCGCCTTTGGCTTTCCAGGCATGTTCCACCCCGGTGGCTGGCGTTTGCCCTCATCGTCGCGGCATTCGCCGGCTTTGCGATGATCGGCATTCTGAACCTGCCGTTTGACGAATGGACGTGCGGTCCGCTCGCTGCCGCCCTTGTCTATGGAGCCGCCTTTCTGGAAAAACACGGCCGTGGCGTGCCGTTCGCGAAGGTTCCCGCCCTTCTGGGCTCCGCATCCTATTCGATCTATCTCTGGCACACCTTCGCGATCTCCGTCGCGGCCAAGGCCGGCGGCGCTGTCGGCCTCGCCCCGCCGATCATCTTCGTCACATCGATGTGTGCCGGTTTGGCCGCAGGTCTCTGCGCCTATGTTATCTGCGAGCAGCCACTCCTGCGCAGCAGGGGAAAGCTCCTGGCGCAGAGACGCCTTTTGCCCTCCATGCGGCGGAACCTAACTCAAGATCAAGGGAGATGACGTGCTGCGGTTATACATCCTGACGTCTTGGGATCTCTGTTTGGCGCTCAGGCCGATGATCGCACTCCATCACCGAGGCTCGGTTCTCGACGCTTGTTCATCGTCTGCGCCCTTGAGAAGCAAGGTCAGGCGGTCGGCCGCGCCGCGGAGGTGGTCTTCCGCCGCCAGCCGCGCCTCCTGCGGGTCGGCTTTGGCGATGGCACGGTAGATCGCCGTATGTTCGGCCTGAACCTGTTTGAGAAGGGCATTGCGCAATGTGCTGGCCCGCGCCTTGCGGATGAAGTTGCGGACATGGGATTCGAGAAAATCCGACATTTCACGGAAATGCGGATTGCCGCAGGCATCGACGATCTCCCGGTGAAACGCCAGGTCCTCCTCGATGCCGGCCTCGCCGTTGTCGAATGCCGTCTGGATGGCGTTGAGCCGCCGTTCGATCTCGCGGAGCTGCGTTTCGGAACGCCGCTCTGCCGCAAGCGCCGTCGCCGCGGACTCGACAGCCATTAGCAGTTCGATGACGTTCTGCACATCGAGCGCATCGGTCAGATCGACGCCCGCTAGCCGGAAGGCAATTTCCTTGGTTTCGATGACGAAGGCGCCAAGCCCCTGACGCGTCGCGACCAGGCCATCTCGCTTCAGTGAGCCGATTGCCTCGCGGATGATCGGCCGGCTCACGCCGTACTTCTCCGAAAGAACACGCTCCGTCGGCAGCTTGTCTCCCTTCGCATAGGTTCCGGACGTGATGTCGGCACGGATGCGGCCGGCGACCGAATCCGCAAGCGACGGGCCGCGTGTTACCCTGTCATCTAGCACCATGCGCGCCCTCCGAGCGTTTCCGTTTCCCTGACTCTACCATCCGGAGCGGTTTTAACAGGCTTTGCCGCCCGCAACTGCCCCATCGCATCTTTTTCCGCAAGAATAGCAGAATTCACTTGTCAGGCAACCATGTAATATGGTTCATTGGCCATAAGAGGAGGGCGGCCGCCGGTCGCCACGACGGGTTTCCGGTTGATCGAAGCGGGCAGGGTGCCGGAGGTGGTCCGGCGCCGCCGGCGAAGCGTGTCCAGCCGTCGTCCGGTGGGAAAGCACCAAGCCTCTGCAGATCAGAAGCGACAGGGAGGAAAACATGAGCTTCTTTGATGACACCGTACGGCTGCGAAGACTTGCCGAGGAGGCCACCGAATTTGCGCAGTTCAGTCGGCGCACCCTTTTGAAGGGCGCGGCCGGCGTTATCGGCGGTGCGGCCCTTGCTGGGTCTGCGACGGTCGCGAGCGCGGAAGAGATCACGCCGCCAGCGCCTGGCAAGAAGGTGCGCATCGGTGTTCCGCTGACCTATGGGCCATTCAATCAACCCTGGCGGCGCGGCTGCTGGCAGATCGTCAAGGCCGTGCTCGATGCCGGAGGCGAAGTCGTGACCGTTCGCGGCGAGCCGACAAAGGCGAGCGAGCAGGCCGCTGCTCGCGCGCTCCTCGATCGCGGCATCGACGCGCTCGTCATGGGCATCTACTCCCAGGAATCCGAGACGGCCTATATCGCGGACGAAGCCCACAAGCGCGGCATCAAGACGGTCGGCTTTACCATACCCGTGAAGGACTCGCCCGCCGTCATGGACGATGTGTGGGGCACCGCCACGACGCTGGGCTACTTCGTGCAGAACTACTGCAAGCGTCAGGGCACTTTCGCCCAGACCGCAGAACAGCGCGGCTACTTCACCCCGTTCGACATGGAAGTCGACATGTTCGAGCTGATGTGCCGTTACGAGCCGCGCATGAAGGTCCTGCCGTTCATCGATGGCGGGCAGGGCACGACGGACGAAATCTCCGTGGGCCGCAAGAACATGCTGTCCCTGCTGCAGGCCAATCCCGAGCCCGGCTCGCTGGCCGGCTTTATTTCGTGGTGGTGGCCCTTCACGCTTGGAGCCGGGCAGGCACTCAAGCAAATGAACCGCGACGATGTTCCGCTGTTCAACCACTACCTGTCGACCCAGTTCCTCGAAGCCTGGGCCGCCAAGCAGGTTCCGGTGGTTTTCAGCTGCGACTCCCCGTTCCCCGAAATCGGCCGCAAGACCGGCGAGCTCGCCGTCAAACTCGCCCGGGGCGAGGATGTCCCGAACCTCGTCTACCGCATTCCGGTCATCACCAAGACGCCGGATCAGGCAGCAGAGGCCCTTGCCGAACTCAAGAGCATGGACGAGCAGGCGATCGCCCTGCTCAAGCAGTTCGGCGGCTGATGGCCGGCCTGGCATGCGGCGGGCACCATCTTCCCGCCCGCCGCATGCGTCTTCCATCGCATGACAAACGGGTAGGTCGTTGCGGCTCAGGCCGGCGCTTGCCCTCTATCGATCAAGAACGACTGGAACAGAACAGTGACGCAAGAGCAGGAAAGCCTCGCGAGGGCGAAGACGACGCGAAACGCCTTGGAAAAAACACAGGCCTCGGGACGAAAAGAGTCCGCTGCCATGCGCTTTCTGCGGCGCTGGGGAACCATCATCGTGCTCGTGCTGGCGGCGGTCGGCTTCTCCATCGCCTCGCCCTATTTCGCGACCGTATCGAACCTCAACAATATCCTGTTCTCCATGATCGTCAGCGCACTGGTATCGCTCGGCCTGACATGGGTCGTCATTTCCGGAAGCTTCGATCTGTCGATCGGCCTGACGGTGACCACGTCGTCAATCCTCGTCGCCTTCCTCATTCCAATCCTTGGGCCATGGGCCGCAATAGCCGTCGCGCTTGTTGCCGCCTGCCTGATCGGTGCGGTCAACGGCGTCCTCGTCACCTACGGCCGGCTGTCCGGCATCGTGGTGACATTGGGGGTGATGTTCGTTCTTTCGGGCATCAACATCTTCATCACCGGCGGCTATCAGGTGCCGGTCGGCTATGACGAGACGGCCTTCCTCTATTTGGGCCAGGGCAAGCTCGGCATTATCGGCGTTCCGGTTCTGATCCTGCTTGCGGTGTTCCTCGTTGCCTTGGTCGCCGCGACGCGCACGCGCATCGGCCACTATATCGCTGCTGTTGGCGACAATCCGATGGCGGCCTTCTACTCCGGCATCAACGTCTATCGCTGGGTCATCCTCGCCTTTGTGCTGTCTGCTCTCATGTCGGGCATTGCCGGGGTGATCGTGACATCCATCTCTTCGTCGGCGCAGCCTGTTGGTGGCGAAGGCTATCTGCTGGAGGCATTCGCTGCCGTGTTCCTTGGCGCGACTGTCCTCGGCAAGGGAAAGCCCCACCTGCTGGGCACGCTGGTCGGCGTCTTCTTCCTCTACATGGTGGATTCCGGCATGAACATGGTCGGCTTCCCGTTTGCCGCCCGCCACATCTTCCAAGGGTTGGTTCTCATCATCGCGGTCGGCGCAAACGCGCTTCTCAACCGCGAAGAAGTCCACCTCAAGTTCATCTGAGGTAAGGACCATGACTGACACAGCACTCGTCGAACTGAAAAATCTCGAAAAGGAATTTGCCGGCACCAAGGCGCTGAAGGGCGTGAGCCTCAGCTTCCTTGCCGGCGAGGTGCACGGTCTGCTCGGCGAAAACGGTGCCGGCAAGTCGACTTTGATCAAGATCCTCACGGGCGTTTATTCACCCAGCGCCGGCGAGATCCTCCTCGAAGGCGCGTCTGTGCGGGTCTCCAGCCCGCCCGAAGCGCACCGCCTGGGTCTTGGCGCCGTCTACCAGGACGCCGAACTCGTTTCCAGCTTCACCGTCGGGCAGAATATCCTGCTTGGCAACGAACCGGGGCGGTTTGGCGTCAGCGACCGGGCAATCCACGACGAGGCAACCGCGATCCTGGCCGACATGGGCATCGACCTTGATGCGCGCCGTATGGCCAGCACGCTTTCTGCCGCCGAGATGCAACTGGTTACGCTGGCGACGCTCTTTCATCGCCGATACAAGCTGATCGTGCTGGATGAGCCCACGGCCCGCCTTTCCGCGGCGGAATCGGAAGTGCTCTTCCGCATCATCGAACGCTTCAAGAAGCAGTGCATCGCCATCGTCTACATCTCCCATCGCCTCAGGGAGGTGCAGGAAATCTGCGATCGTGCAACGATCCTGCGCGGCGGGCTGGTCTCCGGGACGCTGAACCGCGGCGAAGTCACCGAGGACCGGGTGACCGAGCTGATGGTCGATCGCAATCGCTCGGAGTTGTCGATCTATAATGATGGCAGCCGGGCTCGCCCGGAGGTTCTTCTGGAGGCCACGGAACTGGCGACGGCCAACCTGTCGCCGCTCTCATTCACCATCCGAGCGGGCGAGGTTCTGGGCATTACGGGGCCGGTCGGCGGCGGCATGGAGGATGTAGCGCGCGCACTAGGCGGCGTCGTGCGCCATGCGGGCAAGGCCAGCCTGCGCGGCAAGGCCATCGACGTCAGGACACCCATTGCCGCGCGCCGTTCGGGCGTGGCCCTTATTCCCGAGGATCGGCGCAAGCAGGCGCTCTTCCCGGCGCTCTCCATTGCCGAGAACATCTGCCTTCCGATACTGAACAGGCTTGAGCGGTTTTTGACCATACGTCCCGGCGCGATGAGGAAATATTCCGACGACGTGATGGGCCAGCTCGCGGTTCGCCCGCGCAACGCCGCCTTGCAGGTCCGTTTCTTTTCGGGCGGCAACCAACAGAAGTTGGTCATCGGCAAATGGATGAGTGCCGGTGCATCGCTCTACATCATCGTGGAACCGACGAACGGCGTGGATGTCGGTGCGATCAAGGAAATCTACGACATCATCCTGCAGCTTGCGCAGGATGGCGCGGCAGTATTGCTTGTGTCGTCATCGTTGCGTGAGACGTTGGCGCTTGCCGATCGCGTGATGGTCATTCACGACGGCAAGTGCGTCGCGGAAGCCCCGAAGACCCACTGGACCTACGATGAGCTTCTGGCCGTCACGCTGAGCGGCAAATCGAAAACCGCGGCTTAGCCGCAGCCTATTCATGACAGGAGGAGACCCCATGAGCACAGATATCAGGCTCTACATGTTCCAGACCGGCCAGATCCGGCAGAAGGAAGTCGACATTAAGCTCGGCTACAGTCAGGATCCGTTCTTCACGCCGATACCGTGGTATCTGATCGTCCATCCCAAGGGCAACATCGTCATCGATGGCGGTACGGCCGTCGAGGCGGCCCACGATCCGGAAGGCTGGTGGGGCGAGACGACCAAGAAGTACTACCCGATCATGGATCCGGTCGAGGGCTGCGTGAACCAGCTCGCCAAGATCGGCATGAAGCCTGACGACATCAAGTTCGTGCTTCACTCGCATCTTCATCTCGATCATTCCGGCGCCTGCGGCAATTTCCCAAAGGCGCGCCATCTGGTGCAGCGCCGCGAGATCGACTGGGCCTTCTCCGCGGACTGGTTCATGCAGGGCGGCTATATCAAGAAGGACCTGACAAAGGACGGCATCACCTGGGACGTGATGGAGGACGAAGACCAGTACGACGTGTTCGGCGACGGCAGCGTGCAGACGTTCATATCGCCGGGGCATACGCCCGGTCACCAGTCGATCATGGTGCGGTTGCCGAACACTGGCTCGATCCTGCTGGCGATCGATGCGGCCTACACGATGGATCACTGGAACGAGAAATGCCTGCCGGGTGCGCTGACCTCGGCGCGCGAGGCAGCGGCATCCGTACGCAGGCTGCGGCGTATCGCCGAGAAGGAAAATGCGATCGTCGTGCCCGGCCACGATATGGAAACCTGGCAGGCCTTCAAGAAGGCGCCTGCTGAATACTACGACTGATCCGCGCAACCAGGATGCCGTCGGCGGGCAACCGCTGACGGCGGGCGCCACGCTCTACCCTCCATTCGACCCGAAACATAACCCATGATGGCTGCCGCTAGGTTTCCGTCCGAGAGCATCTGTTTTCAAATGCATGAAATAATCCTCAATCAGATAGAGCAGCGGTGGAACGATGCCGCGGCGACCTGGGATAGCAAGGCGCTCTCGCGGATCTACACGGACGACGCCGTTTTTTTTGGTTTGCTCCCCCGGCTTTATGTCGGCCGCTTGGATGTCGAGGCGTATTTCCGCAGCTATGAGGACGTTCTCCAGGGCGTGACGCTCTCCCTCATCGACCAGCAAATCCGCTCTCTAGGGGAGGGTTTGTTTATCGCGCAGGGTTTCGGCAATATCGTCAATCGCCGTATGGACGGCACGATCGTGCATAACAGGGTTCGCACCTCCTTCGTTGTGACGGAGACTGAAAGCGCATGGCTGATAGCGCTGCATCACTTTTCGAACGTGAAGCCCTCTGAAAGTGGGACGTCGTGATCCGGCGGTGTTTGAACTTTTTTCATCTCGTTGCCTCGCCCTGACGCGGCTTGTCGGCGCAGGCATTTAGCCGTCACGAACCGGCAGGCGGCTTCAGCCAGAATGTCTGCAACTGCATCACGATCAGCCCAAGAAAGATGAGGCCGAGGCCGGCAAGGCGGGACCATGAAACGGGTTGCTGCGGCAGGCCGACGAGGCCCCATTGGTCGATGATGATCGACGCCAGCATCTGCCCGGCGATGACCGCCATGATGAAGCCGGCCGCGCCGAGTTTTGGCGCAAGCATGAGCGCGCCGGTGATGTAGACGACGCCGACAATGCCGCCGATCCATATCCAGCGCGGCGCGTGGACAAGGTTTGACAGGGCCGGCAACGGCACCTTCGTCAAAAGCATGACGGGCAGGATGCAGGCCAGGCTGACGCAAAGGGATACGAGCGTACCCCAAAGCGGATGACCAAGCGACCGTCCGAGAGCCGCGTTTGCTCCTGCCTGAAACGGAACGACCGCACCGGTCACGACGGCAGCGAAGATGAGGAATATTGTATTGGTTTGCATGGCGAATAACCTCCGATGCCCACCACGTGCACTATTTGGTGTGCTGATGGAAATTCCGATGTAATATCTTCGCTATGCATGATGTGAATAATCTGCGAGGCGTCGACCTCAACCTTCTTGTGGTCCTTGATGCCCTTCTGGCCGAGCGGCACGTGTCGCGGACAGCCACGCGGCTCAATATGAGCCAGCCGGCAGTCAGCCATGCGCTCGGGCGTCTGCGTCTTCTGTTCAACGATCCCCTGCTCGTACGCCGCGGTGGTCAGCTTGTTCCAAGTGCCAAGGCAATGGAGATCGCGCCGGTTCTGGATCAAGCCCTGCGACAGATGAGGGAGGTCCTCGGCCCGAACGGCTTCGACCCTGCGCGTGAGAAACGAGGTTTCCGCCTTGCAATGTCGGACTATGGCTCTGCCGTTGTGCTCCCCGGTCTTTTGCGAAGGCTGCGTCGCGAGGCGCCAGGGATCGAACTTGTAGTGACCCAGTCGAGCCGGGAAGCCATGCTACGGCTGCTGCTGGACGGCGAGTGCGATCTCGCCCTGGGCGTCTTTCCTGATCTTCCCGAACGGCTGCAAGCCGGGCAGCTCGCCATCGAGCACTTCGCCTGCGTGGCGGACCGCAGTTCGATGGCGGGCAAGGACTGCCTCGATATGGACGGCTATCTTGCAAGGCCCCACGTTCTCGTTGCGATGAACGACGGCACGAACACCGAAATCGACATGGCTTTACGCGCT